>NZ_BAAALS010000006.1:159689-183000 GCF_039528415.1 Luedemannella helvata
GAGGCAACCAGCGGCCCACCCCGCCAAAGTCACGCCTATGGCGAGGCAACCTGCGGCGCACCCCGCCAAAGTCACGCTTATGGCGAGGGGGGCCAGCCGCCACCCCGCCAAAGTCACGCCTATGGCGAGGCAACCTGCGGCGCACCCCGCCAAAGTCACGCTTATGGCGAGGGGGGCCAGCCGCCACCCCGCCAAAGTCACGCCTATGGCGGGGTAACCAGCGGCCCACCCCGCCAAAGTCACGCTTATGGCGACGGGGGCCAGCCGCCACCCCGCCAAAGTCACGCTTTTGGCGAAGCAACCAGCCGGCGGACACCGCCACAGTGCCCGGTATTCCGCGTCGTGGGCCGCCAAAATTCAATCTTCGGCGGCACCACGACAGGGCGAGCGGGCGTACGTCAGCTCGCGAGGCGCTCCAGCTCCTCCTCGATGATCTTGGGGTCCAGCTTCTTGAAGACCGGCTTCGGGGCCTCCAGCGGGCGACCGGCGGGCAGCTCGGTGGATTCCCAGCGGGCGCCGACGGTGTAGTCGCCCGTGATGATCGGGTACGCCGGGCCGCCGTCCAGGTCGTCGACCTCGCGGATCTCCGGCATCGGCGCGTGCACGCCCGTGCCGCCGAGCAGCTCGTGGATCTTCTGGGCGGCGTGCGGCAGGAACGGGGTGAGCAGCGTGTTCAGGTCGCTGACCGCCTGCAACGCGACGTAGAGGATCGTGGCGAGCCGGTCGCGGCGCTCCGGCTCCTTGATCTTCCAGGGCGCCTGGTCGGACAGGTACTTGTTCGCCTCGCCGACGACCCGCATCGCCTCCGTGATGGCGGCCTTCTGCCGGTGCGAGGCGATCAGCGAGCCGACCGTGTCGAAGGCGCCGCGCACCGACTCCAGCAACGCCGAATCCTCGGCGGTCAACTCGGCCGGCGTGGGCACCGCACCGAAGTTCTTGGCGGCCATCGCGATGGAACGGTTGACCAGGTTGCCCCAGCCCGCGACCAGCTCGTCGTTGTTGCGGCGCACGAACTCCGACCAGGTGAAGTCCGTGTCGGTGGTCTCCGGGCCGGCGACCGCGATGAAGTACCGCAGCGCGTCGGCGTCGTAGCGGGACAGGAAGTCGCGCACGTAGATCACGACCCGCCGCGACGATGAGAACTTGCGGCCCTCCATCGTCAGGTACTCGCTCGACACCACCTCCGTGGGCAGCGCCAGCTTGCCCAGCGGCCCGGGCTCCCCGCCCTTGGCGCCCTCGCCGTTGTAGGCCAGCAGCTCGGCCGGCCAGATCTGCGAGTGGAAGGTGATGTTGTCCTTGCCCATGAAGTAGTAGGACGACGCCCCGGAGTCAGCCGCCCACCAGCGCTTCCACGCCTCGGGATCGCCACTGCGGCGCGCCCACTCGATCGACGAGGACAGGTAGCCGATCACCGCGTCGAACCACACGTACAGGCGCTTGTTGGGGTTGTCCTCCCAGCCCGGCAGCGGCACCGGGATCCCCCAGTCGATGTCGCGGGTCATGGCCCGCGGTCGGACATCGTCCAGAAGATTCAGCGAGAACTTCAGTACGTTCGGCCGCCAGTCCGTACGCGTCCGCAGCCACTCCCCGAGCGCCTCCGACAGCGCCGGCAGGTCGAGGAAGAAGTGCTCCGTCTCGATGAACTCCGGGGTCTCGCCGTTGATGCGCGACTTCGGGTTGATCAGGTCCTGCGGGTCGAGCTGGTTGCCGCAGTTGTCGCACTGGTCGCCGCGCGCGCTGGCGTACCCGCAGATCGGGCACGTGCCCTCGATGTAGCGGTCGGGCAGCGTGCGGCCGGTCGACGGGGAGATCGCGCCGTGGGTCGTCTGCTCGATCATGTAGCCGTTGCCGTACACCGTGCGGAACAGCTCCTGGGCCACCGCGTAGTGGTTGCGCGTCGTGGTCCGGGTGAACAGGTCGTACGAGAGCCCGAGCGCGGTCAGGTCCTCCACGATCACCCGGTTGTACCGGTCGGCCAGCTCGCGCGGCCCGACGCCCTCCTTCTCCGCCTCGACGAGGATCGGCGTGCCGTGCTCGTCCGTGCCGGAGATCATGAGCACGTCGTTGCCGGCCATGCGCTGGTAGCGGCTGAAGACGTCGGAGGGCACCCCGAAGCCCGACACATGACCGATGTGGCGCGGGCCGTTGGCGTAGGGCCAGGCGACCGCGGCGAGGACGTGACTCATGGTTAGCCAGCCTAGTGACCGCGTTCTGATGATCGCGACGAGGTTTGCCATGCGCGGCGCGGCGCACACCGGCCGAGGTCCCGCCGGTGTCCAATGAGATCCGTGACGCACCAGCCACCGGAGGACGAGACCGGCCGCGGCGCGCCCTGGCCGGCCCCCAGCCCGGACGCCACGTGGTGGCGCAGCGAACGCGCCGCCGGCCCACCCGGGGACCCCGGCCCGGCCGAGGACGCCCGGCCGACCAGCGACGCAGCACCGCCGGGCGACGCAGCACCGCCGGGCGACGCAGCACCGCCGGACCACGCCGCACGGGACGACGCCGGATCGGCCGGGGAGCCCGCCGTCCGGGCGGGGAACGAAGAGCTTGACACGGCAGCCGCGTCGGACACGGGCGCGTCGAGCACGAGCGAGTCAAGCACGAACGCGTCGAGCGCCGCGGGGTCCGCTGCGCCCGAGCCGGCGGCGGCCGACGTGCGGCCCGAGGAGCCACCCGAGCCGGTACCCGCTCCGTCCGAGCCTCCGGTCCCGGGGCCGCCGGAGCCGCCCGTACCCCCGGAACCGCCGGATGTCGCTCCCGTGTCCCGCCGGGCGCTCGTCGCGCCCAGGGACCCGCTGAGCACGAGGCCCTCACGTCGCGCCCGGGCGCGCGCCGCCGAGCCGCCCGACGATCGATCCGAGCCGGCGCCCGTCTCCCCCGCCCTCGTGCCCGCTCAGGAGGCCGCCAGCGAACCCGACCGGCCCCCGCGCGGCGAGGCCTGGGACGAGGCTGACCTCCCGGCGGACGCCGACCCGGACACGCTGGGCCGGCACCAGGCCGACGCCGGCAGCGGGGCCGCGCCGCTGGCGGACGGGAGCACCGGCGACAGCCGGCCGGCGGTAGCCCAGGCCGCGGCGGTCCAGCCACCGGCCGCGCGGGCCGGCGAGGGCCGGCCGGAAGGGCCCTGGGCCGACACGAGCCCGCCGCAGGCCGTCCTGGCCGACGCCAACCCGCCGCAGGCCGTCCTGGCCGGCGCGCCCCGACCGCAGGCCACCCGCGCGGAGGCCGACGACGAGCCGGGCGTGGCGGAGGACACCGCGGACTACGCACCGGTCGCCATCTACGACCCGGGAGCACCGACCCGGCACGGCATGCCGGTGCGGACCATCGACCCGGCGACGGAGCTGTTCGGCGGGCACTCCGGAATCGCGCTTCCCGGCACGTACTCGCCTCCCCGGCCGAGGGGGCGCGGGGCCGGGCCGCGCCGCGGACCTGAGCCGCCCCGCAGGTCGCGGCCGTTGCGCCGGCCCTGGCTGACGTTGCCCACGCTGGTGCTGCTGGCGTTGGCCACGGCGTTCTTCGCGTGGGTGGCGGCGGAGCCGTTCTGGCTGGCCATGGGCCACGCGCAGACGGGCACCGTGGCCGTGGAGCGCGACGAGGGCGAAGGGCTGGCGCGCCGGTGCCACGGGCGGTTCGTCGCCGACGGCGCCGCGTTCGAGGTCCCCCGGGTTTCGATCACCGGGCTGGCGGACGCGCAGTGCGCGACCGGTGCGACCGTGCCGGCGCGGATGGTGTCCGCGCACGGGCGGCAGGCGTACACGGCCGACGACGCGGGCCTGCGCCTGCGCTGGGGGCTCGGGTTCGCGCTGGTCGGGCTGTGCGCCCTGCTGATCATGTGGGTCAGCGGCGCGGTCCGGTTCACCGGCCGGCGGCGGTGGGCGGCGGTGGCGCTGAGCCTGGGGGCGCCGGTGCTGCTCAGCGCGGGGATCGTGGTGGCGACGTTCTGACGACGAGGTCGTAGACCTCGCGCTTGGGCAGGCCGTACCGGCGGGCCACGGCGGCGATCGCGTCCCGGCGCGACAGGCCCTCGCCCTCCTCGTCGACGACCTCGGCGACCAGGCCGGCGTCGTCCGGGCGGGCCCGCGCGGCCGGGTCGGCGCCCGCGACCACCAGGGTGATCTCGCCCCGGACGGGCCCGTCGGTGGCCCAGCGCGCCAGCTCACCGAGGGTGCCCCGGCGCACCTCCTCGTACGTCTTGGTGAGTTCCCGGCAGACGGCGGCCGGGCGTTCGGCGGTGAAATTCTCCACCAGTACGTCCAGAACCTCCGCTAGCCGGTGGGGCGCCTCGAAGAAGACCAGGGTGCGCTCCTCCGTCGCGAGCGCGGCCACCCGCGCCCGTCGTTCGCCCGCCTTGCGGGGCAGGAACCCCTCGAAGGCGAACCGGTCGCACGGCAGCCCGGACAGGGCCAGGGCTGTCGTGACCGCGCTCGGCCCGGGCGCCGCGGTCACGGGGACGCCGGCGGCCAGCGCGGCCCGGACCAGCCGGAACCCGGGGTCGGAAATACTCGGCATGCCGCCGTCGGTGACGACGGCCACCTCAGCGCCCGCCTCGGCGGCCTCGATCAACTCGGGGGTGCGGCGCTCCTCGTTGCCTTCGAAGTACGACACGACGCGGCCGCCGATCTCCACCTCGAGGTCGCGCGCCAGGCGGTGCAGCCGGCGGGTGTCCTCCGCGGCGACGATGTCCGCCCCCGCGAGCGCGGCCCGCAGGCGGGCCGAGGCGTCGCCCACGTTGCCCAATGGCGCGCCGACGAGCACCAGCCGTCCGGTTGTCATCGCGTTCTCCAGGTCGTCACGTGCCGCCGCGGATGCGGCGGAACACTCGTGGGCAGCCTACGATCGCGGGGTGACCCAGGCCCTATCGACGCCGGACGCGGCGAACGAGGACACCCGGACCGAGGACAGCCCGGCCGGCGGCCGGACCCGGCGGGCGGTGCCCGAGATCGTGCGCCGCCGGCTGGCGCCGCCCATGCCGAGCCTCTGGGTGACCTGGGTGGCGACGTTCTGGATCACGACAATCGCAGCTTTTGTCCGGGTGTTCCACTACGGTACCCCGTCGGAGATCATGTTCGACGAGACCTACTACGCCACCGAGGGCCAGGAGCTGCTCGACCACGGCGTCGAGTGGGAACCGTCGTCGAACACGGGCGCCTTCGTGGTGCACCCGCCGCTCGGCAAGTGGCTGATCGCGCTCGGCATCAAGCTGCTGGGCAACGACTCGCTGGGCTGGCGCCTGCCGACCGTGGTGCTGGGCATCGCCGCGGTGGCGATCCTGACCCGTACGGCGATCCGCATGTTCCGCTCGGTCGTGCTCGGCGCGGCGGCCGGCCTGCTCATGGCGTTCGACGGTTTCGAGCTCGTGCTCTCCCGGATCGCCATCCTGGACATCTTCGTGCTCTTCTTCGTCCTCGCCGCGTTCTCCTGCCTGGTCGTCGACCGGGACAAACGGCGGCAACGCTGGCTGCGGGCCATGGAGAACGGCCTGGATCCGACCCGGCCGGGGCGGGCCGGACGGCCGGGCTTCAGCTGGGGCGGCGTGCCGTGGTGGCGGCTCGCGGCCGCCCTCCTGCTCGGCCTCGGCTGCGGCGTGAAGTGGAGCGTCGCGTTCTACCTGCCCATGTTCCTGCTGCTCATCGTGCTGTGGGAGGTCAGCCTGCGCCGCCACGCGGGGGTACGCCGTCCGTGGCGCGACACGCTGCTGGACGAGTTCGGCTGGATCGCCGCCTTCTGCGTCATCGTCGCTGGCGCGTACCTCGCCACCTGGACCGGCTGGTTCCTCACGGACACCGGCTGGAAGCGGCACTACCTCTCCGCCGAGCTGGGCCGGACCGAACTGCCCGTCATCGGCGCCCTGCAGAACCTCTTCTACTACCACCGCGACGCCCTGGGCTTCCACGAAGGGCTCGTCTCCAAGCACCCGTACCAGTCATGGCCGTGGCAGTGGCTGCTGCTGGGCCGGCCGGTCGCGATCTACTACGGCAACGACCCGTCCTGCGGGGCCGACGACTGCTCCTCGGTGATCACCCTGCTGGGTACGCCCGTGCTGTGGTGGTCGTTCATCCCCGCCCTGGTCGCCATGGCCTGGCTGGGCATCGCCCGCCGCGACTGGCGGGCGCTGGCCATCGGCCTGGGCGCGGCCTCCGGCATCGTGCCCTGGTTCTGGTTCCACTACGCCGACTACCGGACGATGTTCTACTTCTACGCCGCCCCGGCCGAGCCGTTCCTCATCCTGGCCGTGGTGTTCGTGCTGGGCGCGATCATCAACGCGCCCGGCGTGGGATTTTCAGGGCGTACGCTCACGTTCGCCCAGTCCGACCGGCGCCTCTACGGGACGATCTTCGCGGCGGCGTTCCTCATCGCCGTGGCGCTGTGCTTCTGGTACTTCTATCCGATCTGGACCGCGCAGTCGATCCCGCACGACAGTTGGTGGCAGCGCATGTGGCTGGGCAACCGCTGGGTGTAGGCCCAGGGGAAGACGGAAGGGCCGTGCTGGCCCTACCATTCCGGCGTGACCGCACCCGCATTGACGCCCGTCGCCACCAAGGTCCCCGACGTCCAGCGTCGGCGCCTCGTCCCCAACCTGCCGGAGGGGTGGGTGGGCTGGGCGGTCACCGCGTGGGTCACGGTCATCGCCGCGCTGACACGCTTCTACCACTACGGCACGCCGTCGAGCATCCTGTTCGACGAGCTGTACTACGCCACCGAGGGGCAGGAGCTCCTCGACCACGGCGTGGAGTGGGAGCCGAACGGCGATTACGGCGCCTACGTGGTGCACCCGCCGCTGGGCAAGTGGCTGATCGCCCTGGGCATCAAGCTGCTGGGCAACAACTCGCTGGGCTGGCGGCTGGCCTCCGTGGTCGTCGGCACGCTCGCGGTGCTGATCATCACCCGTACCGCGATCCGGCTGTTCCGGTCGGTCGTGCTCGGCGCGGCGGCCGGCCTGCTCATGGCGTTCGACGGCTTCCAGCTCGTGCTGTCCCGGATCGCGCTCCTCGACATCTTCGTGCTGTTCTTCGTGCTCGCCGCGTTCTCCTGCCTGGTCGTCGACCGGGACAGGCGGCGGGAACGCTGGTTGGCGGCGCTGGAGAACGGGCTCGACGTGACCGCCGAGGGACGCGCCGGGCGCCCGCCGGGCGGCTGGGCGGGCATCCCGTGGTGGCGGCTCGCGGCGGCGGTCATGCTGGGCTGCGCCTGCGGCGTGAAGTGGAGCGGGATCTTCTTCCTGCCGGTGTTCCTCCTGCTCATCCTGCTGTGGGAGGTCGGCACCCGCCGCCACGCGGGGGTGCGCCGGCCGTGGAAGGAGGCGATCCTCGACGAGGTCGGCTGGCTGTTCGCCTTCGGCGCCGTCGTCGTCGTCACGTACCTCGCCACCTGGTCCGGCTGGTTCCTCACCGACACGGGCTGGAAGCGGCACTACTTCGCTAACGAACTGGGCAAGACGGAACTACCGGTCATCGGGGCGCTGCAGAACCTCTGGCAGTACCACGTCGACATGCTCGACACGTCGCAGAACGGCATGGTGTTCGACCACCCGTTCAAGTCGGCACCGTGGCAGTGGCTGCTGCTGGGCCGGCCGGTCGCCATCTACTACGGCAACGAACCCGGCTGCGGGCAGGATCCGTGCAGCGCCGTGATCAACCTGATCGGCACCCCGGTGCTGTGGTGGTCGTTCATCCCCGCCCTGATCGCCCTGGCGTGGCTGGGCATCAGCCGCCGCGACTGGCGCGCCCTGGCCATCGGTCTCGGCGCCGCGGCCGGCATCCTGCCGTGGTTCTACTTCATGGCCAACGGCAACCGCTCGATGTTCTACTTCTACGCCGCGCCGGCCGAGCCGTTCCTCATCCTGGCCGTCGTGTACGTGCTCGGCGCGCTCATCAACGCGCCGGGCATCACCGCGTCATCGCGCCAGTTGACCGCGGCGCAGACCGACCGTCGCCTGTACGGCACGGTCTTCGCCGCGATCTACATCGTCGCCGTGGGGCTGTGCTTCTGGTACTTCTACTCGATCTGGACCGCACAGTCGATCACGTATAACGAGTGGTGGCATCACATGTGGCTGGGCAACCGCTGGGTGTGACGCTCGCCCCGGTGGTCCAGGTGGGCGATCAGGGTCAGCGTCCCCCCGTCGTACTCGCGGTGCAGCCGCCGGCCGATCGCGGACATGATCCGGATCATCGAGGCGTTGCCCGGGTGCACCATGGCGTGCACCTCGGTCAGCCCGGTCTCGGCGGCGACGGCCGCGAGCCGGCGGGCCATGGCGGTGCCCAGGCGCCGGTTCTGCCAGCCGTCCTCGACGAGCATGGCGAGTTCCGCCGTGCCGTCGGTCCACATCAGGTTGGCCATGGCGACGACGCGGCCCTCCGTGTCCTCGGCCACGAGCGAGTGTCCGGCGCTCGGGTGCAGCAGCTGGGCCAGGACCGTGTGTGACGGGCAGTTCGTGCCGGCCAGGTAGCGGCGCAGGCGGGTGGTCAGCGAGCAGCGGGCGTGCAGAGCCACGACCGCGTCCAGGTCGTCCGGCGTGGCGCGGCGGACGGTCACCTCGGCGCCGTCGGCCAGCATCATCCGCCACGTCTCCGCGGCCACCTGCGGGGCCGAGGACAGGGCCGCCACGGCCACGTCCACGAGCGCGTGGGCGCGCGCCGACTCCGCGGGGGTGAACGGCGCCGTGGGCCGGCTGGCGAGGAAGCCGCCGCCCGTGGGGTCGTCGAGCCACAGCTGGGTCGCGGTGTCGCCGACACCGCCGGGCTCCTCCGGCCGCCAGGAGATCTGGGCGCCACCGAGCAGCTCGGCCAGCGCGGTGGGCAGGTCGTCCGGGTTGCGCAGCAGCCGCGCCGCCAGTCCGAGGCTGCGGGTGGGCGGGTCGACCAGGGCGTGCGCGTCGGCCGGCTCGACCCGGGGCAGCCGGGCTCCCCCGTCGGTCACGGCCGCGGCGAGGTCGCTCGCCGACAGGACGGGCGACGCGGCCACGAGCAGCTCGTCGACCGGCCCGTCGGCCGTGAGGTGCACCTGGACGGAGAGGATGTTGACCGAGCGGCGGGCCAGGCTCGCCGCCAGGATGGCCAGGCGGCCGGGCACGTCATCGACCGTGGCCCGCACGTGCCAGAGCCGGATGGTGCCCCGGGTGTGCGGCCCGTCGCCGGCCACGACAGTCACGGCGTCGACCGGCGCCTGCGGCGCGGCGGGCGCGGCCGGGGCGCCGAGCGGGGTCAGCGAGCTGAGCAGCAGGTCGGCCGTGGCCCGGTTGCCGGCGATCGGGATGTCCCAGAACACGGCCAGCCGCATGAGGGCACGCGTCGTGGTGTCGCCGGGGCGCAGCTCCAGCGGGTCGCTGAAGGCCACCACCCCGTCGATGACCCCGGCGGCGGCCAGCCCGGCCGTGGCGGTCGGCCCGACCGTACCGGCCCGCAGCGGCTCGGTCACCAGGCCGAGCTTCTCCTGCAGCAACGCGCCCACGCCGGGCGGCGCGAGCAGGCGCAGGCCCGCCAGGCGCTGCCGGTGGGCACCGGCCCAGGCGATCAGGTCGGAGCGGCGGGGGCCCTCGGCCGTGAGCACCAGCGCCCGGACGCGGTCGGGCTGCTCGCCCGGCGCGAACCGCTCCGGAAGGTGGGCGAGCCGGTCCCCGCTAACCGCTGTCGATGTGTCCGTCACCGCGCACCTCCGCTGACCTCATCGTTTCCGCAGATCAGACTGCCTTACCGGCGTTACCAGTCTGTTGCACGGCGGTGTCGCGTCGCGGCACGAAAAACCCGCGGGGTGGGCGGGCTGGCCTCCACCCACCCCGCGGGGGTCTAGGGGTGGGTCCCCGCCCGGCCGGTTGGCCGGACGGGGACCGGGTGTTTCAGGTGCCGATCGGTCAGGAACCGATCAGGGCGGCGTAGTCCGCCATCGCCATGGCGACGTCGGCCTGCGCCCAGAAGCGGTGGAACGTGAAGGTCGGCGCGGCCCCACCGTCAAGGTAGGCCTGGACCTTCGGCCACTCCGGGTCGTTCTTGTAGAAGGAGCGGATGTCCAGGAAGGACTTCCCGGGGGCGATCACGTCGCCGTTGGGCATCTTGCCGTTGTAGCCCGACGGGATGTAAAGGCCGGTCTGGTTGCTCGAGGTCCAGATGTCGTCGAACCGCTTGTAGTCCTCGCGGGTCTCCGGCACGGCGACGCCCTTGTCGTCCGAGTTGGCCCACAGCGCGTCGAGGAGCGCCTTGGCCTTCTCCTTCGCGGCGGTGTTGTTGGCCTTGGCACCGTAGAAGATGAGCGCTCGCGCGAGCGAGGCCGCCACACCGACGTCGGAGCCCGAGTTGACGATGGTGACGTGCAGACCCGAGTTGTTCACCGAGGTCGTGCCCGACGTCCAGTTGCCGCCCGGCTGACCGGTCCAGTCCAGCGTCGACGGGACCGAGAAGGTCGAGCCCGACGCCGAGGTGTTCGCGACCACCCAGGGCGCCCACTTGTCGAGGAGTGCCTTGGCCTTCGCGTCACCCGTGACGTAGTAGTACTCCGCCACGCGCTGCATGGACCACGCCTGGAATCCCATCCAGGTGTTGGAGCCCGGGTCGGCGTAGACGGGGTTCTCCTCGTAGGCGAGGCCGTAGAAGGTCGGCGTACCCGACGGCGGCGCGGAGTAGTCCCCGCCCCAGCTGTTGGTCGCGCCACCCGCCATGCCACCTTCGGCCGACTGCAGCCAGGTGTAGAACTCGATCTGACGCGTCAGGCTGGTCGCCCAGTCCCCGGCCGCCGTCGACGACCTCGGCTTGAGGGCGGCATCGGTGGACAGCACATACGCGGCCATCGGGTTCTGGTAACCCATGTGGTTGTGGCTGGAACCGATGCGCCACGACCAGTCGTTCGAGGCGCCACCGCCCCACGCGACGTACCAGTTGAGCAGGTAGTTCGCCGAGTCCTTACCGGTACCGGCGGCGCAGGACTTGGACGTGCAGCCCGGCTTCTTGAAGTACTTGTCGTACATCGCGTAGCGCAGGTAGTCGCCCATCTTGGCGGCCTTGGCGATCGTGCTGGACACGGCCGAGCTGTTGCCCTGCTCGGCGGCCCAGGTCTTGGCCCAGTAGGCCGCCTGGACAGCACGCGCGTCGGCGTCGGGGGCCGTGCTGTAGCGCCACTGCTTCGCCGGCGTGCCGGAGATGAAGATCGGCAGGTAACCGGCGTTGGGCTGGCCGTAGGTGAAGTCGTCGCACGACGGGTGCGCGACGGTCTCCCACGCCGACTCCTGCGGGCCACGCTGGAAGGTGTTGATGTACGACACCTTGCTGCCGCAGCCGGTGTAGCCGTAGACGTTGTCCACGTCCAGGATCCAGTGCATCTGGTAGATGTCGGAGTTGCCGTAGGTGCTGACCAGCTCGTTGTAGAGCGGGTCGGTGCCGACCTTGACCGACGTGTCGAGCAGACCACCCTGCTGCGGGTAGAGGCTCGGCTGGTTGGCCTCGCCGGCGTAGTCAGCCGGGTCGCTCGGGTTGTAGTTGTTCGTGGTCTGCTTGCTGTGCGCCGGGATGATGTAGTTCTCCATCACGGCCCAGGCCTGGTTGAAGCGGGTCCAGTCCTTGGTCGCCTTGCCGTAGTAGGCCTCCAGCCACAGGTAGTAGCTGAACGCCTCCGACGTGGTCTCGTGACCGTGGTCGGGCGCCTCGACGACCAGCGTCTCGATCGAGTGGTACGGCACGCCCTCGGGCGAGAAGTACCCGTTCGACGGGGACTTGATCTTGTTGTAGTGGTCGAGGAACCGCTGCAGGTACGGGTCGTTCGTGGTGCCGTCGTCGTCCTGCTCGGTAGCCGACACGATCACCGAGGTGAAGCCGTTGGCGGCGACCGTGAAGCTCGCGGTGCCGTTGGTGGCGTCGGCGTCGTCGGCCGCGGAGACGGTGACCGTCTGCGGGGTGGCCCAGTTCGACGTGGTGAACGTCAGCGAGGTGGGGCTCGCGGTCAGGTCCGCGTCGCCGCCGGAGACCTTCGTGACCGACACCGTCGTGCTGGCCGACGGGGCGGACGACAGCGCGACCGTGAAGGTCTTGCTGCTGGCCTCAGGAACGGTGAGCGAGGTGGGCGTGACCGTCAGGGTCGGCGTCGTGGCGGTGTCCACGAAGACCGGGACGTCCGGCACGAGCGGGCTCACCTGGTTGACGTTGTCGTACGCCTTCGCCTGGATGTGGTACGCCTCGGTCTGGGCGGGCACGCCACTCCAGGTGTACGAGTACGGCGCCGAGGTGTCGGTGCCGAGCAGCAGGCCGTCGTGGTAGAACTCGACCTTGCTGATCGACCCGTCCGCGTCCGACGCGTTCGCGTTGATGGTGATGTTCGCCGGCGCGGTGAAGCGCTGGTTCGCGCTCGGCGCGGTGATGCTCACCGTGGGCGCCTGGTTCACGGCGCTGGTCGGCGGACGGCTCGTCGGCACCGAGCTGGTCGGCGGACGGCTGGTGGGCACCGAGCTTGTCGGCGGCCGGCTCGTCGGCACCGAGCTTGTCGGCGGCCGGCTCGTCGGCACCGAGCTCGTCGGCACGCTGCTGGTCGGCGTGGTGCCGTTGCACGGCACGCCGTTGACCGCGAAGTTGCTCGGGTCGCCGTTGGTGCCGGTGTAGGAACCGTTGAAGCCGACGTCCATCACGGTCGCGCCGTTGGCGACGGAGCCGTTCCACGACGCGTTGCGGACGGTCACGGTCTTCGCGGACTGCGAGAACGTGCCGTTCCAGCCCTGCGAGACGACCTGGTTGCCGGGGAAGTCGAACGTCAGGGCCCAGCTGGACCAGGCGTCGCCGACGTTCTGGATGTTGAAGCTGCCCGTGAAGCCCGTGGGCCACTCGGCTCGCTTGGTATAGGTCACCTGACAGGCGGTGGCCGCGGAGGCCGGCGATGCCGCCAGGACGGTGAGGCCCGTGGCGGCGAGTGCGACGGTCGCCGTTGCGGCGACCACCGTCCTCCGCCGCGTCCGGGTAAACCTCGACAACGGACTCATTACGACTGATCTCCTTGAGCCATGGCAGAGCCGTGGGTACGACTCAGCGAGGCGCCGTGGAGGTCACAGTGGACCTTCCGACGTACGCCCATGGGGATCAGCCCGGCCCGGACCGCGGGCTAAAAAGCGGGACGGCCACCGTTACGTGGTGGCGGAACGTCGACCCGGTGTGATGGTGACCAGGTGCCCTCGACGTCACGGTGTGTCACAAGGCTCTTTGCGCGAGTGCAGTGATTCTGGCATGGGAACGCTCCCAGAACAAGGCCACGCATTCGTGCCGGTCGCTTTCAGCGATAGTTTCACGGCCGTTTCGCATATCCGCACTACACGTTGCATGCACGTTGCCGGCAGGTAGCCCGATCTTGACGCGGGTCTTCCGCGATTGCCGGGAGGCCACTAAAGTCCACTACCAACCTCGATGGGAGCGCTTCCATCGATGGTCGTGTCGAACAGCTACGCACCACATATAGAGGCAGACCAACGACCGGCGACAGGTCAGCCCGGACACTGTCACCAGTCGTTCCACCCGACGTGGCGTGGAGAGGAGGTGGTAGCCGAACCACCACAAGGCCCCGGCTCCCGCGCAACGCGTATCACCAAGGGGCTTCAACCAAACGGTGATGCGCGCACAGAACACCCCGTGGGGACGGGGATGCCCTCCCCGTCCCCACGGTACCGCCCCGCCCCATGGTGGCGGCATCCCTCGGCCGGTCAGGACCATCACATCCGCCCGGCAGCGAATCGATTCACATCCCCCTGTTCTCGGGCAGTGCCGCCTGCGTGCGCGCGCCCGTGTGGATAAGCGCGCATCAGGAGTTCGCCATGAAGTCCCTCAGTTCCTTCCGGAAACACCGGAAGGCGCGAGTCGTCCTGACCGCAGCCGCGGTCGTCGCGACCGCGGTGGTGACGCCGGTGATCGGGCGTCTCGCCACCGCCGACGCGGCCATCTCCGCCAACTACGCGGACGCCCTGAGCAAGGCCGTCTGGTTCTACGACGCCCAGCGCCTGGGCAAGCTCCCCGCCACCAACCGCGTCTCGTGGCGCGGTGACAGCTTCCTCACCGATGGCGCCGACGCCGGCCTCGACCTCGTCGGCGGCTTCGCCGACGCGGGCGACACCATCAAGGCGACGTTCCCGCTCGCCCACACGCTCACCACCCTGGCCTGGTCCTACGTGGACAACTCGGCCGGCTACAGCGCCGCCGGACAGAGCAACCACCTGCTGTCCAACCTGCGCTGGGGCATGGACTGGATGATCAAGGCGCACCCCTCCGCGAACAAGCTCGTCGTCGAGGTGGGCGACCCCAACGAGGACCACAAGCTGTGGGCCGCGGCCGAGCTGCAGACGTACCCCCGCAAGACGTACTTCATCGACAGCTCCTGCGGCGGGTCCGAGGTCGCCGCGTCCAGCGCCGCCGCGTTCGCGTCCGCGTCGCTGGCCTTCAAGGCGTCCGACCCGACATATGCCGCGACCCTGCTCACGCACGCGAAGCAGCTCTACACCTTCGCCGACACCGTGCGCGGCAAGTACACGAACTGCGTGCCGGTGATGTCGGCGTTCTACGACTCGTGGAGCGGCTACTACGACGAGCTGACCTGGGGCGCGCTCTGGCTCTACCAGGCCACCGGCGACTCGAGCTACCTGACCAAGGCGAAGTCCCTCTACACCAGCCTGCCCAAGACGGGGCAGTCGTCGAGCGACCCGATCGCCTACGCCGGCACGTACGACTGGGACGACAAGACCCAGGCGAGCATCTTCCTGCTGGCGAAGCTCACCCGGGAGCAGACCTACATCGACGCGGCCAACCGCTGGGCCGACTGGCTCACCGGGCCCAACGGGTACAACGGCGCCAAGGCCACGTACTCCCCCGGCGGCCAGGTGTTCCACGGCGCCTGGGGCTCGAACCGGTACGCCGCGAACTCCGCGATGCTCGCGCTGGCCTACGCCGACTCGGGCGTCTTCGACGCCACGCGCGCCACGCGGATGCACGACTTCGCGGTACGCCAGGTCAACTACGTCCTCGGCGACAACCCGCTGTCCCTGTCGTACCTCATCGGCTACGGCAGCAAGTACATCCAGATGCCGCACCACCGCGGCGCGCACGGCCCGTGGGGCAACAACCCCGACCAGGACCCGGTCAACAACCGGCACATCCTCTACGGCGCCGTCGTCGGCGGGCCGACGTCCGCGAACGACCAGTACGGCACGGAGAAGCGCAGCGACTTCCAGAAGTCCGAGGTCGCGATCGACTACAACGCCGGCATGACCGGGGCCCTGGCCCGGCTCACCAAGGAGTACGGCGGCACCCCGTCGGCCATCCCGACGGAGACGCCGGACGGCCCGGAGATGTACGTGCTCGCCTCGCTCAACCAGGTGGGTACCGGCACGGGCACGAGCTTCTTCGAGATCAAGGCCCTGCTGCAGAACAAGTCCGCGTGGCCGGCCCGGCCGCTGAAGAACGGCTCGTACCGGTACTACTTCACGCTCGACCCCGGCTACTCGGCCAGTCAGGTGAGCGTGACGTCGGCCTACAGCCAGTGTCCGACGGCACCGACGATCAGCCAGTACTCGGGCAACATCTACTACGTGACGATCAACTGCACCGGGGTGACGATCGCGCCCACGGGGCAGCCGGACTTCACGAAGGAGACCCAGTTCCGGGTCATCTTCCCGGGCCCGCACGACCACACCAGGGACTGGTCGTGGGCCGGCGTGAGCACCACGCAGTCCTCGCCCGCCCTGGCCGGCAACATCCAGGTGTTCGACGGGACGACGGCCGTCTACGGCAACGCCCCCGGCACCACGCCCACGTCGGCGGCACCGACCACGGTCGTGCCGACGACGACCCGGCCCACGACGGCGCCGCCCACCTCGGTGGTGCCGACGACGTCCCAGCCGACCACGGCGGTCCCGACCACCGCGGTCCCGACCACCGCCGGTCCGACGACCGCGGCGCCCACCACGACGCGTCCCACGACGGGCGCGCCGACGAGCGGCCCGAGCGCCACCTGCAAGGTGACGTACTCGACGAACGACTGGGGCTCCGGCTTCACCGCCGCCGTCACCGTCGCCAACACCGGCACCGCGGCCATCAGCAACTGGACGCTGAAATTCTCCTTCAGCGGCAACCAGCAGGTGACCCAGGGGTGGTCGGCGACCTGGTCGCAGAGCGGCACAGCGGTCACCGCGACGAACCTGTCGTGGAACGGCTCACTGGCGCCCGGCGCCTCGACGAGCATCGGTTTCAACGGAAGTTACAGCGGAAGTAACGCGAAACCGACGTCGTTCACGCTCAACGGCTCGGCCTGTTCCCTGGGCTGAACAGCCCGTCCCCGGCGGGGGCACGGCGTCCACCCCGTGCCCCCGCCACACCACCCCGCCACAAAAGGACGCGCTCCCGGCACAATAACCGTAACGTGGGAGCGCTCCCAAAGATCAGGTAGGAGGCACCAGCATGGACGCGAGCGATCCGCCCGCACACCGATCGGCACTGGACGTGGACACCCCCCTCGGGCTGGCCTTTCCGGACGGCTTCGCCTGGGGAGCGGCAACGTCCGCGTTCCAGATCGAGGGCGCGGCGCGGCTCGACGGCCGCGGTGACTCGGTCTGGGATACGTTCTGCCGCACACCTGGGAAGATCCTGGGTGACCACAACGGCGATATCGCCGCCGACCACTACAACCGGGTACCGGACGACGTCGCCCTGATGAAGCAGCTGGGCCTGCAGACGTACCGGTTCTCGATCGCCTGGCCGCGCATCATGCCGGACGGCTCCGGCCCGGCGAACCAGCGCGGTCTGGACTTCTACAAGCGCCTCGTGGACGAGCTGCACGGCCACGGCATCACGCCGATGGCCACGCTGTTCCACTGGGACCTGCCGCAGGCGCTGCAGGACAAGGGCGGCTGGGAGTCGCGCGACGTCGCGTACCTCTTCGCCGACTACGCCGAGGTGCTCTTCCGCGAGCTCGGCGACGCGGTGCCCACCTGGCTCACGATCAACGAGCCGAAGACGGTCGTGCAGAACGGGTACCTGCGCGGCCACCACGCGCCCGGCTACCGGGACGAGGGCGCCGCGTACCTCGTCGCCCACCACCTGCAGCTGGCACACGGCCTCGGCGTGCAGGCCTTCCGGGCGAGCGGCGTGCCCGGTCGCATCGGGCCCGCGCTGAACCTGCACCCGTGCTACCCGCTGGACGACGACGAGAAGACGATCGCCGCCACGCGCCTGTACGACGGGTACGAGAACCGCCTGTACCTGGACTCGATCGTGCACGGGCACTACCCGGAGGACGTTCTGGCCGACCTCGGCGAGGACAGCCGCATGGTGCAGGGCATCCGGTCCGGCGACCTGGCCATCATCTCGTCGCCGGTGGACCTGCTCGCCGTGCAGTACTACTGCCCGCTGTTCGTCGACTGCGACGGGGAGTGCGTCACCAAGCTGCCGACGTCGCAGGCCGACTGGCAGCAGATCTACCCGGACGGCATGTACGACATCCTGACCCGGGTGCACCGCGAGTACGGCGGGCTGCCGATCACCATCACGGAGAACGGGCTGCCCACCCTGCACGAGCCCAACGGCGACGGCACTGTCGACGACCTTGAGCGGGTGCAGTTCCTGCGCGACCACTTCGCCGCCGCGCACCGGGCCGTCGCCGACGGCGTGCGCCTGGAGAGTTACCACGTGTGGTCCCTCATGGACAATTTCGAGTGGGAGCAGGGCTACGGCCAGCGCTGGGGGCTCATCCACGTCGACTACGACACCCTGCGGCGTACGCCCAAGCGCAGCGCCCTGTGGTACAAGGACGTCATCGCCCGCAACGGGGTGTGAGCCTTTCCTGACCCCTCCGCTCATCCGGCCGGCGCCGGCGACCGCTCGCGCGGGTCGCCGGCGCCGGCCGTTTACGGGGCTAGGGTCGTGGGGTGACTGAGTACTGCGTGGTGACGACCAGCATCGACTCCGCCGACGGCGCGCAGGCGCTGGCCAGGGCGGCGGTCACCGTCCGCCTCGCGGCGTGCGCCCAGGTCACCGGCCCGGTGCGCTCGACGTACTGGTGGCAGGGCGCCGTCGACGACGCGACCGAGTGGGTGGTCACCCTCAAGACAACCACCACGCGGTACCCGGAACTCGAGCGCTTCCTGCGTGACGAGCATCCGTACGAGGTCGCCGAGATCGTGGCCACGCCGATCGTCGCCGGCTCCCCCGCCTACCTGGCCTGGATCGCCGCGGAGACTATCCGAACGACGCGATGACCGCCGGCAGGGCGGCGGCCACGTCCGGGGCCGTGACCGGGGCGTGTTCGCCGCCGAGACGGTCGG
The DNA here is from genome assembly GCF_039528415.1 of Luedemannella helvata. Classification (NCBI taxonomy): domain Bacteria; kingdom Bacillati; phylum Actinomycetota; class Actinomycetes; order Micromonosporales; family Micromonosporaceae; genus Luedemannella; species Luedemannella helvata. The sequence goes on from NZ_BAAALS010000006.1 coordinate 177,964, forward strand.
CGGCCGTACGCCCGGCGAGGCCGTGGACGAACGCCGCCGCGACGGCCGCCCGGTCGGCGGGCAGGCCGGCCGCCAGCAGCGAACCGAGCAGCCCGGCCAGCACGTCGCCGGTCCCCGCGGTGGCGAGCGCCGGGGTGCCGGTCGGGTTGGCCCACACGGTGCCCTCGGGGGTCGCGACGAGGGTCCGGTCGCCCTTGAGAAGCACGGTGACGCCGAGCTGTGCGGCGAGTTCCGTGGCGGCGGCGAGCCGGTCGGGTCCGGGTTGGTCGCCGGCGAGGCGGGCGAACTCGCGGTCGTGCGGGGTGACGACCGTCGGCGCCTCCCGGCGGCGCAGCCAGGAGTTGAGGTCGCCGTGGCCGAGCAGTGTCAGCGCGTCGGCATCGATGACGGCGGGCACGGGCGCGCCCAGCACGGCGCGCAGCTCCTCGGCCGCGTGCCGGTCCGTACCGAGGCCGCAGCCGCACACCCAGGCCTGCACCCGGCCGGCCTCGGCGACCCGGCGGGTGGGGATGACCGACGGGTGCGCGCGTACGACGTCGTCGGTGACCTGGCCCGCGTAGCGGACCATGCCGGTCGGTCCGGCCAGCGCGCCGGCCACGGACATCAGCGCGGCGCCCGGGAAGGCCGCCGAGCCGGTCGCCAGGCCGACGACCCCCCGGTTGTACTTGTCGGAGGTCGGCGCGAGGCTCGGCCACCACCGCTGGATGTCGCTCAGCTCGGGCACCCAGGCGGCCGGCCGCACCGCGAGCCAGGGCAGGCCGATGTCGACCACGTCGACATGGCCGGCGTGCGCGACCGCGGCGCCCACCACGAGGGCCGGCTTGAGGCAGCCGAACGTGACCGTCACGTCGGCGCGCACGGCCGGGCCCTCGACCTGGCCGGTGTTCACGTTGACGCCGCTGGGTACGTCCACGGCCACGACGGTGGGGCGGCCACCATCGGTCGCCCGTACGCCATCAAGGTTTTCCACCACGTCGACGGCCGCGCCCCGCAGCGGACCCCGCGCCCCACTGCCGAGGATGCCGTCCACGACCAGGTCGGCGACGGCGGGCAGCCCGGCGATCGTGGCGCCGCCGGCCGCCCGAAGGGCCGCGAGCCCCTCGGCGTGGGCCCGGTCGGGCGTGATGAGCAGCGCGGACACGGCGGCCCCACGCGCGGCGAGGCGGGCGCCCGCGTAGAGCGCGTCGCCGCCGTTGTTGCCCGCCCCGACGAGCAGGAGCACCCGCGCGCCGTAGACGCCCCCGCGCCCGGCGAGCACGGACGCGCAGCGCCGGGCCAGGCCGGCGGCGGCCCGCTGCATCAGCGTGCCCGCCGGCAGGGTGGGGATGAGCGCTTCCTCAGCGGCCCGGATGTCCGCCGCCCGCCACGCCGCCCTCATCTGTGCCTCCTCAGCTGGTTGGCGTGTCGCGCTCGGCGACCACCATGGCCGACGCGATGCCGCCGTCGTGCGACAGGGACAGGTGCCACCGGTCGACGCCGCGCTCCGCGGCGGCGGACGCCACTGTGCCGGACGTGGTGAGCCAGGGCCGGCCGTCGGGGTCGGTGACGATCTCGCAGTCGTGCCAGTGCAGGCCCGTCGGCGCGCCGAGGGCCTTGGCCACGGCCTCCTTCGCCGCGAACCGCGCGGCGAGCGACTCGGCCGGCCGGGGGTTGCCCGACGCGGTGGTCTGCTCGGCGACGGTGAAGAGCCGGTCGGTGAGCAGCGGGGTGCGCTCCAACGCCCGGACGAAACGTTCCACGAGGACGACGTCGATGCCGACAGCGACGATCACCCCAGCAGCCTAGGGGCTGGGCCGGTCCGTCGGTAGCGGCACCCGCCGTGCGGCGCAAGGCCTGTGGAAACAGGCGGGTACGCCGCACCGGGCGCCGTCCACAGCGGCTGACCGTCGCGCGGGGCGGCCCCTAGGTTCGTGCCATGACCGTCCCGGTGCTCCTCCATGTCGACGCCGACCTGCTGCGCGACGCGGCCGCCATCGTCGCGGACGCGGCAGGCGCCACCGACGCCGCGCGGCTGGCCGGCGCGACGCTGGCGGCGGGCGGCGGGGGGCCGTCCGGCGGGCCGGGCGGGGCCATCGGGGCCGGCGTGGCCGCGGTGGTGGGGGCGGTCGGGCGGCCCGGCGACACGACCGTGGACGAGCTGGTGCCGTCGGTGACGGCGCTGCTGCGGGCGGCGGACGGCTGGCAGGCCGGGGCGGCGGCGGACGCCGCCTCGGCCGCCGCAGCCGACCGCAGCGGCGAGCTGCGCCGCTCGGTGGGTGCGCTGGCCGACGCGCTGCGCGATGCGGCGGGCGCGTACGAGTCGGCGGACCGCCGGGCGGTCGAGTCGCTGACCCGCGCGCTCACGTGGGGGGAGTGATCGCGCCATGGTGACCGAGGCGGGTCTGTGTGCGGCGGAACCCGGTCGGATGACCGCGACGGGGGCCGGGTTCCGCCGGCTCGCGCGGGAGCTGTCGGCCCGGGCCGACGGTGTCCGGGCGGGCGGGGTGGCGCTGGGGAACGGCTGGCGGGGCGGTGCCCGGGACGCGGCCGCGGGTGCGCTCGACCGGGCCGAGTCGCGCCTGCGGGGAGCGGCGGACGCCGTGCTGGCCTGCGGACAGGTCCTCACCGAGCTGGGCGAGCAGGTCCGCACGGCGCGGGCGCTGCTGGAACGCGGTTACGGGCCGCTGGCGGTCGAGGTGGCCACGCGCGCGGACGCCGCCGCCACCGGGCGCCTGGCCGCCCTGTCGCGGGCGCTGCGGGACCCAGCCGCCTTCGGGGCGCCGGTCGACCCGGCCGTACCGGCGCGGGGTACGCCGCCGACCACCGTCCGGGCCTGGTGGGCCGGCCTGACGGCCGACCAGCGGGTTTGGCTCGTCGCCAACCGGCCGGGGGACGTGGGCGGCCTCGATGGCGTGCCGGCGGCCGATCGCGACGCCGCCAACCGGGTGCGCCTGGCGGCGGCCCTCGACGCGGCCGCGCGCCGCGGTGACGAGGCGCTGCTGCGCGGGTTGGGGGCCATCGCCGCCCGGCTGGCCGACGGCGGGCGCGTGCGCGCGTACCTGCTGGGTCTGGACGTCTCCGGCGACGGCCGCGCGATCGTCGCGATGGGCGACCCCGACCGCGCCACGGACGTGCTCACGTACGTGCCGGGCGCCAACACGGCGCTCGCCTCGCTGGGCGGGCTCCTCGACCGCACCGACCGGATGCGCGACGCGGCCGAGCGGCTCGACGGCACCGCCGACGTGGCGACCGTCCTGTGGCTCGGCTACGACGCGCCCGAGTGGGCCAGCGCCATGTCCGCCTCGGCCGCGCACGCCGCCGTGCCCGACCTGGACCGCTTCCTCGACGGGCTGCGCGCCACCCACGAGGGCCCGCCCGCGCACCAGACCGTCCTGGGGCACTCCTACGGCTCGCTGGTCGTCGGGGCGACCGCCCGCGACGCCGGCCTCAACGCCGACGATGTCGTGTTCGTCGGCAGCGCCGGGGTCGGTGTCCCGTCGGCCGACCGGCTGGAGCTTCCAGCCGGGCACGTCTGGTCGAGCACGGCCCGCAGCGACCCGTTCGCGTACGCGGCGCCGGGGTTCGGCCAGTTCGTCCGCGACGCCGCCCACAACGTGACGGCGCCGTTCAGCCGCTGGTACGCCGACCCGGTGCCGAATGTCGACATGTGGCACGGGCACAACCCCAGCGACCGGACGTTCGGCGCGAACGTGTTCACCAGCGACCCGCGCGGCGGCCACTCTGGATATTTCGCCGGCGCGGGTCTGGAGAACATCGCGCGTATCGCGGTCGGGGGCCAACACCTGGCCAACGTCGACTAGGACCGACGGTGATGGGTATGCAACCGTAGGTGGGCAGTAGTACGGTCGCTCGCATGAAGGCGCTTGTCAATATTGACGAGGATGACCTCGCGCTGGCCGCGGCCCTGCTCGGCACGTCGGGCCGGCGCGACACGATCGCCGCGGCCCTGCGCGTCGTCGCGGATCGGCAACGCCTCATGGCGCGGGCCCACCAGGACTCCCTGGCGCTCGGCGTGGGCTCCGACATCACCGACCCGATCGTGATGGCCCGGGCGCGCCGATGACGCAAGGCACCACCCCGGCCGACGACGCCGGGCCGCACCTGCCGGCCATTCCCGCACAGCACCGCCTCTACCTCATCGACACCTCGGCACAGGCACGCATCTGCCACCCCGGCATCCGCGAGATCATCGTCGCCCTCATCGCCGACCGCGTCGCCGCCACCTGCGTGACAGTCGACCTGGAGGTCGGCTTCTCGGGCCGCTGCCACGAGGACGTACGCGGCATCGCCGAGCGACGGCGCGAGCTCTACCAGGTGCTACCGATCACCGAGGCGATCGCGGACCGGGCACGCGAGGTCCAGGTACGCCTTGCCAAGCGCGGCAAGCACCGCGCCGCCGGCCTCGTCGACCTGCTCACCGCCGCCGTGGCCGAGCACCACGACGCCGTTCTGCTGCACTATGACGAGGAGTTCGAACGCATCGCGGCCGTCACGGGCCAGTCGCAGGCGTGGATCGCCCCGCCGGGCTCACTGGAACGCTGACCGGCCGCTCGCCGCGCACCGTTCGAGGCGGAGGCTGCGGCCGGCCTGGGCCGAACTCGGCCACCAAAGTCCCGCTTATGGCGACGCGAGCGCCGCGACCGACCGCCAAAGCCACGCTTATGGCGAGGCGAACCCCCCGACCGACCGCCAAAGTCATGCTTATGGCGAGGCGAAGGACGCGACCAGCCGCCAAAGTCACGCTTATGGCGAGGTGGATGCCGCGAACAGCCGCCAAAGTCACGCTTATGGCGAGGTGGATGCCGCGACCAGCCGCCAAAGTCACGCTTATGGCGAGGCGAGCGCCGCACAGCCCCGCCAAAGTCACGCTTATGGCGAGGCCAGCACCGCACAACCCCGCCAAAGTCACGCTTATGGCGAGGCCAGCACCACACAGCCCCGCCAAAGTCACGCTTATGGCGAGGCCAGCACCGCACAACCCCGCCAAAGTCACGCTTATGGCGAGGCCAGCACCGCACAACCCCGCCAAAGTCACGC
>NZ_BAAALS010000006.1:183094-244773 GCF_039528415.1 Luedemannella helvata
CCGCACAACCCCGCCAAAGTCACGCTTATGGCGAGGCCAGCACCGCACAACCCCGCCGAAGTCACGACTTTGGCGAGGTGGGCGACGCGTCGACGTGAGTACGTCGCTGGGCGGCGCCAGTGGCGCCGCCCAGCGAACCATGGTCACACCGCTACGAGCAGGAGACCGTGGGGACCGAGTTGGTGCCGTTCCACGTTCCGATGAAGCCGAACGTGGTGGTCGCGCCCGCGGGGAGGCTGCCGTTCCAGGCGGCGTTCGAGGCGGTGACCGTGGCGCCGCTGCTGGTCAGCGTCGCGCTCCACGACTGGGTGATCGTTTGGCCGCTGGCATACGTCCATGAGGTGGTCCAGCGGCTGATCGCCGACGGGCCGGCCTTCACGGTCACCTCGCCCTGAAATCCCCCGGGCCACTGACCCACGATCGTGTACGTGGCGGAGCAGGCACCGGCGGGCCCACCCGTGGTGACGGCGGCCGACGTCGGCGGACGCGACGTGACAACGGCCGATGTCGGCGGCCGGGACGTGACGACCGCCGACGTCGGCGGACGCGACGTGACAACGGCCGACGTCGGCGGACGCGACGTGACAACGGCCGACGTCGGCGGCCGGGACGTGACCACCGCCGACGTCGGCGGGCGGGACGTGACCAGCGCCGATGTCGGGGTGACCCCGCCGAGGGCGGCTGCGAGCGGGGCGTACCACTTGTCGGCCATCTTCGTGATGCCGGCCGGATCGGACGGGTGTACGCCGTCGTACGTGTCCGTGGCGGGCACCCAGCCCGTCGCCTGGTCGACGACCGTGATCGGCGACTGGGCGGTCGTCTTGGACGCTGCCCACGCGGGGATCGCGTTGTTGAAGGCGGTCGTGCGGGCCGGGCAGTCGCCGCAGGTGCTCGGCGCGACCGGGATGATCTGGGCGACCAGGATCTTCATGGTGGGGTTGCTGGCCCGCATCTGGTCGACGAGCGTGCTGAACGCCGCGAGGATGGTGCTCGGGGCGATGTTGCTCCACACGTCGTTCGTGCCGAAGTGCATGACCACGATGTCCGGGGTGGTGGCCGCGAGCCAGGCCGGCAGCATGTTCTGGTTGGCCACGTTCGTGACCAGGTAGCCGCCGTGACCCTCGTTGTCCCCGTCGTGGGTGACGCCGCAGCCCTGCGGGGCCTGGGTACCGACGAAGTCGATGTTGGTGTAGCCGGCGTTGATGAGCTTGTTCCACAGGAGTGCTCGCCAGCAGCCGGGGTTGCCGGTGATGGAGTCGCCGAGCGGCATGATCCTGACCGGGGCGGCTGCGCTGGCGGCCGGGGCGGATACCGCCGCCTGCACCACCAGGTAGCCGAGTGCCAGGACCAGGGCCGCGAGCAACGCCTGGAGCGCGGATCTCTTCCGCATGGGGGGTCCTCTCGGGTTGCGTACGATCGGCGGCCGGCCAGGCGAACCGGTTAATACCGGTTCGGCCGCAACTCATCGATCGATGCTAATGACCCGGGGTGAACCGCGACAGTCGCGCGCTACTCCACTGTGACGGACTTGGCGAGGTTGCGCGGCTGGTCGACATCGAGGCCCCGGGCGCTGGCCACCTCACAGGCGAACACCTGCAACGGCACGGTCGTCAGCAGCGGGGCGAGCAGCGTCGGCGCGGCCGGAACTTCCACGAGGTGATCTGCGTACGGGCGGACCGCCTCGTCACCTTCCTCGGCGATGACGATCGTGCGCGCGCCTCTGGCCCGTACCTCCTGGATGTTCGACACGACCTTGTCGTGCAGGAGGCTGCGGCCCTTGGGCGACGGAACCACGCACACGACCGGGGTGCCCTCGTCGATCACGGCGATCGGCCCGTGCTTGAGCTCGCCGGCCGCGAAGCCCTCGGCGTGGATGTACGCCAGCTCCTTGAGCTTGAGCGCGCCCTCCAGGGCGACCGGGTAACCGACGTGGCGGCCGATGAACAGGATGGTGTTGACGTCGACGAGTGAGCGGGCCAGCTCCCGGACGGGCTCCATCGTGGACAGCACCTGGGCGATAGCGGCCGGCATGGTTTGCAGCTGGGCGACGATCGCGCCGACCTCGTCGGCGAACTTGATGCCGCGCACCTGGGCGAGGTGCAGGCCGACGAGGTAGCAGGCGGCGAGCTGGGTCAGGAACGCCTTCGTGGAGGCGACCGCGATCTCCGGGCCGCCGTGGGTGTAGAGGACCGCGTCGGACTCGCGCGGGATGGTGGAGCCGTTGGTGTTGCAGATGGCCAGCACGCGCGCCTTCTGCTCGCGGGCATGGCGCAGCGCCATGAGGGTGTCCATGGTCTCGCCGGACTGCGAGATGACCACGACAAGCGTGGAGCGGTCGAGCACCGGGTCGCGGTAGCGGAACTCGCTGGCCAGCTCGACCTCGCACGGGATGCGGGTCCAGTGCTCGATGGCGTACTTGGCGACGAGGCCCGAGTGGTACGCCGTACCGCAGGCCACGATGAAGATCTTGTCGACGTCGCGCAGGTCCTGGTCGGTGAGGCGGACCTCGTCGAGGATGATCTCGCCGGTCTCGCTGAGGCGCCCGCGCAGCGTGTCGGCCACGGCCTGCGGCTGCTCGGCGATCTCCTTGAGCATGAACCAGTCGTAGCCGCCCTTCTCGGCGGCGGCGGCGTCCCAGTCGACGTGGTAGTCCTTGCCCTGAGCGGGCTGGCCGTCGAACGTGGTAACGACGATCTCATCGGCCGTGATCTTGACAACCTGGTCCTGGCCGAGCTCGATCGCCTCGCGGGTGTGCTCGATGAACGCGGACACGTCACTGGCCAGGTAGTTCTCGCCCTGCCCGCGGCCCACGACGAGCGGCGAGTTGCGTCGCGCGCCGACCACGACGCCGGGGGCGTCGGCGTCGATCGCGAGCAGCGTGAACGCGCCTTCCAGGCGCCGGCACACCCGACGCATGGCCTCCGCGAGCACCTCGCCCTGATCGCCGCTTTCCTGGGTACGCAGGACAGCGAGTTCGGCGGCGAGCAGATGTGCGGCGACCTCGGTGTCGGTGTCGCTGGTGAATTCGATGCCGGCCGCCTCCAACTCGGCGCGCAGGCGGGCGAAATTTTCGATGATGCCGTTGTGGATGACGGCGACCCGGCCGTCGGCCGAACGGTGCGGATGCGCGTTGCGGTCCGTGGGCCCGCCATGGGTGGCCCACCGGGTGTGCCCGATGCCGCTCATGCCGGCCGCCATGGCGGCACCGCCGTCGGGGCTGCCGGCCAGCGCCTTCTCCAGGTTGGCGAGCTTGCCGGCCCGCTTGCGGACGAGCAGTTCGCCGCCGTCGACGATGGCCACGCCCGCCGAGTCATAGCCTCGGTACTCCAGCCGACGAAGTCCGTCGAGCACGATCCCCAGCGCCGGTCGGGCGCCCACGAAACCCACGATGCCGCACATGGTCAGGAGCCTACCCAATAATCGCTCAAAGTCTCTGCGCGCAAACCCGACTTTCGCGCACGCGTATTGAGTGAAACGGCCTACCTGCGGCACCCACAAGGAAACTGTCAGATTTTTTTCACACTGCGTTAAGTCCTATCAATCCCTTTCCAGCCATTACGCCGTGATCCGCGCTTGCAACACTGTGCGGTAAGGCGCGACCCGGCGCCGAAACACGAAGATGCGGCGCCGCGACGGGCCGCACCTTGGGGGCACTGGAGACCATGACGTACCCGCAGAAGCCCGCGGAGCGGCCGGACAGCCAGCAGCCTTCGTCACCCGTGCCACCCACCCAGCGGTCGGCCAGCGACGAACCCGCTTTCCTCAGCGACGAGGACTCCCTGTCCTACCGCCCGCCGCCGCCGTACCCGCCGACCAGCGAGCTGCCGGTGTTCAAACCGGTCGCGCTGCCTCCGCCCACCCGCCGGGAGCCCGCCGCCGGCGCCCGCAACGGAGTGCTCGTCGGCGTCATCATCGGCCTCGTCGTGCTGGGCTGCGTCGGCCTCGGCATCGCGGGCATCTTCTTGCTGAGCGCCGGCGGGCGGTAACGTCAACGGCGTGATCATGACAGACCCCCTGGTCGCGCGCATGCGCGAGTTCGGCACCACCATCTTCGCCGAGATGTCGGCCCTGGCCGTGCGGACCGGCGCGGTCAACCTCGGGCAGGGCTTCCCCGACACGGACGGGCCGCCCGAGATGCTCGACGCGGCCGCGCGGGCACTGCGCGAGGGGCACAACCAGTACCCGCCCGGGCCCGGCATCCCCGAGCTGCGCGCCGCCATCGCCGGGCACCAGAAGCGATTCTGGGGCCTGGACTACGACCCCGACGGGGAGATCCTCGTGACCGCCGGGGCCACGGAGGCCATCGCCGCGTCGCTCCTGGCGCTCTGCGAGCCGGGCGACGAGGTCGTCTGCTTCGAGCCGTACTACGACTCGTACGCGGCCGGCATCGCGCTGGCGGGTGCCGTGCGCCGGCCGGTGACCCTGCGCCCGGGGCCTGATGGGCGGTACGCGTTCGACGCCGACGAACTGCGCGCGGCGTTCGGCCCGCGTACCCGGCTCGTGCTGCTCAACTCACCGCACAACCCCACCGGCAAGGTCTTCGACCGCGACGAACTCACCCTGATCGCCTCGCTGTGCCAGGAGTACGACGTGCCCGCGGTCACCGACGAGGTCTACGAGCACGTTGTCTTCTCGGACGCGACAGTCCCGCACATTCCGCTCGCCACGCTGCCCGGCATGCGGTCGCGGACCCTGCGGATCTCGTCGGCCGGCAAGACCTTCTCGTGTACGGGCTGGAAGGTCGGCTGGGTCAGCGGCCCGGCGCCGCTCGTGTCCGCGGTCACCCGGGTCAAGCAGTTCCTCACCTATGTCAACGCCGGGCCGCTGCAGCCGGCCGTCGCCGTGGCGCTCGGGCTCGGCGACGAGTACTACGCCGGGTTCACGGCCGACCTGCAGGCCAAGCGCGACCTGCTCGCCGGCGGGCTGGTCGACGCGGGATTCACGATCCAGCGCAGCGAGGGGACGTACTTCATCACGGCCGACATCACCCCGCTCGGCGGGCGCGACGGCATCGAGTTCTGCCGCGCGCTGCCCGACATCGCCGGCGTGGTCGCCGTCCCCACCCAGGTCTTCTACGACGACAAGGACGCCGGCCGCCACCTGGTGCGCTTCACCTTCTGCAAGCGCCCCGAGGTCCTCACGGAGGCGGCCACCCGCCTCCGTGACGCCACCTTCCCGCGCTGACCACGCCGCATTCGGCGGATCGGTACGCACGCGACCTGACGGCGAGGGTCAGGCGGGGCTCGCGGCGCGGACCTCGGCGGCGATCTTGTCCGCCACCTGCTCGGCCTCGTCGAGGGTGGGGGCCTCCACCATCACGCGGACAAGCGGTTCCGTGCCGGAGGGGCGCAACAGGACGCGGCCGGTGTCGCCCAGCTCGGCCTCGGCGGCGGCGACGGCCGCCAGGACGGCCGGCGCCGCGGCACCGGCCGAGCGGTCCGCGACGCGGACGTTGACCAGCACCTGGGGCAGCTTCGTGACCACGGACGCCAGGTCGGCCAGCGACCGGCCGGTCGCCGCGACGCGGGCCATGAGGTGCAGCGCGGTGAGGATGCCGTCGCCGGTGGTCGCGTACGCGGGCATGACCACGTGACCGGACTGCTCGCCGCCCAGGGCGTACCCGCCGGCGCGCAGCGCCTCCAGCACGTACCGGTCACCGACAGCCGTCTCGATGAGCCGCAGCCCTTCGCGCTTGAGCGCCAACCGCAGGCCGAGGTTGCTCATCACGGTGGCGACCACGGTGTCGTCGGTCAGGGTGCCGGCCTCGCGCATCCCGAGGGCGAGGATGGCGAGGATCTCGTCGCCGTCCACGACGGCGCCGGTCGCGTCGACCGCGAGCACCCGGTCGGCGTCGCCGTCGTGGGCCACGCCCAGGTCGGCGCCGTGCTCGAGCACGGCGGCCTGAAGGTCCGCGAGGTGCGTGGAGCCGCACTCGTCGTTGATGTTGATGCCGTCGGGGTCGGCGTGGATCTCGATGACCTCGGCGCCGGCCTCCCGGTAGACCTCGGGCGCGACGTCGGAGGCGGCGCCGTTGGCGCAGTCCACGACGACCTTCACGCCGGCGAGCGGATGGGGCGCGGTGGCGACCAGGTGCTTGACGTAGTGGTCGCGGCCGTCGATGAGGTCGTGCACGCGGCCGATGCGCAGGCCGGTCGGCCGCTTCCAGCCACCGGGGTTGTCGATGGCGGCCTCGATCTCGCGCTCCACGCTGTCGGGCAGCTTGTGCCCACCGGCCGCGAAGAGCTTGATGCCGTTGTCCGGCATGGGGTTGTGCGAGGCGGAGAGCATGACGCCGAAGTCGGCCTTCGCCTCGGCGGTGAGGAACGCGACGCCCGGGGTGGGCAGCACGCCGACCCGCACGACCGTGGCGCCGGCGCTGGTCAGCCCAGCCACGACGGCGGCCTCGAGCATCTCTCCACTGGCCCGCGGGTCACGGCCGACGACCACGACCGGCGGGTGCGAGCGGTCCTGTTCGGCGAGGATGTGAGCGGCCGCGAGGGCCACGGACAGGGCCAGCTCGGGGCTGAGGTCGGCGTTGGCCACGCCGCGGATGCCGTCGGTGCCAAAGAGTCGTCGGGCTGCCATACGAGACATGCCTCCACAAAGAAAACGTCGGCCGGACCACCCCGGTTGAGGGCGGTCCGGCCGACGTGTTGGCTACTGAAAGATCAACGCTTCGAGTACTGCGGAGCCTTGCGGGCCTTCTTGAGGCCGTACTTCTTGCGCTCCTTGACCCGGGCGTCACGGGTGAGGAAGCCGGCCTTCTTCAGCGCCGGGCGGTCGTCGATGTCGAGGTCGCAGATCGCACGGGCGATCGCGAGGCGCAGCGCGCCGGCCTGGCCGGTGACGCCGCCACCGCGCAGGTTGGCGATGACGTCGAGGTTGTCCGTCCGCTCCGAGACCACGAGCGGCTCGCGGACGAGCTGCTGGTGCACCTTGCTCGGGAAGTACGTCTCCAGGTCGCGACCGTTGAGCGTGAACTTGCCCGTGCCGGCGACGAGGCGAACGCGGACGATGGCCTCCTTGCGGCGACCGACGGTCTGAATCGGCCGGTCGTGCCGCGGGGTGTTCTTGGGCGCCTTGGCGGGCGCCGGTGCCGGCGTGGAGGTCTCGTGAACGACCGCGGCGACCTCGGCGTTCTCGGGGCCCTCGACGACGACGGCTTCGGTGGTGGTCTCAGTCACAGTGCTTCCTTCGCCTGCGCTCACTGCGCGATCTGCTTGATCTCGAACGGCACCGGCTGCTGCGCGGCGTGCGGGTGCTCGGGGCCGGCGTACACCTTGAGCTTCTTGATCAGCTTCCGGCCGAGGCGGTTGTGCGGGAGCATGCCCTTGACGGCGAGCTCGATCGCGCGCTCGGGGCGCTTGTCGAGCAGCTCGTCGTAGCTGACCGCCTTGAGGCCGCCCGGGAAGCCCGAGTGGCGGTAGGCCTTCTTGTCCTGGCGCTTGTTGCCGGTCAGGGCGACCTTGCCGGCGTTGACGACGATGACGAAGTCACCCGTGTCGACGTGCGGCGCGAAGGTCGGCTTGTGCTTGCCGCGCAGAATAGTGGCGGCGTGGGTCGCCAGGCGGCCCAGCACGACGTCAGCGGCGTCGATAACGACCCACTGCCGCTCGATTTCACCCGGCTTCGGGCTGTACGTACCCACAGGTCTACCTTGTCTCATTCGTCGGTCTTGAGGCTTGGCGTCTGACGGCACCGCGTCTGACGGCACCTAGGGCACACAGCCAAGCACAGTCAACCAGCGTACCCGAACCCGGACACGCTGCGTTCACGCTCAACAGCCCATGACTGTACCCGTTCCCGCGGGGCGAGGTCAAAACGCCCACCACCGCCCCGCCGCCCCCGGACACGTGGGCGGCGGGACGCGGTCGGCGGACGGTGATGGTCAGACCCGCGACATGGTGGCGCCCTTACGGATGTAGACCGTCAGAGTCACGATCAGGCACACCACGTACATGGCGATGAACCAGGAGAACGCCGTCCCGATGCCGTTGGTCGCCTTGATCGAGTCGCCGATCACCTTCGGCAGGATGAAGCCGCCGACGGCGCCGATGGCACCGGCCATACCCAGCGTGGCGGCGCCCTCGCGACGGGACTGGCCGAGCAGTTGCTCCTCCGCCGCGGGGTTCCGCGCGATCTCGGCGTCGGCCTGACGCTTGAAGATCGCCGGGATCATCCGGTAGGTCGAGCCGTTGCCGGCGCCCGACATGGCGAACAGCACCAGCATCGACGTGATGAACATCCCGAGGTTCTTGGCGCTCGCCGCCGCGATCGCGCCGAACGAACAGACCGCCATGAGCGTGAACACGACCGCGGTCACGATCGCTCCCCCGACCCGGTCGGCGATCCAGCCGCCGAACGGCCGGGCCAGCGAGCCGACGAGCGGCCCGAGGAAGGCGATCGGCAGGAGCAGGCCCGTGCCGAGGAAGTCGAACTTCTGGTCATCAGGGAAGACGAACTTCAGCGTGGCCGGAAAGGAGGCGGCCAGGCCCAGGAACGAGCCGAACGTGCCGATGTAGAGGAACGACATGACCCAGGCGTGCGGTCGCTTGGCCGCCGCGAACTGCTGGGCCAGCGTCGCCTTGGACACGTGGAGATTGTTCATGAAAAAGAAGGCGCAGAGCGCGGAGGCCAGCACCAGCGGCAGCCAGAAGGCGGTCGCGAACGTCAGGCTCAGGCCCATGAACAGCATCAGCGGCATGAACAGCTGCATGGAGCTGAGCCCGATGTTTCCGCCGGCGGCGTTGATGCCCAGCGCCGTGCCCTTGGTGCGCTCCGGATAGAAGTAGGAGATGTTCGACATGGACGAGGCGAAGTTGCCGCCACCGAAGCCCGCGGTGATCGCGGCGAACAGCAGGAAGCCGTAGGAAACGCCGGGGTTGAGGACGACATACAGCGCCAGGCCCACCGGGATGAGCAGCAGCAGGGCGCTGATGACGGTCCAGTTGCGGCCGCCGAAGCGACCCACCGCCAGCGTGTACGGGAACCGCATGATCGCGCCGATCAGGTTCGGCAGCGCCACCAGCCAGAAGATCTTGGTCGCGTTCGCCTGGTTGGCCACCAGGTCGGGGTAGAGCGCCGCCCCCGTGGCGGGGTCGGTGAGGGTCCCGAGCGAAACGACCAGGATGCTCCAGATCACCCAGACCGAGAAGGCCAGGTGCTCGGAGAAGATCGAAAAGATGAGGTTGCGCTTGGCGACCTTCTTCCCGGTGGTGGCCCAGAAGTCCGCGTCCTCCGGGCGCCAGTCCTCGATCCATCGACCCTTGCCAGGTGCTTGCCCCGCCGCGACCGGCGGTGCGGTCTCGATGACGGTACTCATGGGCTTGACTCCTCGACGTCGGCGGTGTGTCACTGAACGGGAACGCTGCGATGGGTTCTGCGAAAACGTTAAGAACGGTCGATTTCCTGGCCGTGGTCTGATGGAGTCGGGCGCGCAACCGTTAACGCACGGTTGCCTGGCCGAAAAGGTGAGATCAGAAAACCTTTCGGCAGGACCACGGCCGTGCCGTATCGACGCATGTCGGCACGGCAGCGATCCCACATATCGAGAAGGACTTTTCGTACTCTGGGCAACACGCTGGGCAACGCCTTGCGATCACCAGCTGTGAATTGCTCTTAGCAGGCGAGAAACAAATGGGACGCGGGACCGAAACGGCCCGCCGTCACGATTTCTGCCATGCGACAGGCGGCCACCGATTGCTCGCGCCCCGTGGCGGCGCACCGCGCGTCACCGTGCGTGGCACCGCGAACGCGCGCGAGCCGGCCCGCCGAGCGCTGCGGATCCGCCCCGTCTCCGCCTGCGGCCACCACCGCGATGCGCGGCCATGGCGCTGACAGTGACGTCAGGGACCTGGTGAACGCCGGCGAGGAGATGCTCCTCGCCGGTCTCGTGGTGATCGCCGGGGGGCACCACCGCAACGGCGACGGATGGAAGGCGGATGGCATGTGGACCCACCCCGTACGGGCGTCCGGGTAGGCGCGATGACGGAGGTGTTGGCGGGCTTCACCGTCGCGGTCACCGCCGACCGCCGCCGCGACGAACTCGCGGCGCTCCTGGAGCGCCACGGTGCCCGCGTCGTACTCGCGCCCGCACTGCGCATCGTCCCCCTCGCGGACGACAGTCGACTGCGTACGGCAACCTACGCGCTGCTCGACAACCCGCCCGACATCGTCGTGGCGAACACCGGCATCGGCATGCGCGGCTGGCTGGAGGCCGCCGAGGGCTGGGGCCTGGGCGAGGCTCTGCGCAACCAGCTCTCCTCGGCGTACCTGGTGGCCCGCGGGCCCAAGGCGCGGGGAGCGCTGCGCGCGGCCGGCCTCATGGAGGCCTGGTCACCCGAGTCCGAGAGCTGCGCGGAGCTACTGGAGCACCTCGTACGCCAGCAGAACAGCGGCCGCAACGCCGGCTCGCACGTGGCCAACACCAAGAACGGGCTGGCCGGCCGCCGGGTCGCCGTCCAGCTGCACGGCGAGCCGCAGGAGGAGTTCTGCGGCGCGCTCGCCGCGGCCGGGGCCGACGTGGTGGAGGTGCCCGTGTACCGGTGGGCGCCGCCGGTCGACCCGACACCGTTGCAGCGCCTCATCGACCTCATCACCAACCGCCTGGTCGACGCCGTTACGTTCACGTCCGCGCCGGCCGTCATCTCGCTGCTGAGGGCGGCCGGTTCCGACACGGACGCGGTGCTCGCCGCGCTCAAGTCGGACGTGCTGGCCGGCTGTGTCGGCCCGGTGACGGCGGCACCGCTGCGCAAGCAGGGGGTACCGGTCCTCGCGCCCAACCGCGCCCGGCTCGGCGCGCTGGCCCGCGCCCTCATCGAGGAACTGCCGCGGCGCACCCGCACGCTCAAGGTCGCCGGCTCGGAGCTGACCCTGCGGGGCCATGCCGCCGTCGTCGACGGGCAACTGCGTCCCCTGCCGCCCGCCCAGATGGCGATCCTGCGGACGCTGGCCACCCAGCCCGGCAAGGTGCTGCCCCGTTCGGAGCTGCTCGCCGCGTTGCCGCGCGGGGCGGACGAGCACGCCGTGGAGATGGCGGTCGCCCGGCTGCGGGCCGCCCTGGGCCGGTCCTCGTTCATCCAAACGGTGGTCAAGCGCGGCTACCGGCTCCGCGTGGAGTAGCCGGTCGGGTAGCGGACCGATCCGGGCGGCGAGTGCCCTCGCGCCCGGGACCGCGTACTCGTACGCTGCACGCCATGGCAGCGAGCATGCGGCAGGCACTGCGCGAGTGGACGCGGTTGAGCGCCACCGCCGTGGGCGTCGCCTTCCTGGTCGGCGCGGGTCAGCTTGGCGTGCTCTACGGCCTCGACATCGTGCGGTGGGACCGCACGTTCGGGGCCGGCGGCGAGAACGGCTGGTCGGCGCTGCTCACCTGGGTGGCGTGGGTGGTGATGACCGCGACGGTCGCCGGGGCCGGTGCCGCCGCGCGGCTGGGACGCCGGTTGCGTCGCGTCGCCACGTGGCCGGCGCGCGCGGCCGTGTCCATTGTCGCCGGTCTGGGCGGCGGCGCGTCCGCGTTCCTCGCGGTCCTCCCCGCGACGGCGGCCCGGCCACCGACCAATGTGGACCCCGACCTCGTCGTGATGATCACGGCCGGCTTCGCGGTGCCGGTCGGCATCGTGGTAGCGGTCGCCGCACTCACGTGGACGCCGGTCGCCGGCAACGTCATCACGACCACGACCTGGGTGTGGGTCTTCGCGGCCGGCTCGATCATCTGGCCGCTCGTCACGAACGAATCGTGGCCGCTGGCCCGGCTCGCGGTGCCGGAGCCGCTCACCAGGCCGGGCGATCCCGTGCTCATGTTCAGCCTCGGCCTGGTCGTGCTCGTCTCCGCCATCCTCGCCATGATCGCCCGGTTCGGGGGCGCCGGGAAGGTCGCCGTGGCCGTCTCCGGGCTCGGCGGGCCCCTGCTGATCGCGGGCGCGTACGTCATCGCGGGGCCCGGCGTCAGCGGCGACCACAGCGATCAGCTCGTCCCGTACCAGTCGGCACTGCTGTTCGTGCTGGCGGGCGGGGTCGCCTCGGTCCTGGTGGCCGTCGCCGGGCGCCGGCCGCCCAAGCCGCGCCGCCCGCCGTCGCGTACCCCGGTGCCGACCGCGGAGACCGACTATGTCGGCTGGGTGTCCGGCCTCGGCCCCGGCCAGCCCGGCGCCGCCGTCCCCGTGCCGCACCAGGGCGCCCGGCCGGCCGCCGAGGCGGCCGCCTACCCCGGCGGACTGCCGGACGAGCCACCGACCGTCCCGATCCCGCCCGCCACGGACCCCGAGCCGACCGAGGCCCGGCCGACGCGCGCCGGCCGCCGGTCGCGGGCCAAGGCGACCAACCCCAAGGTCACGGAGGCTGAGGCGAGCACCGTCGCGGTCCCCACCGAGCCGCCGCTGCTCGGCATGCCCCCAGGCGACACCCAGCCGCTCGCCCCGACGCCCGCCGCGGCCCCGGCGAAGAAGGGCCGCGCCACGGCAGCACCGGCCGCCCCCGCGACGGTTGAACCACCCCGCAACCCACCGCCGCCCGCGCCCAAGCGGTCCCGGCACGCCAAGCCCGAACCGCCGCCGCGCACGGCCCTGCCGAGCCTGCCACCCACCGCCAACAGCGACCCGGACGAGCCCACCACCAACATCCTGCTGCCGGGCCATCCCTGAGGCGTAAATCGGTGGCCCCCCGACGGGGGCGGTGCGAGCATGCGCTGAGAACCGACCCGAAGGAGAGACCCATGCGAGCAACTTCCACGATCCGGACCCTTTCCCGTCCCAACGTGGAGTTGCGCATTGCGGTTCTTGAATCTGGGCGTGGTCGCCCATGTTGACGCAGGTAAAACCAGCCTGACCGAGCGCCTGCTGTTCGAGGCCGGCGTCGTCGCCGAGCCCGGCCGGGTGGACGACGGCACCACCCGCACCGACTCCATGGAGTTGGAGCGCCGGCGTGGCATCACCATCCGCGCCGCCGTCACGTCCTTCGCGGTCGACGGCGTGACGATCAACCTGGTGGACACGCCGGGACATCCGGACTTCATCGCCGAGGTGGAGCGGTCCCTGACGGTCCTGGACGCCGCCGTGCTCGTGGTGTCCAGCGTGGAGGGCGTGCAGCCGCAGACCGTCGCGATCTGGCGGGCCCTGCGCCGCATCGGCGTGCCCGCCGTGGTCTTCCTCAACAAGGTCGACCGCGCGGGTGCCGACGTCGGCCGCGCGCTGGGGCAGGCGCGCCAGCGGCTCACGCCACACCTCGTGACGCTCGCCGAGGTGAGCGGCGAAGGCCGGCGCGACGCGCGGGTACGGTCGCTCGCCTACGACGCCGACCCGGTGATCGAGGCCGTCGCCGACCTCGACGACACCATTCTCGCGACCTGGCTGGCGGGGCGCCGGCCGGCCGCCGGCCAGGTGCGTCGCGCCCTGCGGGCCGGCGTACGGGCCGGCGCGGCCACTCCGGTCGCCTGTGGGTCGGCGATCACCGGCGCCGGCGTGCCCGGGTTGCGCCGGCTCCTGGTCGAGATTCTCCCGTACGCCGAGCGTCGCGGCGGCCCGCCGGCGGGCACCGTTTTCGCGGTCGACCGGGACGAGCGCGGCCGCCGCGCCTGGGTGCGCTGGTGGTCGGGGCAGGTGGCGGTCCGCGACCGGGTCACCTTCGGCGGCCCGGCGCCCCAACGGATCACCGCGATCGAGGTGAGCGAGCCGGGCTCGGTCGTGGCCCGCGCGAAAGCCGGCGCCGGCCAGATCGCCGCGCTGCGCGGCACGTCGGCGCGGGTCGGCGACAACGTCGGCTCCCCGCCGCCACGCCGGGCCTACCGGTTCCCCCCGGCGACCCTGCAGGCGCTGGTCGAGCCCGTCGACCCGGCGCAGCGCCTGGCGCTGTTCGCCGGGCTGACCGAACTCGCCGAGGAGGACCCGCTCATTGACCTGCGGGTCGACGAGCAGGCCGGGCAGGCAGTCATCAGCCTGCACGGCGAGGTGCAGAAGGAGGTCATCGGGTCGCTGCTGGAGGACCGGTTCGGCGTGCGGGCCCGCTTCTCGGAGACCTCGATCGCGTGCATCGAACGGGTTGTGGGCGAGGGTGCGGCGGTCGACCTCATCAGGGCGGACGGCAACCCGTACCTGGCCGGAATCGGCCTGCGGATCGACCCCGCGCCGGTCGGCCACGGAGTGGAGTTCTCCCCCGGCATCGAACGCGGCCGGCTGCCCGCCGCGTTCGTCGCCGCCACCGAGGAGGGGGTGCGGGCCGCGCTGACCCAGGGCCCGTACGGGTGGCCGGTCCCGGACTGCCGGGTCACGATGACGTCCTCGCAGTACTGCCCGCGACAGAGCAGACCGCACCAGAAGTTCGACAAGTCGATCTCGAGTGTCGGGGCGGACTTCCGCAACCTGGCCCCGGTCGTCGTCGCGGCGGCGCTGCGCGCGGCCGGCACCCAGGTGTGCCAGCCGGTGGACCGGTTCGAACTCGACCTGCCCGAGCCAGCCCACGGCCCCGTGACGGCCCTGTTGGGTCGGCTCGGCGCGCTGCTGCTCGACGTCGCGACCGCTGGCGGGTACACGCGCCTGGTGGGCACCCTGCCGTCGGCGCGGATGCCCCGGATCGCCACGGCGCTGCCCGACCTCACCGGCGGCGAGGGCATTCTGGTGACCCGCTTCGACCACCACGCGCCGGTCACCGACGGGCAGCCGCCGGTCCTGCGGCGGCGCGGCCCCGACCCGGGCGACCGGCTGGCGTGGTTTCGGGCCATGCCGCGCTGACCGGCGTCAGCGCACGTCCCAGACCGGCTCCGGCGTCTCCGTGACCTCGCCGTCGCCGCCGAAGAGCACGTACCGGTTGAACGACCGGGCGAACCACCGGTCGTGGGTGACCGCCACCACCGTGCCGGAGAACGCCGACAGGCCCTCCTCCAGCGCCTCCGCGCTGGCCAGGTCGAGGTTGTCGGTCGGCTCGTCGAGCAGCAGCAGCGTCGCCCCGGACAGTTCCAGTAGCAGCACCAGGAACCGCGCCTGCTGCCCGCCGGAGAGCGTGGCGAACCTCTGCTCGCCCTGACCGGCCAGCTCGTAGCGCGACAGCGCCTTGGTCGCCTCCCCGCGCGGCAGGCCGGTGCGGTGCTCGTCGCCGCGCCAGAGCACCTCCAGCAGCGTCTTGTCGGCGAGGTCGGGCCGGTCGTGGGTCTGCGAGAAGTGCCCGGGCCGCACCCGCGCCCCGAGCCGCGCGACGCCGTGGTGCGACACCGGGGCGAGGATCGCGCCGTCGACCGGGGTGGCGTCCAGGTCCGGGTCGGTGCCGCCCCGGGCGAGCAGGCGGAGAAAGTGCGACTTGCCGGTGCCGTTCGCGCCGAGCACCGCGACCCGGTCGCCGTACCAGACTTCAAGATCGAAGGGGTACGTCAGGTTGTCCAGCTCCAGCTGCTCGCAGACGATCGCGCGCTTGCCGGTGCGCCCGCCCTGCAGGCGCATCTTGATCGTCTGCTCCTTGGGCCGCAGCTCGGGCGGGCCGGCCTCCTCGAACCGCGCCAGGCGGGTGCGTGCCGATTGCAGCCGGGAGGCCATGTCGGAGTTGTAGGCCGCCTTCTGCTTGTACATGACGACAAGGTCCTTGAGCTTCTGATGCTCCTCGTCCCACCGGCGGCGCTGCTCGTCGAGCTTGTCGTAGCGCGCCTCGCGGGCCGCGTGCCAGGTGGCGAACCCGCCGGGGTGGGTCCACGCGCTGCCGCCCTCGACCGCGACCACGCGGGTGGCGGTCTCCGCGAGCAGCTCGCGGTCGTGGGACACGAACAGTACGGACTTGTCGGACTCCTTCAGCTCCGCCTCCAGCCAGCGCTTGGCGGGCACGTCCAGGAAGTTGTCCGGCTCGTCGAGCAGCAGCACCTCGTTGGCGCTGCGCAGCAGCAGGACGAGCGCGAAGCGCTTCTGCTGGCCGCCCGACAGGGTCCGCACCGGCCGCAGCTTGACCTCGTCCCACGGCTTGCCGACGGCGGAGACCGCCGCCGTGTCGAACAGGACCTCCGCCTCGTACCCGCCGGATTCGCCCCACGTCGCCAGCGCGTGCGCGTACTCCATCTGGGCCTTCTGCGACGCGGTGCTGAACTTGCCGCGGGCCTCGGCCCGCGCGAGCGCCTCCTCCGCGGCCGCGAGTTTCTCGCCCGCCGCGCGGACCGCCGGCTCCGCGAGGCTCAAGGCAAGATCTTGGAGCGTACGGTCGGGAGAATCCCAGTACGTGCTGCCGCCGGCGCCGATCTGACCGATGAACTGGCGCATGACGCCCAGGCCACCAGCCCGGGCGATGACACCCTTCTGCGGGTTGAGGTCGCCCGCGACCATGCGCAGCAGCGTGGTCTTGCCAGCGCCGTTGGGGCCCACGAGCGCGACCTTGGCCCCCTCCCCGACCCGGAAGCTGACGTCGGAGAAGAGCTGCCGGCCGTCCGGCAGCGTGTGCGCCACTCCGGCGATATCCACATAACCCACGGCCGGAATAGTGCCTGGTCGCTACGGGCGACTCAACTCGTTATCCACAGGCGTTACCCGCAGCACGCGAAAACCCTTCTGGCTGGCGTGGCGGGCCACCGCCCAGCCCTGCGCGACGAGCCATTCGGCCAGCGAGTCCGCGCCGAGGTGCCGGCCCACGACCAGCCACGCCACCCCGTCGGGGGCCAGCCGGGGCAGCCATCGCGACAGCAGCTCGTGCAGGTCGGACTTGCCGACCCGGATGGGCGGGTTCGACCAGATCTCCGCGAAGCGCACGCCCTCGGGCACGCTGTCGGGCGTACCTGTGATGACGTTCAGGCCCCGCGCGTTCTGCCGGGCCAAGGCGAGCGCCCGCTCGTTGACGTCGACCGCGTAGATGGTCGCGCGGGGCGCCACGGTGGCCAGGACGACCGCGATGGGCCCGTACCCGCAGCCGAGGTCCAGAAAGGCGCCGTCGGCCTCCCCGTCGGGCAGCTCCGCCTTGCGCAGCAGCACGCCCGTACCCGGGTCCAGCCGGTCCGCCGAGAACACCCCGCCCGCCGCCGCGAGCTGGAAATCGTGCCCCGCGACGGAGAACCGCACCTCGCCCGCCCGGGCCGGCGCGGTCGGCTCGGCGGTGAAGTAATGCTCAGCGGCCATGGGCGCCATTCTTCACCAGCCCCTCGTTCGGGCCACCGACGCCAGGCCCCCAGGGGTCACACGGTTGGGTAACCTGAGCGCCATGACGTACCGGTACGGTCCGCCGGCGGACGATCGGCCCGCGCGCCGACGAGCCGCTGACGACGGCGACGCCGACACGTCACGGCCTGCCCCCGCGGGCGACGGGCCGAGCGCCTGGGAACTCACCCGCGGCGCGGGCCCCGCGCGAAGTGACCGGGACCGTCCCGGGACCGACGGCCGCCGCACGGGTGGCCGGGGCACCGGCGGCGGTCAGGTGGCCGGGCGGCCGGTGGAATCGCCCGGGCAGCCACGCATCTCGCAGACCCCGCCCGGTCCGCCGTCCACCGTGCCGAGCTGGCTGACTCAGGCCAGCGGCCCGCCGGCCGGCCCACGCAGCGCCCGCGGCGACTCGCTGTCGACCCGCTTCATCCCGACCGTCCGCAAGGTCCCGCAGCCGCCCCCGCCAGCCGGGTTCACGCCCCAGGCGCCCACCTCCGGGCCCGGGGCGGCCAGCGCGCCGCTCTCGGCCCCGCCGGCACGACCGCACTCGGGACCACCCGCACCGCCCCACTCGGGACCGCCCGCACCGCCCCGGTCCGGACCACCCGCACCGCCCCGATCGGGACCACCCGCACCGCCCCGATCGGGACCACCCGCACCGCCGCGATCGGGACCACCCGCACCGCCGCGATCGGGACAGCCCGCGCCGCCGCGCGGCATCACCCCGCCGCCCCACTCGGGCGCGCCGGCCGCGGGCGGCGCCCGGCCACGCTCCGGGCCGCCCGACAACGGCACCTCGCCGCCCACCGCCGCACCACACTCCGCCGCACCACCCTCCGGTGCCCCCACCTCCGGGGCCGCCCGGCCGCGCTCGGGGCCGCCCGCGCCCGCGCCGCGTTCGGGTCCGCCGGCGGCGCCGCGGTCCGGTCCGCCCGGGCTGCCGGCCACCACATCGGATCCGACAGTGACCGGCGTGCTGGCGACCGGCCGGCTGGCGGCGAGCGCCGCGGCCGCCGACGCGCGCCGGGCGGCGACCGGCCCGCGGACACCCGGCGAGGCCCCGTCCGTCCTGCGCGTCCAGGCCAAGCAGCTCGGCATCGGCTCCGAGATGCTCAACGGCGTGGTGCCCGAGCGGCTGCTGAAGGCGGCCCCGCATCACCGGCGCTGGGTGGTCAGCGTCGCCGCCGTGGCCGTCGTGACCGTCATCGCCGTGTGTGGGGTGAGCCTGCGCACGATGTTCCTGGACGCGCAGCAGGACACCCGCAAGACCGCGGTTCCGCCGACCAGCGCGCCGCCCACCCGCGACATCAGCGACCGCAAGGTCGACCCGAAGGCCATGACCGTGGCCGACGTCTTCCCCAGCAAACAGATCGAGATCGGCCCAGGCGTGCCGAACTACGCGATGATCGGCAACGCGCAGGTGCTCAAGGACTGTCGGGCGGGCGCGACCGGCGAACTCGGCAAGATGCTGCGCAGCCTGGGCTGCAATCAGCTGATCCGGGCGACCGCGCGCACCGAGGACAAGAACTACCTGGTCACGTTCGGCGTGTTCAACCTCAAGGACGACGTCGCGGCCCGGCAGGCCCACGAAGAGATCAAGACCTATGTCGACCAGGGCAAGGGCCGGTTCACCGGATACATCTCGACGTCGGCCACGAAGGTGCTCGGCCGGGCACCGACCCAGCTCGCCTGGGACGCCGACGGCCACTTCCTGGTGTACTGCGTGATCGCCCGCTCGGACGGCAAGGAGTTCACGAAGAACGACCCGTACCCCAGGGTGATCATCTACGACACGGTCGAGACGTACCTGCGCGACAAGGTGATCGCCAACTGGGCGCTCGACAAGGACGCGATGGCGAGCGCCGCCCCGACACCGTCCCCGCCCGCCTCCGGCGGCTGACCCACCTACGGGTCTGCGCGGACCGGGCCCGACGCTGCCTACGTCCCCGGCGGGGGTACCGGGTCGCGTCGGCGGCGGGTCAGCTCCGCCTGAGCCGCCAGGTCCGCGTCGGACGGATAGGCCACCTCGACCAGGGTGAGCCCGTGCGGGGGCGCCACCATCACCTCGTCGGCACGCTCCCGCCGCGCCAGCAGCGCCGCGGGCCAGGCGGGCTCGCGCCGGCCCTCCCCCACGGCCAGCAGGGCGCCGACCAGACTGCGGACCATGGCCTGGCAGAACGCGTCCGCCTGCACGGTCGCCACGAGGATGCCGTCAGGCTCGCGGCGCCACGCGAAGCGGGTCAGCGTGCGGACCGTGGTCGCGTGCTCCTTGCGCTTGCAGAAGGCCGCGAAGTCGTGATGCCCGGTCAGTCCGTCGGCGGCCGCGGTCAGCCGGTCCAGGTCGAGCGGGCGGGGCCAGGCGAGGGTGTCGCGGTGGCGCAGCGGCGGGGCGCCCCACGGGGCGTCGCTCACCCGGTACTCGTACCGGCGGTACAGCGCCGAGAACCGCGCGTCGAACCCCTCGGGCGCCTCACCCGCCGCGTACACCCGGACGTCCGCAGGCAGCAGGCCCGAAAGCCGGGGTACGAGCGAGGCGCCCACGCGGGCCCACCCGGCGGCCGGCACCTCCACGTGGCAGACCTGCCCCGTGGCGTGCACACCGGCGTCCGTACGGCCGGCGACCGTGAGGCCCTCGACGCCCCGGAGGACCCGGTCGAGCGTGTCGGTCAGGACGCCCGCGACCGTACGCCGGCCCGGCTGGGCGGCCCACCCCGAGAAGTCCGTGCCGTCGTAGCTGACGCGGAGCAGAAGTCGAACGTGAGACGGGTCCGACCCCCCGGTGAGGGGAGTCGGACCCGTCGCGCTTGCGCTGATCGGTCAGGCCTTGTCGTCGGCGCCCTCGGCGGGCTCCTCCGGACCCTTGGCGGCCGCGGCACCGGAGTCGGTGTCGGCGTCGACCGGGGTCTCGTCGGTGTCACCGGCGAGCGCGGCGACGGCCTCCTGCTTGGTCGCCTTGCGGGCGGCGGCCTTCTTGGCCGGCGCCGGGGCAGCCACCTGCAGCTCCTCGACCAGCTCGATGATCGCCATCGGGGCAGCGTCACCCTTGCGCACGCCGGCCTTGATGATGCGGGTGTAGCCACCCGGCCGGTTGGTGTAACGCGGCGCGATCTCGTCGAAGAGCGTGTAGACCACGTCCTTGTCGTGGATCACGGTGAGCACCCGACGACGCGAGTGCAGGTCACCGCGCTTGGCCTTGGTGATCAGCTGCTCGGCCAGCGGACGCAGGCGCTTCGCCTTCGTCTCCGTCGTGGTGATCTTGCCGTGCTTGAACAGCGACGTGGCCAGGTTCGCCAGCATCAGCCGCTCGTGCGCGGGCGAGCCGCCGAGGCGGGGACCCTTGGTCGGCGTGGGCATCGGTGGTGCTCCTTCGTCGTTTTGGTAAGGACTACAGCTGCTCGGTCTCGCGGTAGTCCTCGCCGTCGTAATCGACGTCGGCGAAGGTGTCCACGACGTGAGCGGGGTCGAAGACCGGCGCCGAGTCCTTGAGACCCAGGCCCATGCCGGCCAGCTTCATCTTGACCTCGTCGATCGACTTCTGCCCGAAATTCCTTATATCGAGCAGGTCCGCCTCCGTGCGGCCGATCAGCTCGCCAACCGAGTTGATCCCCTCGCGCTTGAGGCAGTTGTACGACCGGACGGTGAGGTCCAGCTCCTCGATCGGCAGCGCCAGGTCGGCAGCGAGCTGCGCGTCCTGCGGCGACGGGCCGATGTCGATGCCCTCGGCGGTCTCGTCCAGCTCGCGGGCGAGCCCGAACAGCTCGACGAGGGTGGAGCCGGCGCTGGCCAGCGCCGTGCGCGGCGAGATCGACGGCTTGGTCTCGACGTCGAGGACCAGGCGGTCGAAGTCGGTGCGCTGCTCGACACGGGTCGCCTCGACCCGGTACGTCACCTTGAGCACCGGCGAGTAGATCGAGTCGACCGGGATGCGGCCGATCTCCTGGCCCTGCTGCTTGTTCTGCGCGGCGCTGACGTAGCCGCGGCCGCGCTCGACCGTGAGCTCCATGTCGACCCGGCCCTTGCCGTTGAGCGTGGCGAGCTTGAGGTCGGCGTTGTGCACCTGGACGCCCGACGGAGGCTGGATGTCGCCCGCGGTGATGTCACCGGGGCCCTGCTTGCGCAGGTACATCGAGACCGGCTCGTCGTGCTCCGAGGAGACGCAGAGGTCCTTGACGTTCATGACCAGCTCGACCACGTCCTCCTTGACACCGGGGATCGTGGTGAACTCGTGCAGCACGCCGTCGATCTTGATGCTGGTGACGGCGGCGCCCGGGATCGAGCTCAGCAGGGTGCGGCGCAGGGAGTTGCCCAGCGTGTACCCGAAGCCGGGCTCCAGCGGCTCGATGGTGAACCGGGAGCGGGTCTCGTTGATCGACTCCTCGGTGAGGGTCGGTCGCTGCGAGATGAGCACTTCTGTTTCTCTTTTCTGTCGGGGCGACCGCTATATGACGCCCGTCGGAGAGTGTGTCCGCCCCGCCCGGCGGACCGGGCGGGGCGGATCGAGCCCTACTTGGAGTAGAGCTCGACGATCAGCTGCTCCTGGACCTGCGTGTCGATGACCTGCCGGCTCGGGAGCGTGTGAATGAGGATCTTCAACTGGCTGGGGACGGCCTCCAGCCAGGCCGGAACGGTCCGGCTGCCGGCCTCGGCGCGGGCCACGATGAACGGGGTCAGCTCCGCCGACTTCTCGCGCACCTGCACGATGTCGTGCTCGGTGACGCGGAACGACGGGATGTCGACCTTCTTGCCGTTCACCGTGAAGTGACCGTGCTTGACCAGCTGGCGGGCCATGTCGCGGGACTTGGCGTAGCCGGCCCGGTAGACCACGTTGTCGAGGCGCGACTCAAGGATCTTGAGCAGCTCCTCACCGGTCTTGCCGGAGCGCCGGTTGGCCTCCTCGTAGTACGTGCGGAACTGCTTCTCCAGCACACCGTAGATGCGGCGGGCCTTCTGCTTCTCACGCAGCTGCAGCAGGTACTCGGTGTCCTTCGAGCGACCACGGCCGTGCTGGCCGGGCGGGAAGGGGCGCGACTCGAAGGGGCACTTCGGACCATCGCACTTGCTGCCCTTGAGGAACAGCTTCATCTTCTCGCGCCGGCAGCGGCGGCAGTCGGCACCTGTGTAACGAGCCATTGTCTATATCTCCCCTGGCCTCAGACCCGACGACGCTTCGGCGGACGGCACCCGTTGTGCGGCTGCGGCGTCACGTCGGCGATCGCGCCGACCTCGAGGCCGGCGGCCGTCAACGAACGGATGGCGGTCTCGCGGCCCGAGCCCGGGCCCTTCACGAAGACGTCGACCTTGCGCATGCCGTGCTCCATCGCGCGACGAGCGGCGGCCTCGGCGGCCAGCTGCGCGGCGAACGGGGTCGACTTGCGCGAGCCCTTGAAACCCACCTGGCCGGCGGACGCCCACGAGATCACCGCACCGGTCGGGTCCGTGATGGACACGATGGTGTTGTTGAAGGTGCTCTTGATGTGCGCCTGCCCGTGGGAGACGTTCTTGCGTTCCTTGCGGCGGACCTTCTTGACGGCCGCGCCCGTGCGTGCCTTAGGCGGCATAAGTCTCTGCGCTCCTCAGTCTTACTTCTTGCCGGGCTTCTTCTTGCCGGCCACCGTGCGCTTGGGACCCTTGCGGGTACGCGCGTTGGTCCGGGTGCGCTGACCGCGCACGGGCAGGCCACGGCGGTGGCGGATGCCCTCGTAGCAGCCGATCTCGACCTTGCGCCGGATGTCCGCGGCGACCTCGCGGCGCAGGTCACCCTCGACCTTGAAGTTGCCCTCGATGTAGTCGCGCAGCTGCACGACTTCCTCGTCGGTCAGGTCTTTGGCTCGCTTGCTCGGGTCGATGCCGGTGGCGGCGAGCGTCTCCGCCGCGCGGGTGCGGCCGATCCCGAAGATATAGGTGAGCGCGATCTCCATCCGCTT
Source organism: Luedemannella helvata (assembly GCF_039528415.1). Lineage (NCBI taxonomy): Bacteria > Bacillati > Actinomycetota > Actinomycetes > Micromonosporales > Micromonosporaceae > Luedemannella > Luedemannella helvata. The sequence goes on from NZ_BAAALS010000006.1 coordinate 206,112, forward strand.
CTCGCGGGGGAGGTCAACGCCGACTAGACGTGCCATGTGTGGGCGTACTCCTTGAATGTGCCCTTCGGAGGTCTGTGCCCGCTCCGTCCCCGGGTCTGTTCTCGGGGCCCCGGCCTCCGGGCCGAGGGTAAGCACGCGAATACGCCCTGACGGGCGGCTGCTCGCGGCTGGAACGAGCCTTGCAGTTGTGACAGCGCGGGGTAGCTGGCAAGCCTTCCGGAGGACTGCTCTTCTCCGGAGGAAGGTCTGCGACCTTCCAGCTCAGCCCTGGCGCTGCTTGTGGCGCGGGTCGTCACAAATGATCATGACCCGGCCGTGGCGCCGGATGACCCGGCACTTGTTGCAGATCTTCTTAACGCTCGGCTTGACCTTCACGGTTCGCCTTACTTCGTGTGAACGGACACTGACCGACCCGTTACTTGTATCGGTAGACGATCCGCCCGCGGGTGAGGTCGTACGGCGAAAGCTCGACGACAACCCTGTCCTCGGGCAGGATGCGGATGTAGTGCTGACGCATCTTGCCGCTGATGTGAGCCAAGACCTTGTGGCCATTGGAGAGCTCCACCCGGAACATGGCGTTCGGGAGTGGCTCAATAACTCGGCCCTCGATCTCGATGGCCCCGTCCTTCTTCGGCATATCCTCCGCTACCTGACGTCGGGTCTGCTGCTTCGACGGCGCTCTGCCGCCGGCACACCACGTCCAGTTCGCGAATCACGAGAGGGTCGTCATCCGCGCCAGCCGCGGCTCCGGCAGTCGCCGCCGAGAAGCGCTAGGCGGGCATGCCGGAGTGGACGCTGTGCGCCATTAGGCAGTGTACGCGCCGGAACAGATCCACAGCAAACCGGCCCCCTCGGCACCCGAGGTCGGGCGCGTCACACCCGGTAGGGGATCAGGCGCGGGCCCGGGCGGAGGCCAGCTCGCCCAGGCGGGAGACGCCGCCGTCCTCGGCGGTGAGCACCCAGGCCCCGTCCTCCAGGAGGGCGACCGTGTGCTCGGTGTGCGCGGCGCGGGAGCCGTCCTGCGTCACGACGGTCCAGCCGTCGGACAGTTCCACCGTACGCGGCGAACCCAGCGTGATCATGGGCTCGATGGCGAGGACGAGTCCCGGTACGAGCTTGGGGCCCTTGCCGGGGCGGCCGTGGTTGAGCACATGGGGGTCCTGGTGCATCTCCGTGCCGATGCCGTGGCCGCCGTACCCGTCGACGATCCCGAAGCGCCCGCCGCCGCGGACGGCGACCTCGACCGCGTGGGAGATGTCCGTGAGCTTGCCGCCCTTGCGGACACCCTTGGCGGCGGCCGCGATGCCGGCCCACAACGAGTCCTCGCAGACCCGCGCGAGCCTCGTCAACTCCGGCGCGATCTCGCCGACGCCCACGGTGATCGCCGAGTCGCCGTGCCAGCCGTCGAGGATGGCGCCGCAGTCGACGGAGATCAGGTCACCCTCGTGCAGCACCTGGCCCGCGCTGGGGATGGCGTGCACGACCTGGCTGTTGACGGAGGCGCAGATCGTCGCCGGGTAGCCGTGGTAGCCCAGGAACGACGGGACCGCGCCGGCGTCCCGGATGACCCGGGCGGCGATGGCGTCGAGGTCGGCGGTCGACACGCCGGGCGCGATGGCCTCGCGAATGGCGGCGAGGGCCGACGCGACGACCAGACCGGCCGCGCGCATCTTGTCGATCTGCGCTGGGGTTTTGTACTGAATATCCATAGCTCGTCGGAACACGCGGGGCGTCAGCCTCCGTAGGACCGCAGGGCGTCGATGGCACGGACGGTGACATCCTCAACCGGGCCGGTGGCGTCGATCCCCACCAGCTTGCCCTGGGCCCCGTAGTAGTCGATCAATGGCGCGGTGTCGCGCCGGTACACCCGCAGGCGCTCCTCGATGACCTCGACCTTGTCGTCGTCGCGCTGGTAGAGCTCGCCGCCGCACCGGTCGCACACGCCGTCGTGACTCGGCGGGTCGAACTCCACGTGCCAGGTCTTCTGGCAGCCCCGGCACTGCCGGCGGCCGGCGATGCGGCGCACGACCTCGTCCTCGTCCACGATGAGTTCGAGCACCAGGTCGAGCGAGTCGCCGAGATCGGCCAGCAGCTTGTCCAGCGCGGCGGCCTGCGGGACCGTGCGGGGGAACCCGTCGAGCAGGAAACCGTCGGCGGCGTCCGCCTCGCCCAGCCGCTCGCGGACCATGTTGATCGTGACCTCGTCCGGCACGAGCTGCCCCGCGTCCATGTACCGCTTGGCCTCCACGCCGAGCGGCGTGCCCTCGGACACGTTCGCGCGGAAGATGTCACCCGTGGAGATCTTGGGCACGGACAGATGGGCGGCGATGAACTCCGCCTGCGTTCCCTTGCCCGCGCCCGGCGGGCCGACCAGGACCAACCGCACTAGCGCAGGAACCCTTCGTAGTTACGCTGCATGAGCTGGCTCTCGATCTGCTTGACCGTCTCCAGACCCACACCAACGATGATCAGCACGGCGGTGCCACCGAACGGGAAGTTCTGCTTGGCCCCGCCCGCGAGCCCGATGAACAGGTTCGGCAGAACAGAGATGATGCCAAGATACAGGGCGCCCGGCAGGGTGATGCGGCTGAGGATGAAGTCCAGGTACTCCGCGGTCGGCTTGCCCGGTCGGATGCCCGGGACGAACCCGCCGTACTTCTTCATGTTGTCCGCGACCTCGGTCGGGTTGAACGTGATCCCGACGTAGAAGTACGTGAAGAAGATGATCAGCAGGAAGTACAGCGAGATGTTGACCCAGCTGCTCGGGTTGACCACGTAGTTGTTGATGATCTTGTAGACCTGGCTCGGGTTCTCCGCGTCCATGAAGCCCAGCGCCAGCTGCGGGAGGTAGAGCAGCGACGAGGCGAAGATGACGGGGATGACACCGGCCTGGTTGACCTTGAGCGGGATGTACGTGGACGTGCCGCCGTACATGCGCCGCCCGATCATCCGCTTCGCGTACTGCACCGGGACCCGGCGCTGCGCCTGCTCGATCCAGACGACACCGGTGATGACCACGATGCCGATGGCGAGGACCGCGAAGAAGTTGTACGGGCTCTTCTGCCAGATCTGGATGCCCTCCGTGGGGAGGCGGGCCGCGATCGAGGTGAAGATCAGGACGGACATGCCGTTGCCGACGCCCCGGTCGGTGATGAGCTCGCCCAGCCACATGACCACGCCGGTGCCAGCGGTCATCGTGATCACCAGAGTGACCAACGTGAGCGGCATGCCGAGCTTGGTCTCGGGGATGATCGTGGTGTCCGGGGTGTTGCAGAGGTTGCTGAACAGCTGGCCGGAGCGGGCGAGCGCGACGAACGCCGAGGCCTGCAGCACGGCGAGGCCGAGCGTCAGGTACCGGGTGTACTGCGTGATCTTCGCCTGGCCGGACTGGCCCTCCTTCTTGAGCTGCTCAAGCCGCGGGATGACCACGGTGAGGAGCTGAAGGATGATGCTCGCGGTGATGTAGGGCATGATGCCCAGCGCGAAAACGGACAGCTGCAGCAGCGCGCCGCCGGAGAAGAGGTTCAGGAGGGTGAACACGCCGTTGCTGGTGTCGGCACCCTGAACGATGTCGATGCACTTCTGCACGTGGCTGTACGAGACGCCCGGGCTCGGCATCGTCGCACCCAGCCGGTAGACCGCGATGATCGCTACTGTGAATAGCAGCTTCTTGCGCAGGTCAGGCGTGCGGAACGCACTGAGAAAGGCGGAGAGCAACTTCTTCCTCCTGCGCAACAACCGCCGTCTATTCGGACGCGGCGGGGGACGGGACCTTCGGGAGTGCCCGGCCAGGAACCCGGACGGGCAGGGAGTGCGAACGCCGACTTTAACAGCCCGGCTGAGATTCAGTTAGGCGGGTAGTGACTTCGCTGGATGGATGACCGCCCGGGGGGACGCCACCAGCAGCGATGCCGGCCGCGGCGCCCATCATGCCATGCATGCCGATGGGCGCCACGACCTGCGGTGCCTGTACCTACAGCTCCGTGGTGGAGCCGCCGGCGGCGGCGATCTTGTCCTTGGCCGACGCGCTGAAAGCGTGCGCCGAAACCTGGAACTTCACACCGCCGAGGTCGCCGGTGCCCAGCACCTTGACCGGCTGGCCCTTGCGGACCGCGCCGGCCTCCACCAGCTCCACCGGACCGACCTGGCCGCCCTGCGGGAACAGCTCGGCGAGGCGGTCCAGGTTGACGACCTGGAAGACGACCTTGTTGTTGTTCTTGAAGCCCTTCATCTTCGGCAGGCGCATGTGGATGGGCATCTGCCCACCCTCGAACGCGGCCGAGATGTTCTTACGGGCCTTCGAGCCCTTGGTGCCGCGGCCCGCGGTCTTGCCCTTGGAGCCCTCACCGCGACCCACGCGGGTCTTCGCGGTCTTGGCGCCCGGGGCCGGACGCAGGTGGTGAACCTTGATCGTCATTACTCAACCTCCTCGACCTGCACGAGGTGGCTGACCTTGAAGATCATGCCCCGAATCTCGGGACGGTCCTCCTTCACCACCACGTCGTTGATCCGCTTGAGGCCCAGCGAACGCAGCGACTCGCGCTGGTTGTGCTTGGCACCGATGTCGGACCGAACCTGGGTGACCTTCAGACGCGCCATCACGCACCCACTCCCGCACGCGCCTGCAGCATGCGCGTCGGCGCCACGTCCTCGACCGGCAGGCCACGGCGCGCGGCCACCGCCTCCGGGGACTCGAGGGCCTTCAGGGCCGCCACGGTCGCGTGCACGATGTTGATCGGGTTGGAGGAGCCGAGGCTCTTCGAGAGCACGTCGTGGATGCCCGCGCACTCCAGCACGGCGCGCACCGGGCCGCCGGCGATGACGCCCGTACCGGCCGAGGCCGGCTTGAGCAGCACGACGCCGGCCGCGTCCTCGCCCTGCACGGGGTGCGGGATGGAGGAAGCGATGCGGGGCACCTTGAAGAAGTGCTTCTTGGCCTCCTCGACACCCTTGGCGATCGCCGCGGGCACCTCCTTGGCCTTGCCGTAGCCGACGCCGACGGTGCCGTCGCCGTCGCCCACCACGACGAGCGCGGTGAAGCTGAAGCGGCGACCGCCCTTGACGACCTTGGCGACACGGTTGATGGTGACGACCCGCTCAAGGTGCGGGGTCTTCTCCGCCATGTCGCGGCCGCCCCGGCCGCCGTCGCGACCGCCCCGGCCGCCGCGGCCCTCGCGGCCACCGCCCTCGGAACCGCCGCTGTTGTTACCGGACCCGGAGCCCCGGCGCTGTGGACCTGGCATATCTGTCCACTCCTTCCTAGAACTCGAGTCCGGCTTCGCGCGCGGCGTCGGCGAGCGAGGCGATGCGCCCCGCGTACCGGTTGCCACCGCGGTCGAAGACCACCTTGGTGATGCCAGCGGCCTTGGCGCGCTCGGCGACGAGCGCACCAACCTTGGCCGCGAGCGCCTTCTTGTCGCCGTCGCCACCCCGGATCGAGGTGTCGAGGGTCGACGCGGAGGCCAGCGTGTGGCCCTTGGTGTCGTCGACAACCTGGGCCGTGATGTGCCGCAGCGAACGGGTGACCACCAGGCGCGGACGCTCGGCGGAACCGCTGATGTTCTTGCGCACCCGGAAGTGGCGCCGCGCCCGCCCGACGGCGCGCTTGGCGGCCACGCCGCTGCGACGCTTGAGCAGAGTCGCGCTCACTTCTTACCTGCCTTTCCAGCCTTGCGGCGGATGACCTCGCCCTGGTACTTCACGCCCTTGCCCTTGTACGGCTCCGGCGGGCGGATCTTGCGGATGTTGGCGGCTACCTCGCCGACCAGCTGCTTGTCGATCCCGCTCACGTGGAACAGCGTGGGCCGCTCCACCGCGAACGTGATGCCAGCTGGCGGGGTCACCAGGACCGGGTGCGAGAAGCCGAGGGCGAACTCGAGGTCCGAGCCCTTGGCCTGCACGCGGTAACCGGTACCCGCGATCTCCAGCGACTTGCGGTAGCCCTCGGTCACGCCGACCACCATGTTGGCGACCAGCGTGCGGCTGAGGCCGTGCAGCTCCTTGGCCCGGCGCTCGTCGTTGGGGCGGCTCACGTACAGCTGGCCGTCCTCACCACGCTCCGCCGTGATCGGCTCGGCCAGCTCGTGGCTGAGCTCGCCCTTGGGGCCCTTGACCTTGATCGTCTGGCCGTCGATGGAGACCTCGACATTCGAGGGCACCGTGATCGGCTTACGTCCAATTCGCGACATTGTTACAAGCCTCGCTTACCAGACCCAGGCGAGGACTTCCCCGCCCACGTTCCGCTTGCGGGCCTGCCGGTCGGTCAACAGTCCCTGGGAGGTCGAGATGATGGCGATGCCGAGGCCACCGAGCACCCGCGGCATCTCCTGGGAACGGGCGTAGACCCGCAGGCCGGGCTTGGACACGCGGCGGATGCCGGCAAGGCTGCGCTCGCGGTTCGGGCCGTACTTCAGCTCGACCACGAGGGTCTTGCCGACCTTGCCCTCCTCAGGCTCCTGCACGTCCCAGGTCGACACGTAGCCCTCAGCCTTGAGGACCTCGGCGATGTTCGCCTTGATCTTCGAGTAGGGCATGGCGACCTTGTCGTGGTACGCCTGGTTGGCGTTCCGCAGACGGGTCAACATGTCTGCGATCGGGTCAGTCATTGTCATGGTTGGTCAAAACCCTTCTCGCTGCGGTTCCCGCTCGGGGCCTGCAGCGAAGACTCATTACCAGGAGGCCTTGGACACGCCGGGGAGTTCGCCACGGTGGGCCATCTCCCGGATGCAGATCCGGCAGAGGCCGAACTTGCGGTAGACCGACTTGGGCCGGCCGCACCGCTGGCACCGGGTGTAGGCGCGCACCGAGAACTTCGGCTTCGCGGCGGCCTTGAGGATCAGCGCCTTCTTCGCCATCTCAGTTCTCCTTGAACGGGAAGCCCAGGCGCTTGAGCAGCGCCCGACCCTCGTCGTCGGTCTGTGCGGTCGTCACGATCGTGATGTCCATGCCCCGGACCCGGTCGATGCGGTCCTGGTCGATCTCGTGGAACACCGACTGCTCGGTCAGGCCGAACGTGTAGTTGCCGTGCCCGTCGAGCTTGCGCCCGTCGAGGCCGCGGAAGTCGCGGATACGCGGCAGCGCGATCGACAGCAGCCGGTCCAGGAACTCCCACATCCGGTCGCCGCGCAGCGTCACCTTGGCGCCGATCGGCATACCCTCGCGCAGCTTGAACTGCGCGATGGACTTGGTCGCGCGGCGCACCTGCGGCTTCTGTCCCGTGATCGCGGCGAGGTCCTTGACCGCGCCGTCGATCAGCTTGGAGTCCTTGGCGGCGTCGCCGACACCCATGTTCACGACGATCTTCACGAGACCCGGGACCTGCATCGGGTTCGCGTACGAGAACTCCTCGCGCAGGGCGGAGGCGATCTCGTCGCGGTAGCGGGTCTTGAGCCGCGGGGTGATCTTCTCAGTGGTAGCGGTCGTCATCACAGGTCCTTACCGGTACGGCGAGCGACGCGCACCTTCTGGCCATCGTCCCCCACGCGGTAGCCGACGCGGGTCGGCTGGCCGTCGGAGTCGACCACCATCACGTTGGAGACGTGGATCGGCGCCTCCTGGGTGACGATGCCGCCGGTCTTGGCGCCGCGCTGGGTGGTGCTCACGCGCGTGTGCTTCTTGACGCGGTTCACGCCCTCGACAAGGACCTTGTCCTGACGCGGGTAGGCCGCGATGACCTTGCCCTTGGCGCCCTTGTCCTTGCCGGCGATGACGATGACCGTGTCGCCCTTCTTGACCTTCACGGTCACAACACCTCCGGTGCGAGGGAGATGATCTTCATGAACCGCTTGTCACGCAGCTCCCGGCCGACCGGCCCGAAGATGCGGGTGCCCCGGGGGTCACCGCCGTCCTTGATGATCACCGCCGCGTTCTCGTCGAAGCGGATGTACGACCCGTCGGGACGCCGCCGCTCCTTGGTGGTGCGCACGACGACGGCCTTGACGACGTCGCCCTTCTTGACACCGGCGCCCGGGATGGCGTCCTTGACGGTCGCCACGATGACGTCGCCGATGCCGGCGTAGCGCCGACCCGAGCCGCCGAGCACCCGGATGCACAGAATCTCCCGCGCACCCGTGTTGTCGGCGACCCGCAGTCGCGACTCCTGCTGAATCACGTCTCTCTCCTATGTCTGCCAGTTCTCGCACCGGAAACCGGCGGAGCTTGGCGGAACCTCCGCCCGGACGGAACCGGGCGATTGCCGGACGGCCTGCGCTACTTGGCCTTCTCGAGGATCTCCACGACCCGCCAGCGCTTCGTGGCCGACAGCGGCCGGGTCTCCATGAGCAGCACCCGGTCGCCGATGCCGCACGCGTTCTGCTCGTCGTGCGCCTTCAGCTTGCTGGTGCGCCGCAGGACCTTGCCGTAGAGCGAGTGCTTGACCCGGTCCTCGACGGCGACCACCACGGTCTTGTCCATCTTGTCGCTCACCACGAGGCCTTCGCGGACCTTGCGGCTGCCGCGCACCGTGGTCTCGGTGTTCTCGCTCATGACGCTGTCACCTCAGTCGGCGCGGCCGAGAGCCCAAGCTCGCGCTCACGCATGATCGTGTAGATACGGGCAATCTCGCGACGGACAACCTGCAGACGCCGGTTGTTGTCCAGCTGCCCGGTGGCCGACTGCACGCGGAGGTTGAACAGCTCAGCCTTGGCCTCGCGCAGCTTCGTGACCAGCTCCTCCTCGGAGAGCTCACGCAGCTCGGCGGCCACGGTACCCGCTGCCATCAGACCTCACCCACTTCGCGCTTGACGATGCGGCACTTCATCGGGAGCTTGTGGATCGCGCGTCGCATCGCCTCTCGCGCGATCGTCTCGTTCGGGAACGACATCTCGAACAGGACCCGGCCCGGCTTGATGTTGGCCACCCACCACTCGGGCGAGCCCTTACCGGAACCCATCCGGGTCTCGGCGGGCTTCTTGGTCAGCGAGCGGTCCGGGAAGACCGTGATCCAGACCTTGCCGCCACGCTTGATGTGGCGGGTCATGGCGATACGGGCCGACTCGATCTGACGGTTGGTCACGTACGCCGGCTCCAGGGCCTGGATGCCGAACTCGCCGAAGACCACCCGGTTGCCACCCTTGGACGCGCCGTGGCGGTCCGGGTGGTGCGGCTTGCGGAAGCCGTTCGGGGGCTTACGGGGCATCAACATGGATCAGCCCTCCTGCGCTGATGTCGTCTCGGCCGGGGCGACAGCCTCGGTCGGGGCGGCCGACGGCGCCTCAGCGCCCTCGCTCGTGGGGGTGCCGGCGAGCTCCGCGGCGGCCGCGCGGCCAGCCTCGGTGCCGCCCGCCGTCGTGCCGGAGCTACCGGAACGGCGGCCGCGCGGGCGCTCGGGCCGGTCGGCCCGGTCGCGGCGCGGACGGGCGCCGGGCGCCTCGGCCGGGGCCTCACGGCCCGGGACGGCGTCGCCCTTGTAGATCCAGACCTTCACGCCGATGCGGCCGAAGGTCGTACGGGCCTCGAAGAAGCCGTACTCGATGTTGGCGCGCAGCGTGTGCAGCGGCACGCGACCCTCGCGGTAGAACTCCGTGCGGCTCATCTCAGCGCCGCCGAGGCGGCCCGAGACCTGCACCCGGATGCCCTTGACCACGGGGTTCTTCATGGCGGACTGCATCGCCTTGCGCATGGCACGGCGGAAGCTGACCCGGCTGGAGAGCTGCTCGGCTACGCCCTGGGCGACCAGCTGCGCGTCCGACTCGGAGTTCTTGACCTCGAGGATGTTCAGCTGGACCTGCTTGCCGGTCAGCTTCTCGAGCTCGCCGCGGATGCGCTCGGCCTCCGCACCCTTGCGGCCGATGACGATGCCCGGCCGGGCGGTGTGGATGTCGATGCGGACCCGGTCGCGGGTGCGCTCGATGTCGACCTTCGAGATGCCGGCGCGCTCAAGCCCGCGGGACATCATCTTGCGGATCTTGACGTCCTCCGCGATGTAGTCCTTGTAGAGCTTGTCGGCGTACCAGCGGGACTTCCAGTCGGTGCTGATGCCGAGCCGGAACCCAATCGGGTGAACCTTCTGACCCATTACTCGGTCTCCTTCTCGGCGTCCGCGCCCGCGTTGGACTCGGCAGCCTCGGTGTCAGCCGCCTCCGGGGCGGCCTTCTTCGCGGCCTTGTTGTTCGGCGCGGCCTCGGCGGCCGGAGCCTCAGCGGCCTCGGTCGTCTCCGGCTCGGCGGCCGTCTCCGGGGTGGCCTTGACGGGGGCGGCCTTGGCGGCGGCGGCCCGACCGGGAACGGTCAGCCCGCGGCGGTCGCCGGCGACCACGCTCTCCACGGCGATGGTGATGTGGCACGTCCGCTTGCGGATCCGGTACGCCCGGCCCTGCGCGCGCGGCCGGAACCGCTTCAGCGTCGGGCCCTCGTCCACGTACGCCTCGCTGACGAGCAGGGCGTCGGGGTCGAGGCGCTCGTTGTTCTCCGCGTTGGCGATCGCGCTCGCGAGCACCTTGTAGACCTGCTCGCTGGCGGCCTGCGGCGCGAACTTCAGCACCGTGAGCGCCTCCTTCGCGGGCAGACCGCGGACGAGGTTGACCACGCGGCGCGCCTTCATCGGCGAGATGCGCACGTGCCGCGCAACTGCGCGTGCGCCCGGAAGCGCTGCGGCGTCGCTCTTCGTTGGCATCGGGTGTCCCTTAATCCTCTGTCGTCCTGCGGCGCCTTAGCGGCGGCGGCTCTTCCGGTCGTCCTTCTCGTGACCCTTGAACGTGCGGGTCAGCGCGAACTCGCCGAGCTTGTGCCCGACCATCGCCTCGGTCACGAAGACCGGGACGTGCTTGCGCCCGTCGTGGACGGCGATGGTGTGACCGAGCATCTCGGGGATGATCGTCGACCGGCGCGACCAGGTCTTGATGACGTTCTTGCTGTTCTTCTCGTTCTGGACTTCCACCTTCTTGAGCAGGTGGTCGTCGATGAACGGGCCCTTCTTCAGGCTGCGAGGCATCTTCTATCTCCCTCAGCCGCGCTTACGCGTCGCGTAGCGCCGGCGGACGATCAGGCGGTCGCTCGGCTGGCCCTTGCGGCGGGTGCGGCCCTCGGGCTTGCCCTTCGGGTTCACCGGGTGGCGACCGCCGGAGGTCTTGCCCTCGCCACCGCCGTGCGGGTGGTCGATCGGGTTCATCGCGACACCACGGACGGTCGGGCGCTTGCCCTTCCACCGCATACGGCCGGCCTTGCCCCAGTTGATGTTGGACTGGTCGGCGTTGCCGATCTCGCCGATCGTCGCGCGGCACTGGACCAGCACGCGCCGGATCTCACCCGAGGGCAGACGCAGCGTGGCGTAGTCACCCTCGCGGCCGAGCAGCTGGATGCCGGACCCGGCCGAGCGGGCCATCTTGGCGCCGCCGCCCGGACGCAGCTCCACGGCGTGCACCGTGGTGCCGACCGGGATGTTGCGCAGCGGGAGGTTGTTGCCCGGCTTGATGTCGGCGCCGACGCCCGACTCGATGCGGTCGCCCTGCTTGATGTCCTTCGGCGCGAGGATGTAGCGCTTCTCGCCGTCGGCGTAGTGCAGCAGCGCGATGCGCGCGGTGCGGTTGGGGTCGTACTCGATGTGCGCGACCTTGGCCGGCACGCCGTCCTTGTCGACCCGCTTGAAGTCGATCAGACGGTACTGGCGCTTGTGCCCGCCGCCCTGGTGGCGCGTGGTCACCCGGCCGTGCGCGTTGCGCCCGCCCTTGCTGTGCAGCGGAACCAGCAGCGACTTCTCAGGCGTCGATCGGGTGATCTCCGCGAAGTCGCTGACGCTGGAGCCACGGCGGCCCGGCGTCGTCGGCTTGTACTTACGGATAGCCATTGTCTATTCCCCTTAGCCGACCGGGCCGCCGAAGGCCTCGATGCGGTCACCGTCGGCGAGCTTCACGATCGCCCGCTTCACGTCCTTGCGCTTGCCCCAGCCGGTACGGGTCCGCTTGCGCTTGCCCTGCCGGTTCAGCGTGTTCACGCTCAGCACCCGGACATCGAAGATCTGCTGGATCGCGATCTTGATCTCCGTCTTGTTGGCGTCCGGGTGAACCAGGAACGTGTACCAGTTCTTGTTGAGCTCGCTGTAGCTCTTCTCCGAGATCACCGGCGCCACGATGATGTCGCGCGGGTCCGCAACGGTGCTCACTTGCCACCCTCCTCAGCAGCCGCGGGGACCCCGAGGAACTCGTCGAGCGCCGCCGCGGTGAAGACGACCTGGTCGGAGACAAGGACGTCGTACGTGTTGAGCTGGTCCGCCGAGAGCAGGTGCACGGTCGGCACGTTGCGCAGCGAGAGCCAGTTGACCTCGTCCTCGCGGCTGAGCACCGCGAGCACGCGACCCTCAGCGGCAACCGCGCCCAGGGTGGCCAGCGCCGCCTTGGTCTTCGGCGTCTCGCCGTCGACGAAGGTGGAGACCACGTGCACGCGACCGTCGCGGGCCCGGTCGGACAGGGCGCCACGCAGGGCGGCGGCCTTCATCTTCTTGGGGGTCCGCTGGCTGTAGTCGCGCGGCACCGGGCCGTGGACGACGCCACCGCCGGTGAACTGCGGCGCGCGGATCGAGCCCTGGCGGGCACGACCGGTGCCCTTCTGCTTGTAGGGCTTCTTGCCGCCGCCGGCGACCTCACCGCGGGTCTTCACCTTGTGCGTACCCTGGCGGGCCGCGGCCAGCTGGGCCACGACCACCTGGTGCATCAGCGGGATGTTCGCCTGAACGTCAAAGATGTCGGCGGGCAGCTCGACCGAGCCGACCTTGCCACCATCGGTGCCGAGAACGTCAACCGTGGTCACTTGGCACCACCCTTCTTCGCCTCCGTCTTGGCGGCGGTCCGGACGAGCACCAGCGCGCCCTTGGGGCCGGGGATGGCGCCGCGGACGAGGATCAGGTTGTTCTCCGGGTCGACCGCCTGGATCTGCAGGTTCTGCACGGTGAAGCGCTCGCCACCCATGCGACCGGCCATCCGCACGCCCTTGAAGACGCGACCCGGGGTCGCGCAGGCGCCGATCGAGCCGGGCGAGCGGTGCTTGCGCTCGACACCGTGGCTGGCGCGCAGGCCGTGGAAGCCGTGCCGCTTCATGACACCGGCGAAGCCCTTGCCCTTGGTCTTGCCGGTCACGTCGATCGAGGTGCCGGCGGCGAAGTCAGCCGCCGTGACCTCCTGGCCGAGCGTGTACTCGCCGGCGTCGGTCGTGCGCAGCTCGACGATGTGCCGGCGCGGGGCGACGCCCGCCTTGGCGTAGTGGCCGGCCTTCGGCTTGTTCACCTTCCGCGGGTTGACCGCGCCGTAGGCGAGCTGGACCGCCGCGTAGCCGTCCTTGTCCGGGGTGCGCACCTGCGTGACAACGCACGGCCCGGCGAGCACCACCGTCACGGGGACGACCTTGTTGTTGTCCCAGACCTGGGTCATGCCGAGCTTGGCGCCCAGGATGCCCTTCACTTGCCTGTCCATTCCAGCCCAGTCCCTACAGCTTGATCTCGATGTCGACGCCAGCCGGAAGGTCGAGACGCATGAGCGAGTCGACCGTCTTCGGCGTCGGGTCGATGATGTCGATCAGACGCTTGTGAGTGCGCATCTCGAAGTGCTCGCGCGAGTCCTTGTACTTGTGCGGCGAGCGGATGACGCAGTAACGGTTGATCTCCGTGGGCAGCGGCACCGGCCCCGCGACCTGAGCACCCGTGCGCGTCACGGTCTCGACGATCTTCCGCGCCGAGGAGTCGACCACCTCGTGGTCGTAGGCCTTGAGCCGGATGCGGATCTTCTGTCCCGCCATGGTGGCTTCGTTTCCTTCTCTACCCCACGGGGGCCATGCCCCCGTGCGCCCCTGGTGGGGCACCGGAACCGGACGTGTGTCCGGCGCTGCACTCGCCGCACACGAGGCCCGCGAGCCTCATGTCTTCCGACCCCCGCGGTCGGGCGTGTCGCGGCCGCGGGCCAGGCTCCGCCCCGAAGGGCAGCTGTGGGTCCTGATGTCCCGTGGGCGCCACACGCCCACCCGTAGTGGGGAGCGGAGGTGTCCGTCTCGCCCGCGGGGACAACCCGGGACACGGCCACCTGCGAGGACTTCGCGCACACAGGAGCGCGCGCCCTCGCGGACGCAACCTATTCATTATGCCGGAGTTGATGCGGCAATGTGAAATCGGGGTCGGCCAGACCACACTGATCGTGGCCCTGACCTCACCCGACCGGCTGGGCGCCCCGGAGTCGCCCCCGGGTCGCCCAGCCGTCGCGCGTACTACTTGAGGATCTTCGTGACCCGGCCGGCGCCGACGGTGCGGCCACCCTCGCGGATCGCGAACCGCAGACCGTCCTCCATGGCGATGGGCTGGATCAGCTTCACCGTCATGTCGGTGTTGTCGCCCGGCATGACCATCTCGGTGCCCTCGGGCAGCGTGACGACGCCGGTGACGTCCGTGGTACGGAAGTAGAACTGCGGGCGGTAGTTCTGGAAGAACGGGGTGTGGCGGCCGCCCTCCTCCTTGGAGAGGACGTACACCGTGGCCTCGAACTCCGTGTGCGGGGTCGTCGTGCCGGGCTTGATGACAACCATGCCCCGCTCGACGTCCTCGCGCTTGATGCCACGCAGCAGGAGGCCGACGTTCTCGCCAGCGCGAGCCTCGTCGAGCACCTTGCGGAACATCTCGATCGCGGTGCAGATCGTCTTCATCGACTTCTCCTTGATGCCGACGATCTCCACCTCCTCGTTCGGCTTGAGCACGCCACGCTCGGCGCGGCCCGTGACCACGGTGCCGCGGCCGGTGATCGTGAAGACGTCCTCGATCGGCATCAGGAACGGCTTGTCAACCTCGCGCTCCGGCTGCGGGATCGCGGTGTCGACAGCGTTCATGAGCTCCATGAGCGCGTCCGACCACTTCGGGTCGCCCTCGAGGGCCTTCAGCGCCGAGACCCGGACGACCGGCAGGTCGTCACCCGGGTACTCCTGCGCCGAGAGCAGCTCGCGGACCTCGAGCTCGACGAGCTCGAGGAGCTCCTCGTCGTCCACCATGTCGCTCTTGTTCAGGGCGACCACGATGTACGGCACGCCGACCTGACGGGCCAGCAGCACGTGCTCACGGGTCTGCGGCATCGGGCCGTCGGTCGCCGCGACCACCAGGATCGCGCCGTCCATCTGCGCGGCACCGGTGATCATGTTCTTGATGTAGTCGGCGTGACCCGGGCAGTCCACGTGCGCGTAGTGACGCGCCTCGGTCTGGTACTCGACGTGCGCGATCGAGATCGTGATGCCGCGGGCCTTCTCCTCCGGCGCCTTGTCGATCTCGTCGAACGGCGTGTACGGGTTCACGTCCGGGTACCGGTCGTGAAGCACCTTCGTGATGGCCGCGGTCAGCGTCGTCTTCCCGTGGTCAATGTGACCAATGGTGCCGATGTTGACGTGCGGCTTAGTCCGCTCGAACTTCGCCTTCGCCACTGGTGTCCTCCTGTGACTGTCCTGTGCGGTGGATCCGCACGAGACGTTGGTTCTTCTGTCGACTGTGGGTCCTACGGCCTTACGGCCTCAGGCCCGGTGCTTCTGCAGTTCGCGGCTGCGGGCGATCACTCGCCCGTAGCCTTGGAGATGATCTCCTTCGCCACGTTCTGCGGAACCTCGGCGTAGGAATCGAACTGCATGCTGTAGCTAGCCCGGCCCTGGGTCTTCGACCGCAGGTCGCCGACGTAGCCGAACATCTCCGAGAGCGGCACCAGGGCGCGGACGACGCGGGCACCGCCGCGCTCCTCCATCGCCTGGATGATGCCACGACGGGAGTTGAGGTCGCCGATGACGTCGCCCATGTTCTCCTCGGGCGTGACGACCTCGACGGACATCATCGGCTCGAGGAGCGCGGGGTCGGCCTTACGGGCCGCCTCCTTCAGCACCATCGAACCGGCGATCTTGAACGCCATCTCAGACGAGTCGACCTCGTGGTACTGACCGTCGAGCAGCGTCAGCTTCACCCCCACCAGCGGGTACCCCGCGAGCACGCCGTACTGCATGGCGTCCTGCGCGCCGGCGTCCACCGACGGGATGAACTCCTTGGGGATGCGACCACCGGTCACCGCGTTGACGAACTCGTAGGTCGGGCCGTCAGCGGTGAGCGGCAGGGGCTCCACCTTCACGATCACGCGGGCGTACTGACCCGAGCCACCGGTCTGCTTCTTGTGGGTGTACTCGATCTTCTCCACCTCGCGGCGGATCGTCTCGCGGTACGCCACCTGCGGCTTGCCGATGTTCGCCTCGACGTTGAACTCTCGGCGCATGCGGTCCACCAGGATGTCCAGGTGCAGCTCGCCCATGCCGGAGATGACCGTCTGGCCGGTCTCCTCGTCGTTGCGGACGCGGAAGGTCGGGTCCTCCTCGGCGAGGCGCTGGATCGCGGTGCCCAGCTTCTCCTGGTCGGCCTTGCTCTTCGGCTCGATGGCCACCGAGATGACCGGCTCGGGGAAGGTCATGGACTCCAGGATCACCTGGTGCGCCGGGTCGCTGAGCGTGTCACCCGTGGTGGTCTGCTTGAGACCCTGCACGGCGATGATGTCGCCCGCGGTGGCGCTGCTGCGCTCCTCACGCTTGTTCGCGTGCATCTGGTAGATCTTGCCGATCCGCTCCTTGCGGTCCTTGGTGGAGTTGGCCACCTGGGAACCGGATTCGAGCGTGCCGGAGTAGACGCGCACGTAGGTCAGCTTGCCGAGGTGCTTGTCGGTCTGGATCTTGAAGGCCAGGGCCGAGAAGGGCTCCGACGCCGACGGCTTGCGCAGCATCGGGGTCTCCCCGTCCATCGCGGTGCCCTCGATCGCCGGGACGTCCAGCGGCGACGGCAGGTAGGCGACGACGGCGTCGAGCATGGGCTGCACGCCCTTGTTCTTGAACGCCGAGCCACACACGACCGGGTTGGCCTTGCTGGCGATCGTGGCCCGCCGGATGGCCGCCTGGATCTCCTCGACCGAGAGCTCCTCGCCCTCGAGGTACTTCTCCATGATCTGGTCGTCGACGTCGGCCAGCGTCTCCAGGAGCTTCTCCCGGTACTCGTTGGCCTGGTCCACCAGGTCGGCGGGGATGTCCTCGACGGCGTAGTCCTCGCCCTTCTGGGTCTCGCCACGCCAGGTGAGCGCGCGCATCCCGATCAGGTCGACGACGCCGATGAAGTCGGACTCGGCACCGATCGGCAGCTGCAGCACCAGCGGCGTGGCGTTGAGCCGCTCGACCATCATGGTCACGCAGCGGAAGAAGTCCGCGCCCGTCCGGTCCAGCTTGTTGACGAAGCACATGCGGGGAACGTGGTACTTGTCCGCCTGCCGCCACACGTTCTCGGTCTGCGGCTCCACGCCGGCCACACCGTCGTAGACGGCGACGGCACCGTCGAGCACCCGCAGCGACCGCTCCACCTCAACGGTGAAGTCGACGTGGCCGGGGGTGTCGATGATCTGGATCGTGTGACCCTTCCACTCGCACTTGGTGGCGGCGGAAGTGATCGTGATCCCGCGCTCCTGCTCCTGCTCCATCCAGTCCATGACGGCCGCGCCCTCGTGGACCTCACCGATCTTGTACGTGATACCGGTGTAGAACAGGATCCGCTCGGTGGTGGTCGTCTTACCAGCGTCGATGTGCGCCATGATGCCAATGTTGCGAGTCTTGGCGAGCGCGTTGTCGGCGGCAGCCACGTCAGATCCCTACTTCGTGTCTCGTTGGTACCGGATGCCAGCGGCAACCGGCGGGTGGGTTGCTCACTACCAGCGGTAGTGGGCGAACGCCTTGTTGGACTCGGCCATCTTGTGCGTGTCCTCGCGCCGCTTCACGGAAGCGCCGAGGCCGTTGCTCGCGTCGAGCAGCTCGTTCATGAGGCGCTCGACCATGGTCTTCTCGCGGCGGGCACGGGAGTAGGTCACCAGCCAACGCAGGCCGAGCGTGGTCGCCCGCGCCGGACGGACCTCGACCGGCACCTGGTAGGTCGCGCCACCGACACGGCGGCTGCGGACCTCGAGGGTCGGCTTCACGTTGTCCATCGCGCGCTTGAGCGTGACGACCGGGTCCGTGCCGGTCTTCTCGCGGCAGCCCTCCAGGGCGCCGTAGACGATCGACTCGGCCAGCTGCCGCTTGCCCTGCAGCAGGATCTTGCTGACGAGCTGGGTGACCAGCGGCGAGTTGTACACCGGGTCGGCGACCAGCGGCCGGCGGGGAGCGGGGCCCTTACGCGGCATTAGCTCTTCTCCTTCTTCGCGCCGTAGCGGCTGCGCGCCTGCTTGCGGTTACGGACACCCTGGGTGTCCAGCGAACCGCGGATGATCTTGTAGCGAACGCCCGGGAGGTCCTTCACACGGCCGCCGCGAACGAGCACGATCGAGTGCTCCTGCAGGTTGTGGCCGACACCAGGGATGTACGCCGTAACCTCGATCTGGCTGGTCAGCTTGACGCGAGCGACCTTGCGCAGGGCGGAGTTCGGCTTCTTGGGCGTGGTGGTGTAGACGCGCGTGCAGACGCCCCGCCGCTGGGGGCTTCCCTTCAGCGCCGGCGTCTTGGTCTTGCTCGTCTTCGCCTTGCGGCCCTTGCGGACCAGCTGCTGGATCGTGGGCATCCGGGCCTCAAGTCTCCCTTCGACCGCACGTGCGGCCGCGCCTTTTCCCTAGTTACCGGATTTTCCCGGTTAACGCTTCTGGTGTTGTCTGGTGGTGATTTGTTTCGGCCCCCGCGGTCGGGCGTGTCGCCCGTCCCACACTGGTGCCGTTGGTGCTCACCACCGGTTTTGTCTGTGCTCGCCCGACCGGACCCCGGCCCTGACGCACGCACAAGCGGCCTGGGAACCCAGGCACGAGGAGAAAGAGTACCGACCGCAGGGACACAGGTCAAAACGAGGTGCTTAAACCCGGCCAACAGTGGCCGAATTCACCCGGGTCCGGCCACGCAGCGCCCACGCCGATATTCTTCCGCACCCAGTCTACCTCGGCCCGAACGGTGCCGCGTTCGCAGGTCTGGCTCCCGCCCGTCCAACCGGACGAGGAGCGGCAAAGAAGCAATGAACCCTGGCGGTACGTATGGGTACCGCCACGGTTCATTGCTCCGCCGATGATCACGCGGCGGACGCCGTCACCGCGGCCAGCATGGCGCCGGCCGTGCCGACCAGGCCGGCCACCGCGCAGACCAGCCCTGCCCGGGCCACCCCGAGGCCCGAGACTTTCACCACCGCGCGCCGCCCCACCTGCCGCATGCCGATGCCGGCCAGCACCAGCGCGGCGACGCCGAGGAAGCCGGCCAGGATGGCGAACGCCCCCGCCACCCGTACGCCCCAGCCGTCGTCGCCACCGACCTGACCGAAGAACAGCGCCACGAACGCCACCAGGATCGACAGGATGCCGGCGGCCAGGCTGGTCGCCGACGGCCCGCTCAACGTGGGCCGTACGCCGACGACGGCCACCGCGAACGGCGTTTCCGCGACCGGCTGGACGGCGACCGGCCGGGGCAGCCCGTACGCCTGGGTCACGGCCGGCACGGGCCACGGCGCCGGCGGCGGACCGTAGCGGCCGTCGATGCCCGGATAAGGCGGCGGTGGCGCGCCGGCCCCCTGGTAGGCGTGGGTGCCCGGAGGGAACCCGGCAGGCACTGGATAGCCGGCCGGCGGGTAACCAGCCGGCCGGTTACCCGGCGTCGGATCGCTGGGCGCCGGATAGCTGGAGGTCGGATAGCTCGGCGCCGGATAGTTCGGCGCCGGATGGTGGGGGGCCGGCGTCGTGGGTGGGGTGGCCGCCGCCCAGCCGCCGACGGGTCCAGTGGGGGGTGAACCCGACGGCGGGGCCCAGGTGGCCGCAGCGGGGCTGCCCCTCCCGGCGACCCCGGGACGCCCGCCGGCGATCTCCGGGCGGCTTTCGGCGGCCTCCGGGTGGCTATCTGCTGCCTCGGGGCGGCTATCGGTGGCCTCGGGACGCTGGCCGGCCGTGTCAGGGGCGTCGGCGGGGAGGTCGCGGCGCTCCTCGGCTGCCTCGGGGCGCGGGGCCGCGGGCGGGTCGGGTCGGGCGTCGAATCCCTCGCCGGCCCCGCTGTCGTATGCCACGCTGCGCTCCTCCCGCCCGTACCGGACTCCATCTTCGCTCATGGGCGCCGGGCGGCGCGGCTCAGTCGGAGGTGGGTGGGAAGTCCTGGCCGCTGTTGGCGTCCCCGGCCAGCGAGATGATGCCCACGACGCTCGCGGCGACCAGGGCGCCCACGGCGATGGCCAGGGCGATCCAGACGAGGATGACGCCGGCCCGCAGCTGCCGCGCGCCGGTGAGGTAGCCGCGGCCGTCGACGAGGTCGCCGCGCGCCTGGCGGGCCAGTGCCAGGCCGACCGTGGCCGGGATGATGCCGCCGACGACCGGGGCGGTCACGACGGCCGCCACGCCGAGCGCGAGCACCGCGGCCGCCTTGGTGGACCGTACGGGCTCCGGATCCAGCGGGTGCCGGAGATCCGTTTCGTTCTGTGCCGGCTCGGCCACAGTCTCGGTCATGGGCTCTAGCACAGCACGTTCCCTCGATCGGTGCACGGCGAGCACCCGTAAAACCCTGATGTCGACCGGCTCACGTCCGTGGACGCCGTGGGGCCCCGGGACGTTGTCCCGGGGCCCCACGTTCAGTTATCCCTCAGCTCAGCGGAACGACCCCAGGTCGAAATCGTCGAGCGGGACGGCCACGCCGCTGGCCGGGCCGAAGCCGTAGTCGGCCTCGGTGTAGCCGGTCATCGAGTAGACCTTGGCCTTCGCCTCCTCGGTCGGCTCCACCCGGATGTTGCGGTAGCGGGAGATGCCCGTACCGGCCGGGATGAGCTTGCCGATGATGACGTTCTCCTTGAGGCCGATGAGCGAGTCGCTCCGGGCGTTGATCGCCGCGTCCGTGAGCACCCGGGTCGTCTCCTGGAAGGAGGCGGCCGAGAGCCACGAGTCCGTGGCGAGCGACGCCTTGGTGATGCCCATCAGGACCGGACGGCCGGCGGCCGGCTCGCCGCCCTCGGCGACGACCCGACGGTTCTCCGCCTCGAACTGGGCGCGGTCGACCAGCAGGCCCGGCAGGAACTCCGTCGAGCCCGAGTCGATGATCGTGACCCGCTTCAGCATCTGCCGGATGATGATCTCGATGTGCTTGTCGTGGATGAGCACACCCTGCGAGCGGTAGACCTCCTGGACCTCCTGGGTCAGGTGGACCTGGACCGCGCGCGGGCCGAGCACCCGCAGCAGCTCGTGCGGGTCGATCGTGCCCTCGGTGAGCTTCTCGCCGACGCCCACGTGGGAACCGTCGTGGGCCCGCAGGCGGACGCGCTTGGAGATCTTGTCGTGCACGATCTCGTCGCTGCCGTCGTCCGGCACGATGATGATCTTGCGTGACCGCTCGCCGTCCTCGATCCGCACCCGGCCGGGGGTCTCCGCGATCGGCGCCTTGCCCTTGGGCACGCGCGCCTCGAAGATCTCCTGGACACGGGGCAGACCCTGGGTGATGTCCTCACCCGCGACACCACCGGTGTGGAAGGTACGCATCGTCAGCTGCGTACCCGGCTCACCGATGGACTGCGCGGCGATGATGCCGACGGCCTCGCCGACGTCCACGGTCTTGCCCGTCGGCAGCGACCGGCCGTAGCAGGCCGCGCAGACGCCCAGCTTCGACTCGCAGGTGAGCACGGAACGCATGCGCACCGTGTCGACCCCCGCCTCGATGAGCTTGCCGAGCAGGATCATGTTGATGTCCGTGCCGCGCGCGACCACGACCTCGCCCTTGGCGTTGGTCACGTCGTCCGCGAGCGTACGGCCGACCACGCCGGTCTCGGCGTGCTCGTGCGCGACCAGTTCGCCCTCGGGGCGCTGCCCGATGGTGATCTGGATAGCCCGGTCGGTGCCGCAGTCCTCCTCGCGGATGATCACGTCCTGCGAGACGTCCACCAGACGACGGGTCAGGTAACCCGAGTCGGCGGTACGCAGGGCGGTGTCGGCCAGACCCTTGCGGGCGCCGTGCGTGGAGATGAAGTACTCCAGCACGGACAGACCCTCGCGGAACGAGGCCTTGATCGGACGCGGGATGATCTCACCCTTGGGGTTGGCCACCAGGCCACGGATCGCCGAGATCTGGCGCAGCTGGAGCATGTTGCCCCGGGCGCCCGAGTGGATCATCGTCCACAGCGGGTTGCCCACCGGCAGCGCGGTGTCCAGCTCCTTGGCGACCTCGTTGGTCGCCTTGGTCCAGATCTCGATCAGCTCGCCGCGGCGCTCCTCGGCGGTCATGAGACCACGCTGGTACTGCTTGTCGATCCGCTCGGCTTCCTTCTCGTACCGGTCGAGGATCTCGCGCTTGCGCGGCGGCGCCACGACGTCCTCGATACCGATGGTCACTCCGGACCAGGTGGCCCAGTGGAAGCCGGCCTCCTTGAGCGCGTCCAGCGTCGCCGCCAGCTGCACCTTCGGGAACCGCTCGGCGAGGTCGTTGACGATCGCCGACAGCTGGCTCTTGCGGATCTCGTAGTTGATGAACTTGTACGCCACGGGGAGCGTCTCGTTGAACAGCACCCGGCCGAGCGTCGTCTGCGCGATCACGGTGTCGCCCGGCTGGAAGCCCTCGGGCTCCTCCCAGGCCGGCTTGCCGGCGCCGTTCTCGATGCCGACGACCTCCGGCAGGCGGATCGTGATCGGGGCCTGCAGGTGCAGCTCGCCCGCGTCGTAGGCCATCCGGGCCTCGGCCTCGGAGGAGAACGCCCGGCCAGCGCCGAGCGCGTCCTCCTTGAGGTGGGTCAGGTGGTACAGGCCGATGATCATGTCCTGCGTGGGCATGGTCACGGGCTTGCCGTCGGCCGGCTTGAGGATGTTGTTCGACGACAGCATGAGCACGCGGGCCTCGGCCTGCGCCTCCGCCGACAGCGGCACGTGCACGGCCATCTGGTCGCCGTCGAAGTCCGCGTTGAACGCGGTGCAGACGAGCGGGTGGATCTGGATGGCCTTGCCCTCGACCAGCTGCGGCTCGAAGGCCTGGATGCCGAGGCGGTGCAGGGTCGGCGCGCGGTTGAGCAGGACCGGGTGCTCGCCGATGACCTCCTCCAGCACGTCCCACACGACCGGGCGCTGACGCTCGACCATGCGCTTGGCCGACTTGATGTTCTGCGCGTGGTTGAGGTCCACCAGGCGCTTCATCACGAACGGCTTGAACAGCTCCAGCGCCATCTGCTTGGGCAGGCCGCACTGGTGCAGCTTCAGCCGCGGGCCGACGACGATGACGGACCGGCCCGAGTAGTCGACGCGCTTGCCCAGCAGGTTCTGGCGGAACCGGCCCTGCTTGCCCTTGAGCATGTCGGACAGCGACTTCAGCGGACGGTTACCGGGACCCGTCACCGGGCGGCCACGGCGGCCGTTGTCGAAGAGCGCGTCGACGGCCTCCTGCAGCATCCGCTTCTCGTTGTTGACGATGATCTCGGGAGCGCCGAGGTCGATCAGTCGCTTGAGGCGGTTGTTGCGGTTGATGACCCGGCGGTACAGGTCGTTGAGGTCGCTCGTGGCGAACCGGCCACCGTCGAGCTGGACCATCGGCCGCAGGTCCGGCGGGATGACCGGGATGCAGTCGAGGACCATGCCGAGCGGCGAGTTGGTCGTGTTGAGGAACGCGGCGACCACCTTGAGGCGCTTGAGCGCGCGGATCTTCCGCTGTCCCTTGCCCGTACGGATGGTCTCGCGCAGGTTCTCGGCCTCGGCGTCGAGGTCCATGTTCTCCACCAGCGACTTGATCGCCTCGGCGCCCATGTGGCCGGTGAAGTACTCGCCGAACCGGTCGCGCAGCTCGCGGTAGAGCAGCTCGTCCGTGATGAGCTGCTTCGAGTCGAGCTTGCGGAAGGTGTCGAGCACCTCGTCGAGCCGGTCGACCTCGCGCTGGGCCCGGTCGCGGATCTGGCGCATCTCCCGCTCGCCAGCCTCCTTGACCTTGCGGCGCACGTCGCTCTTGGCGCCCTCGGCCTCAAGCTCGGCCAGGTCGGCCTCCAGCTTCGCGGCCCGCTTCTCGATCTCGGCGTCGCGGCCGTTCTCGGCATGCCGCTTCTCCGCGATGATCTCCGCTTCCAGCGTGGGGAGGTCGCGCTGGCGCGCCTCGGTGTCCACGCTCGTGATCACGTACGAAGCGAAGTAAATGATCTTTTCGAGATCCTTGGGGGCGAGGTCGAGCAGGTAGCCCAGCCGGCTCGGGACGCCCTTGAAGTACCAGATGTGGGTGACCGGCGCGGCCAGCTCGATGTGGCCCATGCGCTCACGGCGGACCTTCGCCCGGGTCACCTCGACGCCGCAGCGCTCACAGATGATGCCCTTGAAGCGGACCCGCTTGTACTTACCGCAGTAGCACTCCCAGTCCCGGGTGGGGCCGAAGATCTTCTCGCAGAAGAGGCCGTCCTTCTCGGGCTTGAGGGTGCGGTAGTTGATGGTCTCCGGCTTCTTGACCTCGCCGTGCGACCACTGACGGATATCGTCCGCGGTGGCGAGACCGATGCGGAGCTCGTCGAAGAAGTTGACGTCGAGCACTTCGGCTATCCCTCGAATCTCAGTAGCTCGTCTGGTGGTTCAGGAGGGGCTGCGGTCCGGGCCGCCGTGGCGACCCGGACCGGTCCCAATCAGACTTCGTCGACGCTGATCGCGCCTTCGTTCGGTCGCCGGGAGAGGTCGATGCCCAGCTCCTCCGCGGCCCGGAAGACCTCGTCGTCCGTCTCGCGCATCTCCAGGGCCACCCCATCACTGGAGAGGACCTCGACGTTGAGACAGAGCGACTGCAGCTCCTTGAGCAGAACCTTGAACGACTCCGGAATGCCGGGCTCCGGAATGTTCTCGCCCTTGACGATGGCCTCGTAGACCTTCACCCGGCCGACGACGTCGTCGGACTTGATGGTCAGCAGCTCCTGCAGCGCGTACGCGGCGCCGTAGGCCTGCATGGCCCAGCACTCCATCTCGCCGAACCGCTGGCCACCGAACTGCGCCTTACCACCCAGCGGCTGCTGCGTGATCATCGAGTACGGACCGGTCGAGCGAGCGTGGATCTTGTCGTCGACCAGGTGGTTCAGCTTGAGGATGTAGATGTAGCCGATCGCGATCGGGTCCGGCAGCGGCTCGCCGCTGCGGCCGTCGAACAGGCGCGCCTTGCCGGACGAACCCACGATCTGGGTGCCGTCGCGGTTCGGCAGGGTGGAGGCCAGCAGGCCGCTGATCTCCTCCTCCTTGGCGCCGTCGAAGACCGGCGTCGCCACGTTCGTGTCCGGCTCGGACTCGTGCGCGTTGATCGCCTTCAGCGCGGACTTCCACGCGGCGTCCTCGCCCTCGACCTTCCAGCCGGTCTTCGCCACCCACCCGAGGTGGGTCTCGAGGACCTGGCCGATGTTCATCCGGCTCGGCACGCCGAGCGGGTTGAGCACGATGTCGACCGGGGTGCCGTCCTCAAGGAACGGCATGTCCTCGACCGGAAGGATCTTGGAGATGACACCCTTGTTGCCGTGCCGGCCGGCGAGCTTGTCGCCGTCCTGGATCTTGCGCTTCTGGGCGACGTAGACGCGGACCAGCTCGTTGACGCCCGGCGGCAGCTCGTCGCCCTCCTCGCGGGAGAACGTGCGAACGCCGATGACCGTGCCCGACTCGCCGTGTGGGACCTTGAGGCTCGTGTCGCGGACCTCGCGGGCCTTCTCGCCGAAGATGGCGCGCAGCAGCCGCTCCTCCGGGGTCAGCTCCGTCTCGCCCTTGGGCGTGACCTTGCCGACCAGGATGTCGCCGGGGACGACCTCGGCACCGATCCGGATGATGCCGCGCTCGTCGAGGTCGGCGAGCATCTCCTCGCTGACGTTCGGGATGTCGCGGGTGATGTCCTCCGGACCCAACTTCGTGTCGCGGGCGTCGACCTCGTGCTCCTCGATGTGGATCGAGGTGAGGACGTCCTCCTGCACGAGGCGCTGCGACAGGATGATCGCGTCCTCGTAGTTGTGCCCCTCCCAGGTCATGAAGGCCACGAGCAGGTTGCGCCCGAGTGCCATCTCGCCCTCGTCGGTGCACGGTCCGTCCGCGATGACCTGGCCGGCCTCGACCCGGTCGCCCTCGAACACCACCGGCTTCTGGTTCACACAGGAGCCCGCGTTCGACCGCCGGAACTTGTGCAGCAGGTACGTACGACGGTGGCCGTCGTCCTGGTGCACCGTCACGTAGTCGGCGCACAGGTCCTCGACCACGCCGGCGACCTCGGCGACGACCACGTCACCGGCGTCGACGGCCGCCCTGTACTCCATGCCGGTGCCCACCAGCGGCGACTCGGCCTTCACCAGCGGCACGGCCTGGCGCTGCATGTTCGCGCCCATGAGCGCGCGGTTGGCGTCGTCGTGCTCCAGGAATGGGATCATGGCGGTCGCGACCGACACCATCTGGCGCGGCGAGACGTCCATGTAGTCCACGGCGTCCGGCGTCACGTAGTCGACCTCGCCGCCCTTGCGGCGCACGAGCACGCGCGCGTTGGTGAACTCGCCGCCGCTCTTGAGCGGCTCGTTCGCCTGCGCGATGACGTGCCGGTCCTCCTCGTCCGCCGTGAGGTAGTCGATCTGCTCGGTCACCTTGCCGTTCTCGACCTTGCGGTACGGCGTCTCGATGAAACCGAACGGGTTGACCCGCGCGAACGTGGAGAGCGCGCCGATGAGGCCGATGTTCGGGCCTTCCGGCGTCTCGATCGGGCACATGCGGCCGTAGTGCGACGGGTGAACGTCACGCACCTCGAAGCCGGCGCGCTCACGCGACAGACCACCCGGGCCGAGCGCCGACAGGCGGCGACGGTGGGTCAGACCCGCGAGCGGGTTGGTCTGGTCCATGAACTGCGACAGCTGGGAGGTACCGAAGAACTCCTTGATGGCCGCGACCACCGGGCGGATGTTGATCAGGGTCTGCGGCGTGATCGCCTCGACGTCCTGAGTGGTCATCCGCTCCCGGACGACCCGCTCCATGCGGGACAGGCCGACCCGGACCTGGTTCTGGATCAGCTCACCCACGGTGCGCAGGCGGCGGTTGCCGAAGTGGTCGATGTCGTCCGCCTCGTAGCCCTCCTCGCCGGCGTGCAGCCGGCACAGGTAGGCCACGGTGGCGACGATGTCGTCCTCCGTCAGCACCCCGGTGGTGATCGGCAGGTCGAGCTCGAGCTTCTTGTTGAACTTGTAGCGACCCACCCGCGCGACGTCGTACCGCTTCGGGTTGAAGAAGAGGTTGTCGAGCAGGGTCTGGGCGTTCTCGCGCGTCGGCGGCTCGCCCGGGCGCAGCTTGCGGTAGATGTCGAGCAGGGCCTCATCCTGGCTGGCGATGTGGTCCTTCTCGAGGGTCGTCATCATCAGCTCGGACCAACCGAAGTGCTCGCGGATGCGGTCGTTGCTCCAACCGATCGCCTTGAGCAGGACGGTGACAGCCTGACGACGCTTGCGGTCGATGCGGACGCCGACCGTGTCGCGCTTGTCGATATCGAACTCGAGCCAGGCGCCACGGCTCGGGATCACCTTCACCGTGGTGATGTCCCGGTCGGACGTCTTGTCGGGCTCCTTGGAGAAGTAGACACCCGGTGACCGGACGAGCTGGCTCACGACGACACGCTCGGTGCCGTTGATGATGAACGTGCCCTTCGGGGTCATGATCGGGAAGTCACCCATGAACACCGTCTGGCTCTTGATCTCACCCGTCGAGTGGTTGGTGAACTCGGCGGTGACGAAGAGCGGGGCGCAGTAGGTGAGGTCCTTCTCCTTGCACTCCTCGATCGAGGCCTTGACCTCGTCGAAGCGCGGTGCGCTGAAGGAGAGGGACATAGTGCCAGAAAAGTCCTCAATAGGACTAATCTCGTCAAGGATCTCAGCCAACCCGCTCCGTGCATGCGGATCCCCGGCCCACCGCTGCGCCCAGGCCTCGTTGCCCACCAACCAGTCGAACGACTCGGTTTGGATGGCGAGGAGGTTGGGCACCTCCAGGTGTTCCGTAATCCGGCCGAAAGAAATTCGGCGAGGAGCGTATGCGCTTGATTGACTGGTCTTCGCAGGGCGGGAAGCTGCCAAGATGCGTCCTTCCGAGGACCTGTGGTGCAACGGCCGTTTCGCGAGCACCCCAACAGACCCCGTTCGGAAATAGCCCATAAAAGGACATGACCGGCAGAGGCCAAATGAGGAGGCAGCGCAAACTAGCAGTGTAGCCGCCGGGCTACCCGCTGGCAAGTCACCTGCGCACGTGCTCCCAAACGTGTCCGATTTTCCGCCGGACCCGTCCTCCGCTATCCGTACCAGGCGACTCCCGTGGATCGCGACCGCGGCGCGTCATCCGTGCAAGCGGTCAGCTGTGCTGTGAATCTAGGGGGCCGTCGCACCGCCCCGTAAGGCGTTGCGGATTCAGCGTGCATGGCGCATCGCGCCGCGTCAAGGGCCCTGGACCATGTGACGGTCATGAGACGGATCAAATCGGTACAAAAGAATGATCCTTTAACCCGACAGCAACGATAGAAACACGGTGGGCGCCCTCCATGCGGAGGGCGCCCACCGACGCGCGGAGCGCGAGATTACTTGAGGGTGACCTTGGCGCCCTCGGCCTCGAGCTTCGCCTTGGCCTTGTCGGCGTTCTCCTTGTTGGCCTTCTCAAGGATCGGCTTCGGGGCGGCCTCGACGAGGTCCTTGGCCTCCTTGAGGCCCAGACCGGTCAGCTCGCGGACGACCTTGATCACGTTGATCTTCTTGCCGCCGTCCGACTCGAGGATGACGTCGAACTCGTCCTTCTCCTCCTCGGCGGGGGCCTCGGCCGCGCCACCGCCACCGCCGGCAGCGGCAATGGCGACCGGGGCCGCGGCGGTTACCTCGAAGACCTCCTCGAACTTCTTCACGAAGTCCGAAAGCTCGATGAGGGTCATCTCCTTGAAGGTCTCAAGCAGTTCGTCGGTGCTCAGCTTCGCCATGGTGGCGACTTCCTTTCGTTGGATCTCACTAGTCTTTGGGAGCCCGACCAGGTCAGGCTGAGCCAATGGGCCTTCCGGTCCTTACCGGAAACCACGGCTCCGGCCGTCAGGCCGAGCCAATGGGCCTTCCGGTCCTCACCGGAAACCACGGCTCCGGCCGTCAGGCCAAGCCAATGGGCCTTCCGGTCCTCACCGGAAACCACGGCTCCGGCCGTCAGGCCGAGTCCTTCTCACGCTTGTCCTGCAGCGCGGCCGCCAGGCGGGCGGTCTTGGCCAGCGGCGCCTGGAACAGCGCGGCGGCCTTGCTGAGGTTGCCCTTCATGGCGCCGGCCAGCTTGGCCAGCAGCACCTCGCGGGACTCGAGGTCGGCGAGCTTGCGGATCTCGTCCGCCGTCATCGCCTTGCCCTCGAAGACCCCGCCCTTGATGACGAGGAGCGGGTTGGTCTTCGCGAACTCGCGAAGGCCCTTCGCCGCCTCAACGACATCGCCGGACACGAAGGCGAGCGCGGTAGGACCGGTGAACAAATCGTCGAGGCCCGTGATGCCCGCGTCCGTCGCGGCACGCTTCGCGAGGGTGTTCTTCGCGACCGCGTACGTGGTGTCGGCGCCCATGGAGCGCCGCAGCTGCTTGAGCTGCGCGACCGTGAGGCCGCGGTACTCCGTCAGCACGGTCGCCGTGGACGACCGGAAGCTCTCGGTGAGCTCCGCGACAGCGGTGGCCTTGTCGGCCCGAACCGGCTTGTCCGCCATGTCCCTCCTTTCGTTGCTCTACTCGGCTGGCCGTTCATCGGCGGCCCTGGCAACGAAAACGCCCCGGCGCAGGGCGCACGGGGCGGGACAGGCGCTGATCGCACCTTGACGCTGACCGTCCATCCTGCGCGGGCCGCCTGCGTCAACAGGACCTTCGACCGTGCTTGCGACACGGTGACCAGCGGTCTTTGGGTGGAACTTCGCAATAAATGTACGCCGTGGCGGGCCAGGCACCAAATCGGCGCCTGACCACCCCCAGGCCCGCGTGCGGCTGGGTGCCGTGTACGGGTCGTGCCTGCCGGCTCCGCTCCGGCGCCGGGGTTGCGGCGCTACGGCGCGATGGCCACCGGATGCGGGACGGCATTCCAGCGCTAAGGCACCCAGCCACCAAACGCGGGACGAAAGTCCTGCAATAAGGCACCCTGGCGCTGGAAACTGGACCGGGATCTCGACGCGATGGCGCCATAGCGCTGGAATTCGACCGTCCGGGCGCCGTCTCGGCGCCCCGGGCGCCCTGCGGAGGGCGTGATCGTCAGGTCGAGCTACCTGATCCCCGCTAAGTCACGCATGTGGTGAGATGACGGACGGCCTGGGTCGCCAAAGTCACGTCATTGGCGAGGCGGCGAGCCCTCCCACCCGCCAAAACCACGACAATGGCGAGGCGGCCAGCCCTCCCAGCCACCAAAACCACGACTATGGCGAGGCGGCCAGCCCTCCCACCCGCCAAAACCACGACTATGGCGAGGCGGCCAGCCCTCCGGTTCGCCACGTTCATGCATTTGGCGGGGAGGTGGGTGTACCGCTTCGCCAAATGCGCGACTTTGGCGAAGCGCTGGCCGGGGTCGCGAGCCGGGTCGGATGGCGCCGGGTCGCGGCCGGGTCGCGGCCGGGTTGGGTTGAGGTCGCCGGAGGCCTCGTGGATGGGCGGGGACAGCGGAAGGGCCGCCCCGTAGTGGGACGGCCCTTCCGGATGCTGCGACGGGAGCGGCTCAGGACTCCGTGGTCTCGCGCAGGTTGCGCGTGACGTTCGGGTCGATCTGGATGCCGGGGCCCATCGTGGTGGTCACGAAGACCTTCTTGAGGAACTTGCCCTTCGCCGCGGACGGCTTGGCGCGCAGGACCTCGTCGAGGACGGCGGCGTAGTTGTCGACGAGCTGCTCGGCGCTGAAGCTGGCCTTACCGATGATCAGGTGAAGGTTCGAGTGCTTGTCGACCCGGAAGGTGATCTTGCCGCCCTTGATGTCCTGGACCGCCTTGGTGACGTCCATGGTCACCGTGCCGGTCTTCGGGTTCGGCATGAGGCCGCGCGGGCCCAGGATCCGCGCGATCCGGCCGATCTTGGCCATCTGGTCGGGCGTGGCGATCGCGGCGTCGAAGTCGAGCCAGCCCTCCTGGATGCGGGCGACCAGGTCGTCGCTGCCGACCACGTCGGCACCCGCGGCGGTGGCCTCGTCGGCCTTCGCGCCGGCGGCGAACACGATCACGCGGGCGGTCTTACCGGTGCCGTGGGGCAGGTTGACCGTGCCGCGGACCATCTGGTCCGCCTTGCGGGGGTCGACACCGAGGCGCATGGCGACCTCGACGGTGGCGTCGAACTTGGTGGTCGTCGTCTCCTTGGCGAGCTTGATCGCCTCGATCGGGACGTACAGCTTCGACTTGTCGATCTTTTCGGCCGCCTTGCGGTAGCCCTTGCTGTGCTGCATGAGTCAGTTCTCCTGTGGTCTGTGTCGGGGCCGCGAAAGTGCCCCTCCCACGCTTAAGAGGACGGTCAGTCCTTGACGGTGATGCCCATGGAACGCGCGGTGCCGGCGATGATCTTCGCGGCGGCGTCCACGTCGTTCGCGTTGAGGTCGGCCATCTTCTTCTCGGCGATCTCGCGCAGCTGAGCCTGCGTGATCGAGCCGACCTTGGCCGAGTGCGGCGTGCCGGAGCCCTTCGGGATGCCAGCGGCCTTGATCAGCAGCCGGGCGGCGGGCGGCGTCTTCAGCTCGAACGTGAACGTACGGTCCTCGTAGACGCTGATCTCAGCCGGGACGATGTCGCCCCGCTGGGACTCGGTCCGGGCGTTGTACGCCTTCACGAACTCCATGATGTTGACGCCGTGCTGACCGAGCGCCGGGCCGACGGGCGGCGCCGGGGTGGCCTGGCCTGCCGGCAGCTGAAGCGTGAAGGTCTTGACGAGCTTCTTCTTCTTCGGAGGCATGATTCTTTCCTGATCCTGGGCGGATGGTGATCGTCCGGAAGACGGGCACGGCAAAGCCGCCGTGCACAGCCGGACGTTTCAGGGTACCGCACCGGCGGAGTACGCCCGCCGGTGACCCGTACTCAGATCTTCGAGGCCTGGTTGAAGTTGAGCTCCACCGGCGTCTCGCGGCCGAAGATGGAGACCAGGACCTTGAGCTTCTGCTGGTCCGCGTTGATCTCGCTGATCGTCGCGGGGAGCGAGGCGAACGGGCCGTCGATGACGGTGACCGAGTCGCCGACCTCGAAGTCGAGCACCTTGACGCCCGGCTTGGCGGCCTTCTTCTCCGTCTCGGCGGCAGGCGCGAGCCACTTCAGCACCTCGTCGAGGGAGAGCGGCGCGGGGCGGTCGGCGCGGTCGGTGGCGCCGACAAAGCCGGTGACGCCGGGCGTGTTCCGCACGCAGGAGTACGACTCGGGGGTCAGCTCCATGCGGACCAGGATGTAGCCCGGGAAGACCTTGTTCTGGACCTGGGTCCGCTTGCCGTTCTTGACCTCGACCTCTTCCCGGGTCGGCACCTCGACCTGGTAGATGTAGTCCTCCATGTCGAGGCTGGTGATGCGGGTCTCGAGGTTGGTCTTGACCTTGTTCTCGTAGCCGGCGTAGGAGTGCACGACGAACCAGTCACCGGGCGCGAAGCGCAGCTTCTGACGCAGCTCGGCGACCGGGTCGAAGTCGTCGTCCGACTCCACGGCCTCCACCACCGGCACCTGCTCGGTGGCGGCAGCGGCCTCAACACCCTCCGACGGCTCGGCGATCGTGTCGGTCTGGCCGGTCTCGTCGTACTCGGGCACGCTGACTCTCTTCCCTGCCACTCCCGCCCCCTACGGGCGGGAGACACATGTTTCCGTACTAAGCGCCGAAGATCGCCAGCAGCACCTTGGCGAAACCCAGGTCAAGCAGGCCCACGATGCTCAGCATGATCACCACGAAAACGATGACGACGCTGGTGTAGGTCAGCAACTCCTTGCGGGTCGGCCAGATGACCTTACGCAGTTCGGCGACAACCTCGCGAACAAATCGGGTAAACCGCCCAAAAAGACCAGGGCCCTTCTCGCCCGGCTTCGTGCTGCGGCGCTCGAACGACTCCACGGCGCTCTTACGCTCGGCCTTCTCGGCGCGCTCGGGGGTCTCGTCCTCAGACTCCTCAAGCAGTTCCTCGAGTTCGGCGTCGGAACCGCCGGCGCCCTCAGCCTCGGGGTCGTCGCCGCGGCGCTTGCTGTCGGCCACGTCGTCCTACTTTCGTCTCCAGCCGGCTTCAGCATTACCTCGCTGAGCGCTCCGGCACGGGTGGTATGTCGCTCCCAATCACCGGGAGCTCCGCTGCCAGCGCACCGCGCTCACGGGACGTCGGCAGCGCCGGTGAAGACCCGTTAAGCACCAGTGTGCAGGCCTTCGGCGCAGGGGCGACAGGACTCGAACCTGCAACCTGCGGTTTTGGAGACCGCTGCGCTACCAATTGCGCCACACCCCTTTGCGAAGCGAGAGACAGACGCCACTCACCCCACGGCGGACCAGTGTACGGGTAGGTGTCGCAAACTCCCAACCCGCCACCCTTCCCGGGTGCCTACCCCTGGCGTACCAGCGCCTTGGCCTGGGTGAGCACCTTCTCGCCGCCACACGTCACCGTAAGGTCCAGTTGCGCGCGGCCTTCCTCGTCGACCGCCTTCACGACCCCGGCGACCTGCACCTGCGTGCCCTCGTCGTCGTCCGGGACCACGAGCGGGCGGGCGAACCGGACGCTGTACTCGACGATCGAGCCGGGGTCGCCCGTCCAGGTGGTGACGGCGCGTCCCGCCAGCGCCATCGTGAACATCCCGTGGGCGATCACCCCCGGCAGGCCCACGGCGGTGGCGACCCGGTCGTTCCAGTGGATCGGGTTGAAGTCGCCGGAGGCGCCCGCGTACCGGACCAGGTCCGCGCGCGTCACCTGGTACGTCTGGACTGGCAGTTGGGTTCCCTGCTGCAACATCGGTCACTCTCCCCGCACGACGAGCCGGCACCACAGCGTGAGGACGGGCTCGCCGTCCTCGGTGGAAATTTCGCCCCTGGTGGTGATGAAGTCGTTGCCGACCCGGGACTGAATGTCCTCGATCGTGGCCCGGCACACCAGCCGGTCCCCCGCCCGCACCGGGCGCACGTACGCGAACCGCTGGTCGCCGTGGACGACCCGGCTGAAGTCCAGACCGAGCGCGGTATCCGCGATCAGCGTGTCATTGATGGTCCCGCTGAAGATCACCGGGAACGTGGGTGGGGCGATCACGTCCGGATGTCCGAGCTCCTTGGCGGCCGCCACGTCGCGGTAGGCGGCCTCGGGCGCGCCGATCGCGTCGGCGAACTCCCGGATCTTCTCCCGGCCCACCTCGTAGGGCGGGGAGGGCGGATACGACTTTCCGGTCAGGCTGGCGTCCAACGGCATGGCGAGAGCTTATGCGACCGCGCCGGACACGACAGCGCCCGCCGGGCTCATGCCTGGCGGGCGCCGTCGGAAGGCGATGGTGCGGACGCGCTCAGCGGGTCTCGCGGTGTGCGGTGTGCTTGCCGCAACGCGGGCAGAACTTCTTCAGCTCAATGCGGTCCGGGTCGTTGCGGCGGTTCTTCTTGGTGATGTAGTTGCGCTCTTTGCAGTCCACACACGCCATCGTGATCTTTGGACGAATGTCGGTCGCCTTGGCCACGGCCGTGTGCCTTCCTCGTTGGTACCTAGGGTCTGAACACCGATCAGGTGTCCATCGTAGCGGTGGCCGGAATCGAACCGGCGACACAGCGATTATGAGCCGCTTGCTCTGCCATCTGAGCTACACCGCCGAGACGTGCGGAGAGCCCCCTTACGGAATCGAACCGTAGACCTTCTCCTTACCATGGAGACGCTCTGCCGACTGAGCTAAGGGGGCACACCAGAACCACCGGTCCGGTCGCTCGGGTAAGAGTACACAACGCGCGGCGCATCGTGAAATCAGATCCGCCCGTACGTCCTGCGGGGTGCCCCGGATCACGTGCGGGAGATCAGTTCACGGCGCGCAACCGGCGGATCTCGCCACCGCCGTGTCCCAGGACCCCCACGGGTACCGGGTCGGGCTCGGTCTGGGCGGCCAGCCACGCCTCGAAGCGCTCGTGCGGCAGCGGGCGGCTGAACAGGTAGCCCTGGCCGACGTCGCAGCCGACCTCCTCCAGCAGCGACAGGGTGAGCTCGCTCTCCACGCCCTCGGCGACCGCCGTGAGCCCGAAGTGCCGGGCGAGGTCGACGACCGCCCGCACGATCGCCAGGTCGCCCGGGTCGGTCGCCATTCCCTGCACGAACGACTGGTCGATCTTGACCTCGTGCACGGGAAGGCTGCGCAGGTAGGACAGCGACGAGTACCCCGTGCCGAAATCGTCGACGGCGAGCCGTACGCCCATTTCCTCAAGCTTGCGCAGCGCGGGCAGTGGGCGTTCGGTCTCACCGACCATGCCGTCCTCGGTGATCTCCAAGGTCAGCAGGTGGGCCGGAACGTCATGCTCGCGCAGCAGCTCCCCGACCCGGGCGGGGAAGGCCGCGTCCATGAGCGTGCGCGGCGAGATGTTGACCGCCACGGCCAGCGGCCGGCCGGCGTCGATCCAGTCGCGGCAGCGGCGCAACCCCTCGTGCAGGACCAGCTCGGTGAGGCGGCCCAGCTGGCCGGTCCGCTCGGCGACCGCGACGAACTCCGTGGGCGGGACGTGACCGTGCGTGGGGTGCTCCCAGCGGGCCAGGCACTCGACGCCGATGACCCGGCGGCCGGCCAGCGTGACCTTCGGCTGGAAGTACACCTCAAGCTCTGCCGACTCGATCGCGCGGCGCAGGTCCGCGGCGAGGCTGAGCCGCTGCACGGCCCGCGACTCTAGGCTCGCGTGGTAGACCTGGATCGGCAGGCTGAGCTGCTTGGCCGCGTGGTTGGCCAGGTCCGCCCGCTGGAGCAGGATGTCCGGGTCGGTGCCGTGGTCGGGGTGCAGGGCGATGCCGACCGCGGTGTCCAGTTCGAGGCTGACCGAGCCCATGTCCATGCTCAGGTGGCGCACCTGCTCGCGCAGCTCGCGGGCCAGCGAGACGGCCGCGTCGGCGTTGCGCAGGCGCAGCGTTACGGCGATCTCGTCGCCGCCGGCGCGGCCGACGAGGGCGGCCGCCGGGGCCATCGCCCGCAGCCGTCGGGCGACCTCGGCGACGAGCTGGTCGCCGGCCGCGTACCCGAGAGAGTCGTTGACGTCGCGCAGCCCGTCCACGTCGAACAGCAGCAGCGCCACGACCTCGCCGGGCGCGCGGACCTTGACCGCCTCCTCCAGCGCGTCGAGCATCCGGCGGCGGTTCGGCAGCCCGGTCAGCGCGTCGTGGTAGGCGTCGAAGCGCAGCCGCTCGACCAGCCGCGAGTTCTCCACGGCCACGGACACGTGCGCGGCGAGCGTCTCGATCAGCCGCACGTCGTCCGGGGTGAAGGTGCTGACGTCGTTGAGCCGGTTGACGACCTCCAGCGTGCCGATGACGGCCGCCCCGGAGCGCAGCGGCACGACGATGGCCTCCTTGGCACCCGACTCGCGCAGCAGGGCGCGCGCCCGGTCGTCGCCGAGCCGGGCGCCCACGGCGATCGTCAGGCCCTCCGCGCTCGCCCTCAACCGCAGAGCGTCGGGGGTACCGGTGACGTCGAGCAGGCCGTGATCGTCCACGCGGGAGGTGAGCAGGACCTCCGGATGACGGCCCTGGGCCGGCAGCCACAGCGTCGCGTACTCGGCGCCCATCAGCTCGCGGACCCGGCCGAGCAACGCGTCCGGCAGCGACCCGTCCCGGCTGGACTCCCCGATCGCGCGGGTCAGCTCGTACAGCTCGCCGAGGCTCTTGTGCTGGCGCGCGAACTGCGCGTACGACCGGTAGACCACGATCAGGACGCCGCCGAGACCGAGCAGGAGCAGCACGGACCAGGGCGAAGCCTGCAACACGAGCAGCACCACGAGGCCGACCATGATGTTCACCGCGTTGACCGCGAGCGCGGTGACGGCGGTGCGGGTCAGCGCCGGCAGGCTCATCCGGCCCTGCATGAGGGCCACGATCGCGAGAACGGCCAGCAGGCTCACGATCGACGTGACGGCGACGCTCGCGGAGAGCACGAGCCAGGTGCGGGGGCCGCGGTCATTGAGGGGACCGGCGGCCACCACGATCGTGTTGGCGACGACCGTCGCCGCCGCGATGCAGGCGACGTTGAAGCACATCTTCACCACGGGTACGCGGCGGATGCTGTTCGCCAGGACGAGCGCGACGAGCCGGGCCAGCAGGACCAGCGACGGTGGCAGGAAGAAGAAGCTGAGCAGCAGGGGGATCTCGGCGAACGAGACCGACACGGCCTGGCGCCGGACGGTGAAGTGCAGCAGAGTCGCCTCAGCCGCGATGAACAGCGCGCAGAGCGCGATCGCCTTGGGCACGTCCGCCGGACGCGCCGGAACGGCCGCCGCCAGCGGCACGAACACCGCGATGGCGATCGCCGCCAACGGGGCCGTGACGAACCAGGCCAGTTGGGCCGACCGGCGGACCGGAACTCGAACAAATGACACCGGCGCTCCCAGCTATCGGCCCCGAAGCCGCCCGACCTCAGTCAAGCGGAACCGAACTGGTCGCCTCGCCGACGCTCCAGGTCGTGTCAACCAACATGTAGGTGATGGGTCGGGACGCGAAGCCGGCGCTGACGGTCAGCACGCCAAACGCGGACACGAGGAGAATCCGTGCGACCTTGCTGCGGAGCATCCGTCGCCGCTCCTTGTGGCCCGAGTCTTGCTGGCCCATGCCACCCTCCCAACAAAATGCAGGCTGCACCCGTCATATCAACTTCCTGGCATGCTGCCACAGGCTGCGGCGGGCTGAAACCCTCGACTCGCACGTCTGCCCGGTGACCCGGTGAAACTAGCCATTCGGCCAATAATTAGGGGGCCGACACCCCGATCCGACACGAAGGCTTCTCACGTTTACTGGCACGCCCGCCACCCGGAGTGTCCACACGCCAGACACGCGTCCCTACTACGACCTATGCCGATGGGCACTCGCCGCGGTCGTGACCACCGTCGGGTACTCGGCCATCGCGCTTGCCAACGTGGCTTTGTCAGGAAATGTCGTCGTCCTGCTGAACATCGCTGGCGTACTCCTGTTGGTTTCCTTCGCCATCTGGCTCTATCGGGCGCGGCACAACCTGGACGCCTTTCCCGAGGCCGTCGCCCGGTCACGGCCCGCGTGGGCGCTGTGGGCATGGTTCCTGCCGATCATCGACCTGGCGCTGATCCCGTGGGTGGTCGCCGACCTGGCCCGCCACGCACTGCCGCGACGGGCCGCCGTACTCCTGACGGGCGCCTGGTTGGTTGCGCTGGAAGCCTCATCGACGCTCAGCAGAGGACTGCCCAAGGCTTACTGGTCCACAATCGGGCTTGCCTGGGAGCCGGACCGGACCGCGACCTGGTGGGCGCCCTGCACCACCGTCGCGATTCTGATCTTCGCGGCCTGCCAGATAAGCGCCGTCGCGTTGATCACCAGGGCCCAGGCGCGGCGGGTGACATCTAGGCAAGTGGCGGCGCAGGCGGCCTCCGTACGCAACCGGCCCGGCGCCGAACCGCCACCTCGCCAAAGATCAGGATGCTCAGCACAGCGTCGCTCTCGCACTGACTGAGCTTGGCAGTCCCTCAACCGTCAACAAAAGCGCGGCACTTTGCCGACTATTGCCGGGACGAGTGATCGAGCGGTCCCCCTGTGACTGAGTGGGACCGACGACGAAGGCCCCCGACCGGCGTTTCCGCTGGTCGGGGGCCCTTTTTGCAGCTTGTGGCGGG
>NZ_BAAALS010000007.1:0-210764 GCF_039528415.1 Luedemannella helvata
GGGCGGCGCGCGGTGCGCGGGCGGCGCGCGGTGCGCGGGCGGAGCGCGCGGCGCGGGCGGGGGCGGGAGGAACGCGCGGGGCGGTGGGGGGTGTTAGGTGGTGATCATCTGGGCCGTTGTGACCACCTCTCGGTCGGGGAGGAAGTTGTCCAGGATGTGCCGTCGCGCGCGTACGCCCATGGTGTGGTTTTCGGGGGTGTCGGCGAGCGCCGTTGTCACCAGGGAGCCGAACGTCGCCAGGTCCGTGGGGTCGGTGACGAGCAGGCCGGTGTCGCCGTGGGTGATCTGGGCGCGGATGCCGCCGACGGCGCTGGCGACGACGACGCGCGACTTGAGCATGGCCTCGGCGACGGTGAGGCCGAAGCCCTCCACGAGGCTCTTCTGGGTGACCGTGGTGGCGGCCCGCTGGATGGCGTTGACCAGTACGGCGTTCTCGCTGAGGTCGGCCATGGGCAGGCAGATCAGGGCGACGCGCGCGCGCAGGTCGGGCGGCAGGGCCTGCCAGTCGGTGACGCAGCGCTGGAACCAGACGCCCTGCTCGATGTCGTCCGGGATGCTGGCCGGGTCGGGTCCGACGAGGGCCAGGTAGCCCTCGGGCACGAAGGTGGTGAAGGCGGCCAGCACGCCGTGCATGTCCTTGAGCCGGTCCCAGCGGGAGATCTGGGCGGCGATCGGCTGGCCGGGCTCGGGTGGGCCGACCGACACGACCGTGGCGGCGTGGTTCAGGTGGACCGGTCTGCCACCCAGGTCCACAGTGGTCGGTTCGGTGGGGGCGGGTCCGGTCGAGAGGCCGCTGCGGGCCAGGGCGGTGGCGATGACGTCCGGTGCGAGGTCACGGTTCTTGGGGATGAACGGCGCGACGAACGGCGGCAGGATGGTCACGGGGCGCTCGCGCAGGCGCGGCGGCACGTGCCAGTCGACCGAGAAGATCAGCCCGTCGGCGTGGTCGAGGAGCGGGGTGAGGAAGTCCCAGCCGAGCGTCGAGGCCTCGGTCTGCTCGTCGACCCCGACGTGACAGCGCCAGTACATCGCGGCGACGTCCTTGCCGAGCAGGTCGATCAGGCCGGTGGTCTGGAAGTCGTGCAGGATCACGATGTCGTCGGGGCCGAGCAGCTCGCGGAACGCGTCGGCCACGGTGGTGAGGTTGGCCAGGTAGTCGGTGCGCTCGGCGTCACCGAGGGGACCGCCGTCGCCGATACTGCCGTACAGGGCGCCGTACAGCCGCTTGGTGATCGAAAAAAAGCGGTCATCGCCGCCGATGACCGCCCACCTCGCCGGAACCCCGAGACTGCGATACAGGGGGATCACGGTGTGCAGCATCTCGGCCACCCCGCCGCCGGCCCCCGTGGAGTTCACATGCCACAGGGTGCCGCCGGCGCCGAGCCGCTCCTTGATGCTGTCGGCCGCCTCCCGCAGCCGCGCCGCCCGCTCCGGGCCGATCAGGCTCTCCAGCGCCTCGCGGTCCGCCGTGTTCGCGGTGGCCTGCTCAGTCAACATCGCCTTGGTCCTTTCGCGCATCGACGCGTCCTCAGTGACGCGTCAAGCACGTACGGTAGCGAGGCGATATAGCGTGGAGGTTACGAAAGTCATCTATATTTGCAGCAAACGCATCATGACGTCGCGGCGTCGAGCGGGTCGGCGAGCAACCGTTCGAACGCCAGCTCAGCCGCGCCGAACAAGGGTGCGTCATCGCCGAGGTCAGGGGTGCGCAACCGGACATGCTGGCGGCAGGCGGGCAGGGCCATGCGGGTCAGCCGCTCGCGCACCTGCGCGGCCGAGGCGAGGTACACCTCGCGCAGCGAGCCACCGAAGATGACCATTTCGGGGTTGATGATGTTCACCAGGTTGGCCACCCCGAAGCCGAGCCACCGGCCCACCTGACGCACGGCCGCCTGGGCCACCACATCGCCGCGCCGGGCGGCATCCACCACGTCGGTCACGGCCTGCCGGCCCTTTCCGTCGCGGTCGGCGGCGCGCAGCAGCGCGTACTCCCCGATTTCCGTCTCCCAGCAGCCCTGCGAGCCGCAACCGCAGGCGCGGCCCTGCGGATTGACGACCATGTGGCCGACCTCGCCGCCGTGGCCGCGGTGCCCGGTCATCGCGCGCCCGGCGGCGATGATCCCGCCGCCGATGCCCGCGTCGCCGTGCAGGTAGATGACGTTGTCGCAGCCGGTGGCGACGCCCCGCGTGTGCTCCGCGAGCGCGGCCAGGTCGGCCACGTTGCGCACCGTCACGGGCGGCGCCGACGTGCGCGACTCGGACAGCGCCCCGCCGAGCCCGGCGGCGAGCGCCTCCTCCAGGACGGCGGCGTCGCCCAGGTAGACCCGGCCGTCGTCATGGCGGGCCATCGCGCAGACGGCCACCCCGCTGCCCACGCACGTGGTGCCGGCCGGGACGGACGCCTCCGTCTCACGGATGAACTCCACGAGCGGCGCGACCACGTCAGCGGGACGCGGGACCTCCCGGCGATCCAGCACCTTGCCACCCAGCCCCACCCGGGCGGCCGTGAGGCGGTCGACCTCGACGGTGAAGGCGTACGCGTAGACCCGCTCGTGCTCCGGCCGTACGACCAGCGAAGGTCGCCCCGTCCGCCCGTGGTCGCGGGGCAGTTCCTCGGTGACCAGGCCCGCCGCCGCCAGGTCGGCGGTGAGCGCGCCGATCGTGCTGCGGTTGAGCCCGAGCGAGGCGGTCAGCTCCGCCCGGGACGTCGGTCCGCGTACGTGCACGTAGCGCAGCAGCGTGCCTAGGTTGTGACGGCGGATTTCCTCCTGGGTGGGACCGGCCCGCATGTGCCCGCTCTAGCTCAGGCCGCGGGCCGCCGCGCGCCGCCGGGACAGCGCGTCCACGCCGGCGGCCGCCAGCAGGACCAGGCCCGTGACCACGTACTTGATCCACGACGACTCGGTGAGCAGGTTCATGCCGTTGTCGATGATCGCCACGACCGCACCGCCGAGCACGGCGTCGAGCACCCGGCCCTTGCCACCGAAGAGGCTGGTGCCGCCGATGACGGCCGCGCCCACGGCGTAGAGCAGCACGTTGCTGCCGCCCGAGGTGGGGCTCACGGAGTTGTCGCGCGACGCGGCGATGATGCCGCCGATCGCGGCCAGCGTCGAGCAGATCACGAAGGCGCTGATGCGCAGCCGGTCGGTGGCGATGCCGGCGCGGCGGGCCGCCTCCACGTTGCCGCCGACCGCGTACAGGTGCAGGCCGTACGTGGTGCGGCTCAGCACGAACGTCAGCGCGACCAGGAGGATGACCACGATCGGCACCACGATCGGCACGCCGCGCAGGGAGGTGCGCGCCGGGTTGAACGAGCGCTCCAGGTTGAGGATGTAGACGGCCACGCCGCCGGCCACGGCCAGCGCGCCGATGCGCAACGCGACCAGGCTCATCGGATCGCGGGTCAGGCCCTTGGCGGAGCGCCGCAGCGTGCGGTAGAGCTGCACGCCCGCGTAGCCGGCGATGGACACGCCGTAGAACACCCAGCCCGCCCAGATGGGCAGGTTGTTGTTGCCGATCTTCAGGATGGTCGAGTCCTGGATCGAGATGATCTGGCCCTGCTTGACGATGAGCAGCAGGACGCCCTGGAAGGACAGGAACGCCGCCAGCGTGACGACGAAGGACGGGATGCCGACCTTCGACACGAGCATGCCCAGCACGAGGCCGGTGACGACGCCGGTGAGCAGCGCGATCGCGATGGCGAAGTACCACGGCATGTGCTGTTCGAGCATGAGGATCGCGGCGAGCGACGCGCACACGCCGCTCGTGTAGCCGGCCGACAGGTCGATCTCGCCGAGCAGCAGCACGAAGATCAGGCCCATGGCGATCACGGTGACGGCCGCGCCCTGGAACAGCAGGTTGGCGAAGTTGGTCGCGGAGAAGAAGACCGGCCGCGCGAGGGAGAACCC
This sequence comes from Luedemannella helvata, assembly GCF_039528415.1. Classification (NCBI taxonomy): domain Bacteria; kingdom Bacillati; phylum Actinomycetota; class Actinomycetes; order Micromonosporales; family Micromonosporaceae; genus Luedemannella; species Luedemannella helvata. The sequence continues at coordinate 3,909 of NZ_BAAALS010000007.1, forward strand.
CACAACCAGGACCAGAATCCCGAGTACGGCCGGCAGCGCGCCCATGTCGCCGCCCCGCACCCGGCGCCAGTACGCCGCGACGTGCGCGGTCAGCGATGCCACCGGCTGCGTGGTGCCCGCGTTGGTCATGACTCGACTCCGTTATCCGCGTTCGAGGAGGACCCGTTCTCGGGCGGCAGGCCCAGGTTGCCGCTGCGGCCGGCCGTGATCAGCTCGACGACCTGCGCGTGCGTGACTTCGCTGGCCTTCACCTGCGCCACCATGCGGCCCAGGTAGAGCGCGGCGATGCGGTCGGCGACCGCGAAGACGTCGTTCATGTTGTGCGAGATGAGCACGACCGCCAGGCCGCTGTCGGCGAGCCGGCGCACCAGCTCCAGCACCTGAGCGGTCTGCGCGACGCCCAGCGCGGCGGTCGGCTCGTCGAGGATGACCACCCGGCTGTTCCAGAGCACGGCCTTGGCGATGGCCACGGTCTGCCGCTGGCCGCCGGACAGGCTCGACACCCGCTGGCGCACGCTCTTCACGGTCCGCACGGCCAGGTCGGACAGCGTCTTGGCGGCGAGCTGCTCCATGGTGTCGTCGTCGAGGACGAGACCGACCCGGCGCTCGCGACCGAGAAACATGTTCTGCACGATGTCGAGGTTGTCGCAGAGCGCGAGGTCCTGATAGACGATCTCGATGCCGAGGGCGGCGGCGTCGCGCGGCCCGTGGATGTTCACCGGTCGGCCGTCGAACAGGAACTCGCCGGAGTCGTGCCCGTAGATGCCGCTGATGCACTTGACCAGAGTGGACTTTCCGGCGCCGTTGTCGCCGACGAGTGCGGTCACCGCGCCGGCGTTGATGGCGAAGTCCACGTCCCGGAGCACCTGCACCGGGCCGAAGCTCTTATGCAGGCCCCGCAGTTCGAGCAGCGGCGTGTCCTCGGATGTCACGTTCGCCTCCCCCTCACGTCTCGTGGCACCGCGCCGCACCGGGCCATGACCCGGTGCGGCGCGGACCTTACTTGCTTCAGGAGATGCCGGCCTTGGTGCACAGGTCGGCGAAGGAGCCAGCGCAGAGCTCCTCCTTCGTGACGTAGCCGTCGGCGACGACGTCCTTCACGTTGTCCTTGTAGATCGCCACCGGCTCCAGCAGCTTGGACTGCACGTCCTTGCCGGACTCGGTGTCCTTCACGGTGGTCAGCCCGGTCGGGGTCTGCCCGTTGGCCAGCGCGACGGCCAGTTCGGCAGCGCCGTCGGCCTCCTTCTTGATCGCCTTGTAGACGGTCATGCACTGGTCACCCACGAGGATGTTCTGCAGGCCCTGGACCGTGGCGTCCTGCCCGGTCACCGGCACCTTGCCGTTGAGCTTGTTGCGCTTGAGCACGGCGATCGCGGCGTTGCCGAGACCGTCGTTCGCGGCCAGGACGCCATCGATCTTGTTCGACGTCTTGGTCATCATGTTCTCGAAGATCGTGCCCGCCTGGGTGTTGTTCCAGTCGGGAACGAACTCGTCCGGACCCTTCACGTACTCCTTGGAGTCGTACTTGGGCTGGAGGACGCCGTCGTAACCCTGCTTGAACAGGGTCGCGTTGTTGTCCGTCGGCGAGCCGTTGAGCTCGGCGATGACCGGGTTCTTCGCGCCGCCGTCGGTGAGGCACTTGACCAGGCCCTCACCCTGCAGCGTGCCGACCTTCACGTTGTCGAAGCTGACGTAGTAGTCAGCCCCGCCGTTGAGGGTCAGCCGGTCGTAGTCGATCGTGCCGATGCCCTGCGCCTTGGCCTTGTCCAGCACGGCCTTGCCGGTGCCGGAGTCAAGGTTGACGATCATCAGGACGGTGATGCCGCCGGTGATCATCTGGTCGGCGATCGTCTGGAACTGCGCCTTGTCGCCCTGCGCGTTCTTGATCTCGAAGTCGACGCCGGCCGCCTTGAAGGCCGCCTCAAGGTACTTCCGGTCGGCGGTCTCCCACCGCGCCGAGGAGGCGCTGTCCGGGAGGATGACGCCGATCTTCGCCTTCTTCTCGGTGCCGCCGCCCGAGCCGCCGTTGCCCTCATCTGAGCATGCGGTGAGTCCGCCAGTGGTGATGAGGGCGAAGGCCGCGAGAGCAGCCATTCCTTTTCTCATCGCCGGTCCTTTCTGCCAGGTGCCGCCGAATTGTTGTGCCCGGCAACGTATTACCGCCCGTGACGCCAACACAAGACATCGGCACTTCGAAAAATGTTGCGCCCGGTAACAATTCCGCAACGAGCCCGTGACAACCCACCCTCCACAAGGGACGGCCCCGGCTCCCACCGGACGTTTGGGTGGTTCCGCGCGTATTACGGGGTGCGGGTTTGGCGCGAAACCACCCAAACGTCGGCGGCAAGCCGGGGCGCGGGCAGGGCAGAGGCGGGGCGGGTGGGGTTAGAGGCGGGAGGTGGCGGTGGCGAAGAAGGGGGTGAGGGCGGTCGTGCCGGCGTTGGTGAAGCAGACCGTGCCGAGGGTCAGGTCCGGGCTGCCGGACCAGCCCGAGATGGTGCAGTAGTTCGGGTCATCGCCGTACGCGGTGACCTGGGCGTGCGTCTCCTTCTCGCCGACGCCCGGGAACCGGTACGCGGAGTGGCCCGGCAGGCCGATCACGGGCGCGCCGGTGTTGGCCCCGAAGCCGTACAGGTTGTTGTAGTTGCTGGGCCCGGCCAGGTCGGGCGTCCACAGGTAGCCGAAGTACTTCGGCGGGTAGGGGCCGACGACCGACCGCTCCCGGTGGTAGGACACGGCGAACTCGGTGTTCGTGCGCACGCCGGCCGCGTCGAAGCAGAACACGTACGCGATGACGTCGGCACCCGACACGCCCCACTTGGCGATCTTGCAGCGTCGCGGCTGGGCGTTCGGCCCGATGGCCGTGGCCTGCAGGTTGCCGGAGAGCCCGCGCCCGGCCACGCCGGGGAACTTCACCTCGTACGCGCCGACGCCGATCGGGCCGGCGCCGTTGCCGGCGCCGGTCGAGTTGTCCTGCGCCACGATGCCGGCGGTGCCGTACCGGACGAACGCGTACCCGCCCGGGGAAAGCGCGATCCCGCCGCCGGACCCGGTGGTGAACAGCACCGTGAAGCGGGAGTCGTCCGGCGCGCCGCCGGGCCTGAAGCAGGCGACGGCCACGATCAGGTCAGCGCCGGCGTCCCGCGTGAACACGGTCTCGCAGTACTGGCCGGTCCGGTTGACGGCGGTCACGTGGACGATGCCCGCCCCGCTCGCGGCCAGGTAGGGGAACCGGACGTAGTACCGGCCGGTCGCGATGCGGGTACCGGTCGCGACGGCGGCCGGGAAAGCGGTCTTCCAGGTGCCCCACTGCCGGCTGGTGTCGAGCGTGAACCAGCCGGCCGGCGGGGTGGCGTTGTCGAAGTACGCGAAGCCCCACTGACTCACGGGGGCGGCCGCGGCCGGCGACGCCGGCAGGGCGACGACAGCGGTACTGACCAGGCTCAACGCGAGCGTGGCCAGCACGGGACGGAAACGCATGATGCCTCCACATCGATGTAGAACGATGGATCGCTACATCATGCGGTATCAATACGTTTCCGAGCGGTGACTGACGGTGATCGGACTCGGGCGCTAGCCGGCGAGCAGAACGCCCGCGCGGGGGACGACCGGGTCGAGGCCGAGGCGGCGCAGGATCTGCCACACCGTGGCGCTCGCCGACGACACGACCGGGATGTCGAAGAGCTGCTGCACGGCGTCGAGGACCGGCAGGGACGGCATCTGCACGCAGGCGCTGAGCACCAGGGCGTCCGCGTTGGATGTGTCGACCCGCTGGGACAGCTCGATGAGCTGCGCCGGGTCCAGCCGGCCCACGGCGAGGTTGTCCGGCACCTCAAGGCTGATCGAGTCGACGACCTTGACGCCCTCCGCCTCGATGTACTCGCACACCGTGGCGGTCAGCGGCTTCATGTACGGCGCGAGCACCGCGATCCGCTGGGCGCCGAGGTGCTGCAACGCCTCGACGAGCGCGCCGGCCGACGACACGACCGGGGCGGTCGCGCCCGTCTCGGCAAGGGCGGCTTCCGCCAGGCGCTTCTCCGAGTCGCGGTGGTAGCCCAGGCCCTGCGCCATGATCGCGACCAGGCAGGCGTACGCCATGACGTCGACGCGGGCGTCGGCCAGCTCGACCGCGCAGCGCAGCGAGTCGTTGTCCATGGCGGTGAGTTCTTCCGGCGTCACGTGCTTCATGCGCATGCGCGAGGAGTGGAAGGTGAACGTCTCCGGCCGGATCTCCGCGCGGGCACGCAGCATCGCCGGGATCTCGGTCTCCATGGTCGTGTTGGAACTGGGCACGATGAGGCCCACGCGGTACGCGGACATAAGGGATGGTTCCTTTCGCAGAGCTATGCGCGGTAGCGCAGGTTCGCTGTCTCCAGCGCGGGCAGCGACGCCGCGTTGGCGCGCCGCCACCGGATGTCGACCGGGCCGCCGTGATCGGGGCGGGCCAGGCCGTCGACCTCGATCTCGAGGCCGTCGAGCGTCACGGGCAGGGCGTCGAACGCGTATGTGGGGTCGACGTCGCGCACCAGGCCCAGCGCGGCGTCGAGCAGGTGGAACTCCAGCACCTGCTTGGCCCGCGCGCCGTCGTGGTCGCGCAGCGCGTCCAGGAATACCTGGTCGAGCCGGGTGAAGTCCGCCAACGCCACCGGCCGGGAGAAGTACAGCCGCTGGTGGCGGTAGATCCGGGTGTGCAGCGTGCGGATCAGGTCGGTGAACGCCTCCGGGTACCGGTCGAGCAGGGCCCGGTGGAAGCGCCAGTGCGCCTCCTGGAACTCGTGGATCGAGATCGACGGGCGCTCCATCTCCGCGAGCGCGTCCGCCATCGCGGCGACATCGGACTCGGTCACCCGCGCCACGATGGCCGCGACCGTCACCGGCTCGACCATCAGGCGCAGGGCGTACGAGTTCTCCACGTCCGACAGCGCGACCGGCGCCACCTCCATGCCCCGGTTGGCCTGGCCGATGACCAGGCCCTCCACCTCAAGCTTCTGCAGCGCCTCGCGCAGCGGGGTGCGCGAGACGCGCAGCTCCTCGGCCAACTGCTGCTGCGACAGGCGCAGGCCGGGCGGGTAGTCCCCGCCGATGATCCGGTCGCGGATGGCGAGGTAGATGTCGTTGACGGCGGTACCGGGGCGACCAGCCATGTCAGCCAGTTCCATTCGTGGGATCGTCGGAGCCGAGCTTGCGCTCGAACAGCCTAGTGAACTGCTCCGGCTCCTGAGCCGCGATGATTTCCAGCTGCATCGCGTCGAGCAGGATGCGGTAGGCCTTGCTCGGCACGCTGATCTCCAGCCGCTCCCCGTTGCGGGTCCACACCTTGCGCAGGAGTACGCCGGTGAACTCGTTGCCGATGCCCACCCAGTCGCTCTCACGCACGATGCCGTCGTCACCCGCGGCGTGGGGTTCCAGCCCTTCGAAGGTGCTCACAGTGTTGCCTCCTCGGTGGTGTTCACGGCGACGCGGCGCACTGCCGATGCGTACACCTGTGGTTTCGTCCCGGCAAGGACCGGGAGTCTGCCGCGGGCCTCGGCCACCGCGGCGAGGTCCAGTTCGAGGACGCGTACGGCGCGGTCCTCCTCGCCGAGGTCCGCGATCACCTCACCCCAGGGGGCGACGGCCAGCGCATGACCGTACGTGGGGAAAGCGCCCTCCCCGACGGTCGCCGACGCGACGACGAAGCAGCCGTTCTCGATGGCCCGTGCCCGCAGCAGCGTGTGCCAGTGCGCGTCGCCGGTGATCCGGGTGAACGCCGACGGCACGAGGATGACCTCGGCGCCGGCGAGCGCGAGGGCCCGGTACAGCTCGGGGAACCGCACGTCATAGCAGATGGTCAGGCCCACCTGGACGCCGTTGATCTCGACGAGCACCGGTTCGGTGCCGCCGCGTTCGACCGTCGACGCCTCGAAGGAGACACCGCCGATGCGGGCGTCGAAAAGATGGACCTTGTCGTACCGGCCGGCGATGGCGCCGCGCGGGTCGATGACCAGGGCCGAGTTGAACACCCCGTCGGGGGTGCGGTTCTTCATGCCGCCCAGGATCACGGTCACGTTGTTGCGGGCGGCGGCCTCGCGCAGGGCGTCGATCTGCGGCGCGTCCTCGGAAAGCGCGTTCTCGCGCATCGTGGCGTTCGTGCCGAGGAACAGGCCGTTCTCCGGCAGCAGGACGAGGTCCGGCCGGTCAGCGGCGGCACGGTCGATCAGTTCGCGGGCGACCTCCACGTTCGCTGACAGGTCACCGTTGACCTGCCATTGAGTGATCGCAATACGCAACCGCCGCTGACCGGACATCTCAGGCCCCCGCCAGATCCATGTGGACGACCGTCCAGCCGCCACCCGAGGCGACCATCGGCTCGTACGCGTACACGTCGCCGCGCACGCCGGGCCCCACGATGCCCAGCATGATCAGCCAGTTCAGGAACTCGTACTGGCCGTGGTCGAGCAGCGGGTACGGCTCGGTGTTGGCCAGGTCGAGGCCCCGCCCGCCGCGCAACAGGTCCAGGATGTACGTGTCGAACTCCACGTCCACGTGGCCGAACTTGCCCGGGTCGAGCCAGTGCGACAGGCCGCCTGTGGCCAGCATGGCGACCCGCAGGCCGGACGAGCTGATCGCCGCGCGCAGCGCCGTGCCGAACTCGCGCGCGTTGTACGGCGAGAACGACCGGGCCGGCTGGGTGATGATCGGGATGACCGGCAGGTCGGGCCGGGGCAGCAGCAGCCGCAGCGGCACGACGAGCCCGTGGTCGAGGTCGACCCGCGGGGCCACCTCGACCTCAAGGCCGGCCTCGTGCACCGCGTTGACCAGCGACTTCGCGAAGTCCGGCGCGCCCGTGAGGCGCAGGTCGAGGTCGGGACGCTTGAAGAACTCCATGCTGCCCGTGTGGGTCTCGCCCGCGCCGATCACGAAGTGGCCGGTGTCGAAGCTCTGGAAGTGGCAGTCGGCGGTGACGAGCAGGACGTCCGGTTGGGCCTCCTTGAGCCGCTGCGCCAGCTTCTCGTAGCCGCTGAGCAGTCGGGCCACGGCGTCATCCGGGTCGATCTCCGGGCGGGCCAGCAGGTCCGGCACGTGCGAGCAGCCGCCCGCGAACACCAGCCCGGCCGGGACGTCCGCCGGCGGCAGCGGGGCCGACAGGTCGGCCACGAACCGGCCCTTGCTCTTCGAGTCCCCCAGGTCGTCGCCGAACCACCGGCCCACCAGGATCGTGATCCCGTCGATCACGCCGGCCGAGCGCAGCCGGTCGCGGTCGCCCGAGACGATCGTGTTCGTCCACGACTCGTCCAGGCCCAGCTCGCGCTGGGCCACGGACGGGTCGGCCTTCACGCGGGCCAGCAGGTCCGCGTCCCGCGCCATCGCGAGGATGGCGTTCTCCAGCGTGGCTCTGTCCACTGTGCTCAGCCCTCCACGAGCTTGCCGTCGCGGACCACCGCGACGCCGTCGATCTCCACGGTGCAGCCGCGCATCGGCACGTCGAGGTGCGCCGGGGTCTCCCGGTCGGCGAACCGGTTCGAGCCGGTCGACCACATGAAGTTGCCGGCCGTCGAGCGCAGCTCCTGGCCGTACAGGGTGCGGGGGTCGTACACGTCAAAGGCCGACCAGCGGGCCGCCGGCAGCAGGCCCCAGCCCATGTGCGACAGGGCCCAGACCTCGTCGTCCTTCCACGACTCGAAGTAGTCGTTGAGGAGGTGCGCGTCGCCGCCGCCGCTGATCTCGGTGATGAAGCCCTTCTCCACCTTGACCGTCACCTGGTCGCGCACGTAGCGCTGCCACGGGATCAGCGCGTCACCGGGCTGGAGCACGATCTGGCCCTCCGCCGTACGGTCGCGCGGGAAGCAGGCCACGAACCCGCTCGGCCAGTGGTCCCACCGGCCCGGCTCGTCGACGTAGCCCCACTGGTGCGTGATCGGCAGGTCCTCGCCGGAGATGTCGGCGGTCAGGTCCGTGCCGGCCGCGCTGGTCACATGCAGCGTGGAGCCGGCCTTCAGCACGCGGCCGCCGGCCTCCACGTTGGCGCGCAGCAGCTTGCCGCTCATGAGGCGCTCGAGCACGTCGTTCGGCTCGGCGACGAAGAGCATCCGCTTGCCGTTGCCGGTGATGCGGGTCCGCACGTCGGAGTGGATCAGGCCGCCGACGGTGACGTCGATGACGATGTCGCACTCGCCGGCCGCGGCCAGCAGGGCCGGCACCTCGCGGCCGTCGCCCACGTACGGGGGCAGCATGGGGTTGGACAGGCTGGACGCGTGCAGCACGAGCACGCTCGCGCCGAGCTGGCGGGCCGCGGCGACAGCCGCCTCCACGTACTCGTCCTTCTGGCCCAGCTCGGCGATGATGCCGACGGTCTCGTCCTCGGTCACCTTGCAGAGCCGGAACTGCTCCACGAAGTTCTCGGTAAGGGTGCGGGGCATGGGGGTTACTCCTTTACTAGTACGTGGCGCGGACGGCGCCGCCGTCGACGGCGAGCGAGGCTCCGGTGACGAACGAGGCGCGGTCGGAGGCGAGGAACGCCACGACATCGGCGATCTCTTCTGCCTCGGCCCACCGGCCCAGGGGGATGTCCTTGACCACGGCCGCGATCTCGTCCTCGACGGTCGTGTTGTTGCGGTTCGCCTTCGCCTCGACGATGGCCTGCATCCGGTCGGTGCCGGTCGCGCCGGGCATGACCTGAGCGACCCGCACGCCGTGCGGGGCCAGCTCGCCGGCCAGCGACTTGATCAGCGCGGACGCGGCTGACCGGTAGGACGCCGAGAGCACCCCGCCGGCGGCGGGCTGGCGTACCCAGGTCGACGAGAGCAGCAGGATCACGCCGCTGCCCTGCTCCTTCATGCGCCTGGCGCCGCTCGTCGCGAGCTGGACCACCGGGCGCAGCAGCAGGTCGTGGGCGGATGCCCAGTCGGCCCAGGTCGTCTCCAGGGCCGGGATGATGCGGGGGCCCGGGGTGTTCAGGACCAGGATGTCGAGTCGCTGGTGCTCGGCCAGCACGCGGTCGACCAGCGCGGCGGTCGCGTCCGCGTCGCCCAGGTCGTGCGCGAGCGGCACGATCCGGCCGGCGCCGACCGTCTCCGGCTCCCCGGCCGACCGCGCGGCGGCGACGACGGTCGCGCCCTCGGCGGCCAGGCGCTGCGCGACGGCCCGGCCGATGCCGCGCGAGGCGGCGGTGACCAGGGCGACCTTGCCCGCTAGTCCGAGATCCACTGTTCTTCTCCGGTCAGTCGGTGATCGTGATGGCGCGCTCGGGGCACCCGGCGGTGGCCTTGCGGACCGCCTCCTCCTGCTCAGGCGCGACCGTGCCGTCGCCGATCAGCGAGGCGTAGCCCCATTCGTCGAGCTGGAACACGGCCGGCGCGTGCTCCACACACGTGCCGTAGGCGGCGCACTTGGTGGCGTCGACAGCTACTCGCATCGGTCATTTCCTCTCGTGTGGTGCAGGGTTGTCGCCGCGCTGCGCGCCAGGGCGGTCGCGCCGTCGAGGAACGCGCAGGCGCCCCGGCCGGTCAGGGTGGTGCCCCACCGGACCAGGTTCTCGACGTGCTTGGGGTCCTCGTCGCCGCCCGCCACCTGGGTGAGCGTCCTGGCGATCGCCTTCGTGCCGTTGAGGCAGACGCCGCACTGGCGGGCCGACTCGGCCTCGAACCAGCGACCCAGCTCGGCGGCGACCGCGACCAGGTCGACGTCCGGGCCGAACGCGGTGAGCGAGCCGCAGCCCAACCCGCTGCCGGCCGCGCGTACCGCGTCGTAGCAGCAGGAAAGCTCCGCCAGGTCGCCGCTGAGCAGGCCACCGAACCAGCCACCCATGAGCAGTCCGCCGTACCCACCGGCGACGCCGCCGGCCGCCCCGAACAGGTCGCCGGTGCTCGTGCCCAGCGGCGCCTCGTAGACGCCGGGCTCCGCGCAGCCGTTGAGGGTGAACAGGGCCGTGCCGGGCGACGCGGCCGTACCCGCCGACCGGAACGCCGCCGCGCCGAAGGCGGCGATCCACGCCGCGTGCGCCAGGGTCTCCACGTTGCTGACCAGCGTCGGCAGGTCGTCAACGCCGCGCTCGAACGGCCTGGGCGGCTTGGCCAGCGGCAGGGCCGGCCCGCCGTTGATCGAGCGGATGGCGGCGGTCTCCTCGCCGGCGACATAGGTGTGCTCGGCGCGATGGATGTCCACACGCAGCCCGGCCGGGACGAGGCCGGCGGCGCGCGCGTCGGCGATCGCGCCCGCGACCGCGGCGGCCGTGTCGGCGCGCGACACGTAGAACACGAGCCGGCCGGCGCCCGTCGCCTGTGCGGCCAGCAGGGCCCCGTCCAGCACGAGGTGCGGCCGGTGGACGAGCAGCCAGCGGTCCTTCGCCGAGGCGGGTTCGCCCTCATGACCGTTCGCCACCACGACCTTGTCGCCCGCCGCGTCGGCGACCGAGCGCCACTTCACGTGGGCGGGGAAGCCCGCGCCGCCCCGCCCGCGCAGGCCGGCCTCGGCGAGCTGGTCGATCAGCCCGGTGACGTCGCGGCGCGCGAACAGCCCTTGATCCAGCTCCGCGCGCAGGCCCCAGACGCCGGGCTGTACGCCGGGCAACACGAGGCGGGGCGTCCCGAGGGCCCGCGCCGGGGCGAGCCGCTCGGGGGCCCGGATCAGGCGCGACGCGGTCATGACGGTCATGACGTCCCGCCCTTGATCACCGCGAGGGCCTCGGCGAGGGAGATGACGTCGGCGTACTTGGCGTCGAGGTCGAGCAGGGCCGCGTCGTGCGGGCCGGCCTCGCGGTCGCCGACGCACTCGCGCACCACGAAGGTGGGCAGGTCGTTGGCGCACGCGTCGACCGCACTCGCCCGCACGCAGCCGGAGGTCGTCGCCCCGCACAGCAGGAGCGTGTCGACGTCCAGCTCACGCAGCGACATCAGCAGCCGGGTGTGCGCGAACGCCGACGCGGCCTGCTTGGCGATGACCGGTTCGGACGGGCGCCGGTCCAGCCGGTGATCGATGTCGACCCACGGCGTGCCCGGCCGCAGGTCGCGCATGGCCGGCATCTTGGTCAGCCAGGTGCGCACGCCGCCCGTACCCGGAAAGGAGATCGTGGTGAAGAAGACCGGGACGCGCGCCGCGCGGGCCGCGTCCAGCAGGCCCCGCGTCGCCTCCACCACCGGGGTCAGGTCGAAGCCGGGCCCGCACGTGGGGTCGGTGAAGCCGTACTGCAGGTCGACGACGACAACCGCGGGACGGTTGCCCGGCGTCAGCCGACCCGCGAGGCCGCCGGCCGCGTAGCGCGCCCGCACGTCGTCGATCCACGCGCTCGTCATGCCAGCTCCCTCAGCGTGCCGCCGGACGGGGCCGCGAGTCCGCGGATGGCCAGGCCGGAGTCGACCACGACCGTGGAGCCCGTCATGGCGGCGGACTCGGTGGGCGAGGCGAGCAGGGCGTACACGGAGGCGTAGTCGTCCGTGGCCGGCATGACGCCCAGCGGCAGCGCCTTCTCGGTGCCGTCGAGCACGGCGTCCTTCTTGCCCTGGTCGAGGATGGACAGCCCGGTCATCACCGTCTGCGCCACGCCGGGCGCCACCGCGTTGACCCGTACGTGCGGGGCCAGCTCGTACGCGAGCTGCTTCACGACGCCGGCCAGCGCGTGCTTGGCCGCCGTGTAGAACACGCCACCGCCCGAGGGCAGGTTGGCGGCGTACGAGGAGGTGAGGACGACCCGGCCGCGTCGGGCGGCGAGCGTCGGCAGCGCGGCCCGCACGGTCAGCAGGGCCGAGGTCACGTTGGCCCGCAGGCACTCCGTGAGCGCCTGCTCGATCGCCTCGCCGGGCACGTCCACGAGCGGGACGGCCTGGTCGAACAGGCCCGCGCACGACACGACGACGTCGATGCCGCCGTACGCGGCCACGGTCTCGTCGACGACGCGCGACGCGTCCGCCCAGACGCCGGGGTCGGCGACGAGCGTGCGCGCCGGGCCCGCGAGAGCGTCGAGGCGCGCCGCGTCCACGTCGACCGCGACGACCGTGGCGCCGTCGGCGACGAACCGGCGCACGACGGCGGACCCGATGCCGCCGCCGGCACCGAGCACGACGCAGACCTGTCCCCGCAACGATTCCATCACTGTCCTGAGAAGGTGAGCTTCGGCCACTCGCCCTTGGGGGCGCGCATCATCTGGGCGTAGAACCGGTACATGTTGCGCTGGACGCCCTCCTCGTAACGGGTCCAGTACGTGATGCCGGGGCCGGGCCAGTCGTCGACCGGCTTGGCGATGCCGATGCCGGGCATGCCCATCTGGTAGTTGAGTTCGAAGTCGAGCAGCTCGGCGGCCACCGAGCGGCCGGTGCGGCCCACGGTGATCCACGGCTCGGTGTCGTCCATCTCGAACGAGCCGCCGACGGAGAACGTGCCGAGCCCGGCCCTGTACGCCCGGTCCTTCTGCTCGGGCGACATGCTCTTGTACGCCAGGAACCAGTTGAAGATCTCGATCTGGCCCGGGCCCTTGGGCTGCCAGGTGCGTACGGTCAGCACGCCGGTCGGCGCGTGCTTGGCGCCGTCCTCGGTCATCGGCAGGGCGAGGATCGAGAAGTTCGGGAACACGTTGCCGACGAACACCCGCGACCGCCGGGCGATCTCCAGCTGCTCGGGGCTGATCCGGTTGCCGCTGGTGAACCGTTCCGCGACATCCTCGGGGAAGCCGAAGAACTTCGGGCCGGGCTCGTCGGCGTCCGGCGCCATCGAGAACGACAGCGAGTGCCCCGGCGAGGCCTGGATGTGGTAGCCCATCATGTTCTCGCGGAACGGCACCGGGAACGCGCCGATCTCCCACACGGAGCGGTGCAGCGTGCCCAGGTGGTAGTCGTCGCCGCAGAAGTTGTCGGCGCCGGACTTCCAGTTGGCGTCCACCACGAACCGCTGCGGCGCGCCGATCACCTCGACGCCGCCCTCGTCGAGGCCGAAGACCAGATCCAGGTACCAGCCCATGCCGCCCAGGTAGTCGCGCAGCGACGGGGCGCTCGGGTCGAGGGTGGCGAAGATGAGGCCGTGGTGCGAGTCGACCTTGGCCGCCTTGACCAGGCCGTTCTCCTCCTTGGACATGCCGCCGAAGGCGTTGCGCCACAGCGGGGCGCCGACCAGCTCGCCGGTCGTGTTGTAGGTCCACCCGTGGTACGGGCAGCGGAAGTGCGACGTGTTGCCCGAGTCGGCCCGACACACCTGCACGCCGCGGTGGCGGCACGCGTCGAACAGGACGTTGATCGAGCCCTGCTCGTCGCGTACGACGATGAAGTTGTCCTCGCCGATGCGGCGGACCACGTAGTCACCGTTGGCCGCGATCTCGGACTCGTGGGCCAGGAACACCCAGCAGCGGCCGAAGATGTTGCGCAGCTCCGTCTGGTAGACCTGCGGGTCGCCGTAGATGGAGGCGGGGATGAGACCGCGGTCGAGGCCGGTCTCGATCTGGTTCATCAACTGCTCGACGCGGGGCGTCAAAGTCGGGGCGGTCATGGTCACTCCCTGGGCGGCACGGGTCAGAAGAAGAGGGCGAGGTTGTGGGTGCCGATGACGGTGAGGTCGAGCAGCACCACGCGGCGCAGCAGACGCAGCCGGCCGTCCTCGCGGCGCAGCGTGTCGGCCCGCTCGCCGGAGAGGATCTGCGGGTTCGTCTGGTCCTGCCGGGTGCGGTAGACCAGCACGTTGCTGCGTACGTGCAGCAGGTCGGCGTCGGTCTCGTCGCGGCGGACCCGGACGTTGGTGACGAAGTGGCGGATCCGCGACGGCGGGTCCTCCGCCCAGGCGAAGCTCGTCTCGTTGCGCGCGACCTTGGCGTTGAGGGAGCCGTAGTCCTCGTTGAGGTGGTAGGTGTCCGGGATGAACCCGCGGCCCCGTGCCCGCTCGACGGTCTCGCGGACGGGCAGCTGGTAGACGACGTCCTTGCTGACCATCTCGCTGAGCCATTCGCGCTCGCGCAGATCGTCCAGGAGCTCAGCCTCCAGGTGCAGGAAGTCCACGACCTCGACGTGCTCCGGCGAACCGGTCGACAGCGGTCTCATCTCGTTCTCCATCACCGCGGATTTTGCATACAGTTTTGAATACACAGGGATCCTTACACGGGAAATGGCAGCTCGCAAGGGCTACGTTTACAGAAGTCTGGCCACATAGAACGCGGAATGATCGCATCGAGCACCCGACCGGGCCGCGGCGCCGACCCGGTCACGCGCACCTCGACCCCGGCATCCGCCAGCTCAGCGAAGCCGATGCGGCCGGGTACGAAAAGGATCTCGTGGGCCACGGGGACCTCCTTCACCTGTGGTGGGCCGGGCCGGCGACGGGGGATCGCCGGCCCGGCGGTTCATCACGTGCCGGGCGGGAGCCCGCTCAGGTCGCGCAGGCGTCGCAGATGGGCGCGTTGCCGGCGCGCGCGTCGCGGTCCATCTCCTGGGCGACGTAGGAGTGGCGGCACGCGTGGCAGCGCACCCGCTTGCCCCACGGGTCGTCGACCTCGTTGCGCACGTCCGGCCCGCGGTCGCGCAGCGGCGAGGGCAGCAGCTTCGTGCAGGCCGCGTACAGGCCGGCGGCCACCACGAACACCACGATCTGGGAGATGCCCGCGAGCTTCGCCGGGGCGGAGTCGACCTCGATGAGGTAGATGCCGATGCCCGAGGCGATCAGCCAGGCCAGCAGGCCCCAGGTGACCTTCGGCAGCCGCCGCGCCCGGAACTCGGCGCCCTTGCGCCGGTCCTCCGGCACGATGACGAAGTGCGTGAGCACGACCGCGACCCAGCCGACGAGCAGGACGCCCTGCCAGTTCAGCGCCGTCTGCAGGTAGCTGAAGACGTCGGTGAGCATGAGCAGGTAGACGGCGGCCGAGACGATCACGACCCAGACCAGTCGCGGGATGCGCAGGCCGGTGAGGCCGGTGACGAGGCGCTCCCAGTTCGCTGAGGCCAGGTAGTAGTTGACGCTGTTGATGCGGGCCTGCGAGGCCACGATGATCACCAGGCCGACGAAGCCGAGCGTGGCGAGGACCGCCCGCACGACCCCGATCTCGGCGGCCGGCTCGTTGGGCAGCACGGCGCGCACGAGGAAGATGCCCGCGAGGCCGTTGGCCAGGAACAGCCACGTGTAGAAGACGGGACCGAACGTGACCACGTTGTGGAAGGTCTCGTCCTGCTTCTTCGCGAACCGCGCGAAGTCGACCGTCGACGGCATGAGCAGCCAGATGCCCATATACAGCACGAACCCGAGCACCCAGCCGGGGTAGCTGCGGGCGACATCGGGCACGATGCCGGGGAACGACCACCAGTCGTTGTTGTCGTACTTGACGGCCGCGACGATCACCGCGGCGACGATGCCGACGGCGTAGAGCGGCAGCAGGATCGCGTTGAGCTTCGCCATCCAGGTCTGCACGCTGCCGAGCATCAGCGGCAGCATGGCCACGACGACGACCAGGTACCAGATCTTGATGTCGCCGGCCTCGAAGTACGTCTGGAACGCCACGGCGAGCGTACTGCTCTCGAACACCGCGTAGTAGGTGGTGTTGGCGGCGATGAGCAGGGCCGTCAGTGACGCGCCGACCACGCCGAACATGCGCCGTGACAGCAGGGTGCTGTTCAGGCCGGAGCGCAGGCCCCAGCTGGCGAAAAGGGCGTTGACGATCGAATAGACGATAACGGACAGAACAATCGCGATGAGGGCGTTCGTCGTGCCGTAGAGGCTGGCCACCAGGGCGCCATAGAAGAGCCAGACCATGGCACTGAGCAGGGACCAGAAGGACATGGTGAGCTGCCACCGCCCGACACGGGCGCTGAACGGGACAACGTGGGTGCTGTAGTCGTCCGCCCGCTGCTCGGCGACGACCTTGGGGTCGTCGTGATCGGCGGTGTCGAGCGTGGGCAACGGAATCGTTTGGGCCATCAACTCGTCCTTGGGTGGTGGGGTGCATACAAGATTGCATGCACTATTGGATGCGGGGAGAGTCACACGCCCTCTGACCTGCCGTCAAGACCTGTCGTAGCGTATGCATACAGAACTGCATGCAATTTTGGAGGTTCGTATGAAGGTCCTCGGCCTGCGCTGGCTCGGCTCCAGCTCGGCTCACCTCGACGAGATGAGCCGGCTCTTCGGTGAGGTCCTCGGCCTGCCGGTCGGCCTGGAACAACCCGACGCGCGCGTCTTCGACCTGCCCGACGGCAGCGCCGTGGAGGTCTTCAAGGCCAGCGACACGGAGCACTCGTTCTTCGAACACCCGGTCGCCGGCCTGCTCGTCGACGACGTCCGGGAGGTCCGCGCCCACATGGAGGCGCACGGCGTCGAGTTCATCGGCGAGGTGCACGACGGCATCGAGACGTCCTGGGCGACCGCGTGGTCGCACTTCCGCGCCCCGGACGGCTACGTGTACGTCCTGGTCAGCCGCGCCGCCCGGCCCACCACCCGGGCGTTCGACGAGCTGCGCGTCTGCCTGCGGGTCAGCAACCTCGACGAGGCCGTCCGGTTCTACCGCGACGGCCTGGGCATGAACATCGTCGACGAGTGGGAGCACCCGGACGGGCAGCGCGGCGTGCTCTTCGGCGTCGTCCCGGCCGCCATCGAGATCTTCGACGACGCCCAGTGGGACCTCGTCGACAACGCCGAGGTGGGCCGGACACTGGGCCGCGACCACGCCCTGCGCATCGAGGCCCGCGACCCGGAGCACCTGGACGCGCTGGCGTCCCAGGTCGAGGCCGCGGGTGGCGTACGGTCCGGCGAGGTGGTGCGCACGCCGTGGGAGCAGACGTGCCTGCGGATGGAGTCCGGCGAGGGCGAGCAGCTGTCGCTGTTCATCCTGCCCGACGAGGAGCGCAGGACCCGGACCGAGGCCCGCCGGCACCTGGGCGCCTGAACTCGGACGAAACGGGGCTCCCGGTCGCGCTGGGCGACCGGGAGCCCCGTTGTCTGTACGTGACTAGTGGACCAGCATCGGGGCGGGCGCCTCCCCGTCGGCCACCTGCTCCAGGTTCGGCGTGGTCTTCTTGCGCGGCAGGAAGAACGCCGGGATGAGACACGCCGCGATGAGCACGAGCGCGATCAGGTACGTGTGCCCGAACGCGTCCGCGAACGCCGACTTGCCGGCCTCCACGGCACCTGGCGGCAGCTGGTCGGCTGGCACGACGCCCTGCAGCACGCCGCCGTAGAGCTTCGCGGGCTCGCTGGACAGCACCGCGTTCGTGAAGATCACGGACATGGTGGCCGTACCGATGGACCCGGCGGTCTGCTGGACGATGTTCATCATCGTCGAGCCGCGGGCGACCTGCTGCTGGGTCAGGCTCGCCATGGCCGCCGACATGGTCGGCATCATGGTGAGGCCCATGCCCATGCCCATGACGAACAGCGCGCCGAGCAGCAGCCCGTACGACGAGTCCGCGGCCACCTGCGTGAACACGGCCATGCCGGCGGCGATGATGACGATGCCGGTGAGCACCAGCTTGCCCGGGCCCATCTTGTCGGTCAGCCGACCGCCGATCGGCATGGTGAGCATGGCGCCGAGGCCCTGCGGCGCGAGCAGCAGGCCGGTGTGCAGGGTGTTCTCGCCGCGCACCTGCAGGAAGTAGCTCGGGAACAGCAGCATGCTGCCCATGAACGCGACCGTGAACAGGGTCATCGTGATGACCGCGATGGTCAGGTTCCGGTTCTTGAACAGGGTCAGGTCGATGAGCGCGTGCGTCTTGCGCAGGGCGTGCAGCACGAAGGCAACGATCAGGACGAAGCCGACGATCGCGGGTACGAGCACCTTGGCGTGGGCGACCGTGCGCTCCTCCGGGATCGAGGACACGCCGTAGAGGAACAGCGCGAGACCCGGCGACAGCAGCAGCATGCCGACGAAGTCGAACGACTCGCTCGGGTGCGGCTGGTCCTTCGGAAGCACGCGGAAGGCGGCGAAGAAGGCGATCATGCCGATCGGCAGGTTGATCAGGAAGATCCACTGCCAGCTGGCCACGTCGACCAGCCAGCCGCCCAGGATCGGGCCGCCGATGGGGCCCAGCAGCATCGGCACGCCGAGGACCGCCATGACCCGACCGATCCGATCGGGGCCGGCGGCCCGCGTCATGATCGTCATGCCGAGCGGCATGAGCATGCCGCCGCCGAGGCCCTGCAGCGCGCGGAACGCGATCAGCGGGCCGATGTCCCAGGCGAGGGAGCACAGCACCGAGCCCGCGACGAACAGCGCGATCGACGTCAGGTAGAGCCGCTTCGTGCCGAACCGGTCGGCGGCCCAGCCGGTGACCGGGATCACAGTGGCGAGGGCCAGCGTGTAGGCGGTCATCGTCCAGGCGGCGGTGGCCGGCGTCGTGTGGAACTCGCGCTGGAAGGTGGGCAGCGCGACGCTGACGACGGTCACGTCGAGGATCGCCATGATCGCACCGATCACGACCACACCTGCGACTTTGAGAACGCCGCTGTCTAGCTTGTCGGACGATGAGCCCGTGGCCGCGGTTGCGGTCATGCGAGGGTGCTCCTCAGGTGAGGGAAGACAGAAGACCCGGCGATGCTAGCTTCTGCCCGACACGCCCTCAAAACGCTTTACACGCTGGTTACCTGCACTGTTGCGCGCCTCACGTCGCCGGTCGTCGATAGGCCGCGAGGAGATCCTCCGGGCCGACACACGGCACGTCGAGGCCGGCCGCGACGCCGGCCCGCGCCACGGCGAGCAGCGGTGTAGTGCCGTCCGCGCCCGGCAGCCGGTCGCGGTGCGCCAGCAGCCGGCCGAGGTCATGTCCGTCGAACGGGCGCCGTTCGAGCCACTTGATGGACCCGACGAGGGTGACGCGGCGCGCCACGGGCTCCCGGTCCGCGCCGACCAGGTCGATCTCCGGATCGTTCGTCCGGGTCCAGTACCCGCCGACCACGGCGGTGTCGGCCGGCAGCCGACCGTCCGGCAGCCGGCGCAGGGCCTCCCGGACGACCGGCTCGATGGCCCGGCCGCGCCACGACGACCACTGCGTGCGGATCCGGTCGAGCACGAGGTCGCCGCGCCCGCGCTCGATCTGGGGCAGGTACGGCCCGAGCAGCGCGAGCCAGAACCGCAGGTGCGGGTCGGCGACCACGTACCGGGTCTCCCGCGAGGGCTGGGTGGACAGCGGCGTGAGCGCGTCGACGACACGCTTGGCGGTCAGCAGTTGCAGCGCCCGGCTCAGCGACGCCGGCGCGAGCCCGCCGGCCGCCCGGGCGATGAGCGAGAAGCTGCGCTCGCCCGCACCGATCGCCCCGAGGACCACACGGGCGTGCGAGTCCGGCGGGAACTCCGCCGCCAGGGCCCGCTCGCCGCTGACCAGCAGCGCGGACGTCGGGTCGGGGACGGCGCCGGCGAGGTAGTCGAGCGCGGGACGCCCGGCCGGCCACTCGTCGAGCACCAGCGGCAGACCGCCCGAGACGAGGTACGCGTCGAACGCGTCCTCGGCCGGCAGGTCCAGCATTTCCGCGATGTCGGCCGGGTCGAGGGCCGGGACGACCATCTCGGTGGCCCGCTGGTGGAATGGTCGCCCGTACTCGTTGAGGGCCTCCATCATGGCCAGGTCGGAGCCGACACAGATCAACAGGACGGGCCGGCGGGACAGTTCCCGGTCGAAGATCTTCTGGAGGGTGCCCTCGAAGCCCGCGTCCGTGGCCATCAGGTACGGCATCTCATCCAGCACGACGACGCTGGGCCGGTCCGTCGGCAGCGCGGCGGCGAGCAGGGTCAGGGCCGCGTCCCAGGTCTGCGGCGCCTGGCCGGCGAAGGTCGCCGCGGCCGGCAGGTCGCAGGACTGCGCCGCCTGCGCGAACAAGCGCAGCTCCGCCTGGGCGGTCGGCTGCGCGGAGGCCGTGAAGAACAACGAGGGCACGCCGGCCCGCTCGATGAACTCCTCCACCAGGCGCGACTTGCCGACCCTCCGGCGCCCGCGCATGAGGATCGCCCGGCCGGGCCGGCCAGCCCGGCCGCCGCCGCGCACCCGGGCGAGCATGGCGTCCAGCGCGGCGATCTCCTGTTGCCGGCCGACGAATCCATCCACGGCAGAAGACTATCACCGCTGATACTATCGGCGGCGATAGTCTTAGAGTTGGGAGCTAGGCGACCAGGAGGCCGCGGGCGGCGAAGCGGTCGCGCGTACCGGTGATCAGCTCCTCGGTCGGCGGCTCGGTGTCCGCGAGCGGGTAGTCCAGGCCCAGGCCGGCGTACTTGGCGGCGCCGAGCCGGTGGAACGGCAGCACCTCGACGCGCTCCACGGTCGGCAGGCCCGCCACGAAGTCGGCCACCCCCTCGACGACCTCCGGCGCGTCCGTCAGGCCCGGCACCAGGACGAAGCGGATCCACATCGGCATGCCGCGCGCCGCGAGGCGCCGTGCGAAGCGCAGCGTCGGGGCCAGCGGGCGGGTGGTCAGCTGGCGGTAGCGCGCCTCGCCCCACGACTTGATGTCCAGCAGCACGAGGTCGGTCGCGTCGAGCAGGGCGTCGTCGGCACGGGCGCCGAGGTAACCCGAGGTGTCCAGCGCGGTGTGCAGACCGTCCTGCTTACACATACTCAGCAGTGCGCTCGTGAACCGCGGCTGGAGCAGCGGCTCCCCGCCGGTCACCGTCACCCCGCCGCCGGAGGTCGCGATGAAGTCCTCGTACTTCTCGATCTCCATCATCAGGTCGCCGACGGTGCGCCGGGTGCCCGACCGCATGGTCCACGTGTCCGGGCTGTGGCAGTACGCGCACCGCAGCGGGCAGCCCGCGAGGAACGCCGCGAACCGGACCCCCGGCCCGTCCACTCCTATGGACACGTCCCAGGAGTGGACGGACCCGGTGACCTCAGAGAGCGCCATGGAAGGTCCGCGAGATCACGTCGCGCTGCTGCTCGGGGGTGAGCCGGACGAACGTCACCGCGTACCCCGAGACCCGGATCGTCAGCTGGGGGTAGTCCTCGGGGTGGGCCATCGCGTTCTCCAGCGTCGCGCGGTCCAGCACGTTGACGTTCAGGTGGAAACCGCCGGCCCGCGCGTACCCGTCGAGCACGCCGACCAGGTTGCGGACCCGATCGTCGCGGGTGTGGCCCAGGCCGTCCGGCGTCACCGTGGCGGTCAGCGAGATGCCGTCGCGGGCGCTGTCGTAGGGCAGCTTCGCCACCGACAGGGCCGCCGCCACCAGGCCGTGGTGGTCACGGCCGTTCATCGGGTTCGCGCCGGGCGCGAACGGCTCCCCCGCGCGACGTCCGTCGGGCGTGTTGCCCGTGTGGCGGCCGTAGACCACGTTGGAGGTGATGGTGAGTACGGACAGGGTGGGCTCCGCCCCCCGGTACGTGCGCTGGCGCTGCACCCGGTTCATGAACGCCTCGACCAGCCACACCGCGATCCGGTCCACCCGGTCGTCGTTGTTGCCGAACGTCGGGAACTCGCCCTCGACCGCGAAGTCCGTCGCCAGGCCCGACTCGTCGCGCAGCACCTTCACCCGGCCGTACCGGATCGCCGACAGGCTGTCCACCGCCACCGACAGGCCGGCCAGGCCCGTCGCCAGGAAGCGGTGCACCGGGTAGTCGTGCAGCGCCATCTCCAGGCGCTCGTACGCGTACTTGTCGTGCATGTAGTGGATGACGTTGAGCGCGTCCACATAGGTGCGGGCCAGCCAGTCCATCGTGTGCTCGAAGGCCGCGATAACCTCGTCGTAGTCGAGGTACTCCCCGCCGACCGGCGGGGTGCGGGGCGCGATCTGCAGGCCGGTCAGCTCGTCGCGGCCGCCGTTGATGGCGTACAGCAGAGCCTTCGCGATGTTGGCCCGCGCGCCGAAGAACTGCATGTCGCGGCCCACCCGCATGGCCGACACGCAGCACGCGATCGCGGTGTCGTCGTCGAAGCGCGGCCGGATCAGGTCGTCGGACTCGTACTGGATCGCGCTCGTGTCCAGCGACACCTGCGCGCAGAACCGCTTCCAGCCCTCGGGCAGGCCCGGCGACCACAGCACGGTCAGGTTCGGCTCCGGCGCGGCGCCCAGGTTGTAGAGGGTCTGCAGGAACCGGAAGCTCGTGCGGCTCACCAGCGTGCGGCCGTCCGCGCCCGTGCCGCCCAGGCACTCGGTCACCCAGGTCGGGTCGCCGGAGAACAGTTCGTCGTACTCCGGGGTGCGCAGGAAGCGGATGATCCGCAGCTTGATGACGAAGTCGTCGATGAGCTCCTGCGCGCTCTGCTCGTCGAGCAGACCGCACTCGAGGTCGCGCTCCAGGTAGATGTCGAGGAACGTGGACACCCGGCCCAGCGACATGGCCGCGCCGTTCTGCTCCTTCGTGGCGCCCAGGTAGGCGAAGTACAACCACTGGATCGCCTCGCGGGCGTTGGTGGCCGGCCCCGAGATGTCGAACCCGTACGACTGGGCCATCACCTTCAGGTCCACCAGGGCGCGGATCTGCTCGGCCAGCTCCTCCCGGTCGCGGATCACGTCCTCCGTGGAGGGTACGTCGTCGAGGCGGGCGCGCACCTCGCGCTTCTCGGCGATCAGGCGGTCCACGCCGTAGAGCGCCACCCGGCGGTAGTCGCCGATGATGCGGCCCCGGCCGTACGCGTCGGGCAGGCCCGTGATGATGTGCGACCGGCGGGCGGCCATGATCTCCGCGGTGTACGCGTCGAATACGCCCGCGTTGTGGGTCTTACGGTGCTGGGTGAAGAACGCGCTCAGGATCGGGTCCAGCTCGTACCCGTAAGCCTTGAGGCTGGCCTCCACCATCCGCAGGCCGCCCGCGGGCATGATGGCCCGCTTCAGCGGCGCGTCCGTCTGCAGACCCACGATCAGCTCGTGCTCGCGGTCCAGGTACCCGGGAGCGTGCGAGGTGATCGTGGACGGCGTGTACTTGTCGACGTCGTAGACGCCGCGGGCGCGCTCGTCCACGAACATCTCGCTCAGCCGGCGCCACAGCGCGCGGGTGCGGTCCGTGGGACCCGCCAGGAACTCCGCGTCGCCGGTGTAGGGCCGGTGGTTGGCCCGGATGAAGCCGGCCACGTCGATCGCGTCGCGCCAACCCGTGCCGGTGAAGCCCCGCCAGGCGTCCGCAATGTCCATGATTCCTCCCTCAAGCTCCTGGTTTGAGGGTCCATCAGGACGCGACGGCACCGTAGGGGCGGAAGTCCCGGGCCTAGGTGCTGGTGGTCCTCGCGGAGTCCGTCACCATGATCTGGCCCAGCCGGTCGGGGCCTGGGGCGTGCGGCACCGGGACCACCACGACGGGGCACGTGGCCATCCGGACGCACTCCTCGCTCACCGAGCCGAGGACGGCCCGGAACAGCCGGTTGTGGCCATGGCTGCCGACCACCAGCATGTCCGCGTCGGCTGCGATCCTCGCGAGTACCTTCGCCGGACGGCCCTCGATCGCCTCCAATGCGAGCGGCACGCTCGGGCAGTCCTTGATCGAACGGACCGCGTCGGCGAGTGCCGTCTCCGCGTCCGCCCGTACGGTCTCCATGGTCGGACCGGACAGCAGCGCGGCCTCGTTCGCGCCCCAGTTCCAGGCGGTGATGGCCTGCACCGTGCCGCCCAGCCGGGCCGCGTGCTCGACCGCCCAGCGCAACGCCCGACGGCCGCCCTCGGAGCCGTCGACGCCGGCGACGATCCGGTACGTGGTGCCCATCTGGCTGCTCCCTTCGGTTCGTCGGTGTGCCGTCTTGTCGTGCTGGGCGGGCGCGGGTCCGCGAGACGCTCTCCTACGCCGCGGACGCGCCGCGCCCGCCCCGACCGCGTCGCGCCGGCCCAAGGAGTACGTCGCGGTCTACGTACCAGTCAGCGTCAGTGTGCGCCCTTCCCGTCAGGGCCGAAGGTCCCTCCCATAGGTCCCGGCTTAGTGAGGCCCCACGGCACTGCCGGTACGGCAGCGATAGGCGTCAACTAGTGGTGTCACGAAAACGAAGGGATGTGACAACAGTGACCGCGCTGCAAACCCCCCACATTGCGGTTGTCCACCGGACAACCAACGCGGCCGCGGTGCCAACAGAGGCCGCGGAGACCGTCGCCCAAAAGGCCACCCGGTACGTCTTCGCCGGCCTCCGGGTCGCCCTCGGCTGGATCTTCCTCTGGGCCTTCCTCGACAAGCTGTTCGGCCTCGGCCACGAGACCGCGGCGGCGAAGGCCTGGATCAACGGCGGCAGCCCGACCACCGGCTTCCTCAGCAAGGGCACTGCCGGCCCATTCGCGGACTTCTACCAGGGCCTCGCCGGCGCAGCCTGGGCCGACTGGCTCTTCATGGCCGGCCTGCTCGGCATCGGTGTCGCCCTCATCGCGGGCATCGGCCTGCGCGTCGCGGCGGTCACCGGTGGGCTCCTCATGGTTCTCATGTGGACCGCCGTCCTGCCCCCCGCGAACAACCCCTTCATGGACGACCACCTGATCTACGCCGGCGTCCTCGCGGCCCTGGCGCTGGTCAAGGCGGGCGACACCGCGGGCTTCGGCAAGACCTGGGCAGAGCTGCCCCTGGTGAAGCAGGCTCCCTGGCTCAAGTGATCCACTTCCTCCTCAAGGGGCGCGGCACAAGCCGCGCCCCTTCTCCGTGCGCCCTTCCCGTCCCCGCCCCCGCACCCCCTTCCCGCGCCGCCCCTCGCCGCGCCGCCCTCGCCGCGCCGCCGATCGCCGCGCCGCCCCCCTCGCCGCGCCGCCTCGCCGCGCCGCCCTCGCCGCGCCGCCCCCCTCGCCGCGCCGCCCCCCTCGCCGCGCCGCCGCTCGCGCGCCGACGTTTGGTCGATTCCGCGCCAAATTCGCCCCGTAATTACACGCCAAACCACCCAAACGTCGGCAGGAGCGCGCGGGCGCGCGGGCGGGCGGGCAGGCACGCGGGCGGGCGGGTGGGCGGGTGGGTGGGTGGGTGGGTGGTGGGTGGGTGGGTGGGTGGTGGGTGGTGGGTGGGGTGGCAGGGGCATCGGCAGTGCTGTGGGCGTCATGCCTGGGGCGGTCGCGTGGCGGAGCAGCTGGGCAGGCCTTCCCGTCCTGACCACGCGGAGTCGATCGGGCCGGCCCATGACGGTGTTCCATCCGGCGGGGAGACCTACGCTCCAACACTTCTCGCGATCAGCGACCCGTCACGTGCATGGTGCGCACTTTGGTGGGCATCAAGTGGCACTGTTGCCGCCAAAGTGCGCACCTTGGCAGAACGGACGGGGCCCAACACCAGCCGGTCACGGTGCCCGCACCTGGGCGGGGTCGGGGACGACACCGAGCGCAAGGGGCCACAGTGCCGCACCTGGGCGTTCCTGGACAGTACGTGGCCGGCCGGCCCTGGTGCCGTGCATGGCGACTCGGAACGACACGGACACGCCGCCACATTGCGCACTTCGGTGGGCGTCGAGTGGAGTGTTGCCGCCGTAGTGCGCACCTTGGCGGGCTTCGGAGCGCGCGCCGCTCGACGTCGTGCGGATCTCGCGGGACGGGAACGGCGCGGGCGCGCGTAGGCCAGCGCGCGAGAAACAGCGCGGGTCAGGCGGCGTCGATCAGGGCCGCGTCCAGGACCTCGGCGAGCGGGCGGCGGGGGGTCGGGGTGCCGGGCACGCCGTACCCCGCGCGCAGGAGTATGCGCGGCGAGCCGGTGCGGCGCAGGCCGAGGCGGAGTTGTTCGCGGATGGCCGGTACGTCGATCGGTTGGGAGAACAGCGAGGTGCTCAGCCCGTTGGCCGTCGCCGTGAGCAGCACCCGTTGCAGCGCCTGGCCGGCGATCAGGTCGTCGGCGGGCAGGTCGCCGTGGGCGCCCAGCACCGCGACCAGCGGGTCCGTTTCGAAGGTGCGGCCGGCCGGGCGGGGCGGGCCGCCGAAGTCGCGGGTCACGAGGAGGTCGCCCGGGTCGGGGGCGGGGCCGCCCGCGCTGCTGGGTACGCCGTCCGGGTCGGCGTCCGAGCGGCGGGTCCACTGCGCGAGTTCCGAGCGGTACCCCTCGTAGGTGTTCAGCAGGCCGTCGGCGACCCGGAGCAGCTCGGCCACCATGTCGAGCGCGACTGGGCCGATCATGAGGTCGAGCCAGGCGCCCTCGTCCCGGGCGGCCTGCACGAGGCGGGCACGCAGGTCGGGCGCCACGAACGTGGCGAGGAACGGCTGGCGGTTGCTGTGCCGGCGCGCGATGGCGGCGTACAACGTCTCTTCCCGCCACGTGGGCCGCGCCCGCCCGACCACCTCGACCCGCGCGAGCAGTTCGGGGTCCGTACGGTCGGGCAGCAGCTGGAAGGCGACACCGTAGCCCTGGTGGGCGAGGCCGAGCCGCAGGTTGAGCAGGGCGGCGCCGCAGGACAGGCGCAGGGCGTGGCCGTCCGGGTCGCTGGTCGGCAGCTGCCGGGTGGGGTCGGCGTAGAGGTCGACCGTCCGGTCACGCAACCGGAAGCGCCACGGCTGGGTGTTGTGTACCGATGGCGCCCGTACCGCGGCCTCGACAGCGGCGATGAGGTCGGCCCGGCCCACGACTGGATTGGTCATCTCCTCACGATCCCGCGTCGGGCCGACCCCGTTCAGGGCCGTTAGACCCGCTCCGGCGGGACTGTGCGCACGATGGCGACCGGGCACTCCGCGTGGTGCACCAACGCCTGGCTGACGGAGCCCAGCAGAAGGCCCCGGAAGCCGCCCCGACCACGCGAGCCGACCACGACGAGCGAGGCGTGCGTGCTCGTCTCGATCATCTCTGCCTCGGCGTCGGCGCTGTGGGTCAGCCGGGTCTCCACGGCCACGTTCGGGTACTTGTCGGACCAGCCCTCGACCGACTCGGCCACGATGCGGGTCGCCTCGGCTTCCAGCGCCACCGGGTCGATCTGGCCGTCACCGGCCGCGTAGTCCGGCGCCCACCACACGTGCTGGACGACGAGCGGCACCCGGCGGGTGTCCGCCTCGGCGAACGCGAGGCCCACGGCCGCCGCGCTGAGCGCGGAACCGTCGACGCCCACGACGACCGGCAGGCCAGGGTGCGGGCGCGCCTGCTCATCCGCCGGTCGCACCACGATCACCGGGCACTTCGCGTGCGCGGCCACCTGGGACGACACGGACCCGAGCAGCAGCTCCGCGAACCCACCGCGGCCCCGGCAGCCTACGACGAGTAGCCGCGCCGACTGGCTGGCGTCGATGAGAGTGCCGGAGGGGTTGCCCACGACAACCCGGGTCACGACCGTGAGTTCCGGGTACTTTTCGCGCAGACCGTCGGCGAGCGCGGTGAGAAGTTCCTCGCTCGCGGCCCGCCATTCGTCGAAATGGTTCGCGTACGGGGCGGCCATGCCGACCGCGGGCGCCAACTGCAGGACGTGCAGCAGGCACAGCGGCTCGCCGTACCGGGCGGCGGTGTCGGCCGCCAGTTCGGTCGCGGCGTTTCCGGAGGGCCCGCCGTCCACTCCGACCACGACTCCGGTGAAGGCTTCGGACATCTCACGGCTCCTTTCGTGCGGGTCTTCTACCGTCGCAACGACTGAGCCGGGTGGACAGGGTCAGAGGTCCCGAAGCGGCGCCGACCAGCAGAGGGTCGTTCCGGTGCCCGGGGTGGAGGTCACCTCGAACTCGCCGCCGAGACGCTCGGCACGCTGCCGCAGGTTCGCCAGGCCGCTGCGTTCGTCCAGCTCGGCGATACCTACCCCGTTGTCGGCAACGGTCAACACGACCAGTCCCGCGCGTACCGCTAAATGGATCTTGAGATGCGACGCGCGGGAGTGTTTCACCGCGTTGGACAGCCCTTCGCGGAGGGCGGCGAGCAGGTCGCCCCGGATGTCGCCGCCGACAGCGCTGTCGATCGGGCCGTCGAGCACCAGTTCGGGGCGGAAGCCCAGGGAGGCCGCCGCCGCGTCGACCTGGGCGCGGACCTCGCCGCGCAGGTCGGCCGGGGACGGCGAGCGCAGCTCGAAGATCGCCGAGCGGATGTCGCGGATGGTGGTGTCCAGGTCGTCGACGGCCGCACTGATCCGCGAGCCGACCTCGGGCCGGGCAAGCCGGGCGGCCGACTGCAGTTGCAGGCCGGTCGCGAACAGCCGCTGGATCACGACGTCGTGCAGGTCACGGGCGATGCGCTCACGGTCCTCCAGCACCACGAGCATCTCCCGCTCCTCGTGGGCGCGGGCGCGCTCCAGGGCCAGGGCGGCCTGGTCGGCGAACGTCACCAGCAGCGTCGGGTCGACCTCCGTGTCCACGGCCGCGCCGCCCGGGGCGTGTGTCACCGCGAGGACGCCGAGCACGCTGCCGCCCACGGCGAGCGGGGCCAGCAGGGTCTCGCCGCCGCTGACCTCCTCCGGCCAGTCGGCCGCCGCGGCCAGATCGGGCACGACCACGGGCCGGCGACCGGCGAGGACCTCCTCGAGCGCGGTGCCGGTCACCGTGAGCTCCGCGCCGGCGAGCGCGTCGTCGGCCGGATCGGCCACCTCGACGATCAGCTCCTCGTCGTCGTCCCCGATGAGCAGGATCAGCACCCGTTCGGCCCCGGAAACCTCCCGCGCCCGCCGGGCCACCAGGCGCAGCGCCTCCCCTCGCCGGACGTCCCCGAGGAGCAGGTTGGTGATCTCGGCCGTGGCCTCCAGCCAGCGTTGCCGCCGGCGGGCCGACGCGTACAGGCGGGCGTTCTCGATCGCCACGCCGGCCGCCGCCGCGAGCGCCACGACGATCTCCTCGTCGTCCGCGGTGAACTCGTCCGCGTCGCGCTTCTCCGTGAGGTACAGGTTGCCGAACACCTGGTCCCGGATGCGCACCGGGACGCCCAGGAAGCTGCGCATCACCGGATGGTTGGGGGGAAACCCGTACGACATCGGGTGCTGGCTGATGTCCGCGAGCCGCACCGGCTTCGGCTCCGTGATCAGGAGCCCGAGGATGCCCCGACCGGTCGGCAGGTCGCCGATGCGCTGGTGCTCCTCGGCCGTCACGCCGTCCGTGATGAACTCCACCAGCCGGCGGTCCGGCCCGATCACGCCCAGCGCGCCGTACTTCGCGTTGACCAGGCGACACGCGGCGATCGCGATGCGGTGCAGCGTACTGCGCAGGTCGAGGTCCGTGCCGATGCCGACCACGGCCTCCAGCAGCGCGGACAGCCGCTCCCGGCCCGCCATCACCTCGCCGACGCGGGCCAGCAGTTCCTGCAGCAGCTCGTCCAGGGCAACCTGCGACAGGCCGCCCAGCGGCGGGGCGTTCCAGAAATCGTCTGGCTGAGCGGGTACGACCACGCCCGGATCATAGCCAGCGGCGTTACCCGAACACGGCGCCGGTCGTCTCGCCCTTCGGGGAACCACCCAGGCAGTGAACCAATATCGTGTACGCGTCGACGTCGATGGCCTGCGCCGCCCGGTTCCAGCCCTTCGTCGCGCCGGGGTCGCGGCTGCGCTCGGCCAGCCGCGCCGCGGAACACGCGGCCTGGATGTCGGGGCGATCCATGAGAGCGGCCAGGGTCTCGTCATCGTCGGCGTCGGCCGGCAGGCGGACGGCGGCGAAGGTCTCCCAGTAGTGCGGAACGGCACACTTGGCCGCCCGTGGCTTGAGCGCGACCCCGTTGATCTGCGTCAGCCCATGCCAGCACAGGGGCTTCGTCGGGCACAGCGCGTCGCCGCACGCCGCGAAGCCCTGCGGGATCTCCTTGGCGCCGGCGCCCGAACTTCCGCCCGATCCACCGTCGGGGCGCGAGTTCCAGACGAGAAAGCCCACCGCCGCGGTGACAACGACAAAAACACTCGCGAGTACGAGCACGAGCCTGCGGTTCCCGTGGTTGCCGGGCATCGTCGACGCCGGAGTGTGGCGCTCCCCCGGCCAACCGGGCAGCGGCGTTCCGGCCGGCGGCGAGGCCGGCCAACCTGCCTGCGCAGGCGCGGGCATTGCGGCGGGTGGGGATGTGGGCCACACCTGTGGCGCGACCGGCGGCCACGGGGACGCCGACGCGAGGGAGGCACGGACCCGATCGGCGGCGGTGGCGAGCTCGGCGGCCGAGGCCCAGCGCAGCGCGGGATCAGGCGCCAGGGACCGGCCGACCAGCGCGGCCACGTCGTGAGGAACGTGCGGGCCCAGCGGCGGTGGCGGCTGCCCGACCCGCTGCATGGCGACGGCGAACGGGTTGTCGCCCACGAACGGCCGCGTACCGGTCAGGCACTCGTACGCCACGATGCCCAGGGCGTACACGTCGCTGCGCGGGGAGGCCGCCTGGCCGAGCACCTGCTCGGGCGCCAGGTACGCCGGGGTGCCGAGAATCGCGCCGGAGGCCGTGAGAGCCGTGCCGGCCGTACCGTGGGCGATGCCGAAGTCGGCCAACGCGATCGACCCGTCCGTGCGGACCAGCAGGTTGCCGGGCTTCACGTCGCGGTGCACGATGCCCCGGTCGTGGACGGCCTGCAGGGCCCGCGCAGCCTGCGCGATCAGGTCCATCGTGGACTGCGGGGACAATCGCCCCGCGCGGGCGATCAGGTGCGACAGCGGCTCGCCCTCGACGTACTCCATCACCAGGTACGCGCTGCGGTCGTCGCCGTGGAAGTCGTGGATCGTCACGACGCCGGGGTGGCGCACGCTCGCCATGGCGCGCGCCTCCGCCAGGAACCGCCGCACGAAGCCCGGTTCGTCCAACAGAGCCGGCAGGATCAGCTTGACGGCGACCGTACGGCCGAGCAGCTCGTCGGTCGCCGCCCAGACCTCGCCCATGCCCCCGGCGCCGAGGCGCTCACGCAGGACGTACCGATTCGCCAACACCGTCGAGCCAGAGGACATGCGCGGCACCCTATCTGGCGGCCACAACACCAACTCTCCGCCGCCGCTGCCTGGAACCGCTCCTCAGGACGATCGCCGTGTGACCTCGGTGCCGACCTGGCCGGCGGACCGCGCCACGGAGCACGGCGGCCGTGGCGCCCATCGCCGGCCAGCAGCAAACGGTCCACGGGTCGTCGCCGCGACCCGTGGACCGTTGTGGCACCGTGGCGTCAGGCGCTGGCCACGGGAGCGTTCGGCTGGGCCGCGTCCTCGTCCTTGCCGCGCGCGCCGACGATGATGCGAACCAGGCCGGCGATGGCGAGAACGCCACCGACGCCCGTGAGGGCGTACCCGCCGTACTTCTGGTTACGCAGCGTCTCCTCCGTGGTGCTCTCGCCGGTCTCGATGCCGGCCTTGCTGCGCACGCAGACGTCGCCGGCCTCCATGACCTGGCCGCCACACGTGGCCTTGTCCTGAGTGAACAGGTAGACGCCGACGCCGGCGAGGATGAGGCCGAGAACGAGCATGCCGAACTTGTTCTTCGCGATGTTCCAGATCACGTGGGTTCCCCGATTCGTTTGAAATGGCCCACGCAGGCTAGTGGCACGTTCATCAATGCAGACATCGACCATTCAGCTGATCTTCAGATGGCTATCAGCAGGGCTTCGGTGACTCACGGTGATGAATATGCGTGCCACATTCATGGCCGACGGGTCGCCGGCCCGTCCTCCGCGTGCTCGCAGCCGGGAAGACGATCATGAGACGCGGCCCGCACGAGGATGATCATCGCCGGAAGACCCGGCGACCTGGCGCAGACAAGCCTTTGACCTGCTGAAATGGTGGGCCGCCAGGGACTCGAACCCTGAACCTACGGATTAAAAGTCCGCAGCTCTGCCATTGAGCTAGCGGCCCGCGCCGCTCAGGGTACCTGGCCGGGTGCCCGCTGACCGAGTCAGTTACGCCCCAAACGTCATGACCGGGTGCCGGCCGGGGACTGCGGCGGGAAAGTTGCCCTCCGGGAGCGGCGCGCCGCGGCAACCCGGCCGCCAGGCCGGCGCGCCACGGAACACGCCCGGGAAGTGTGCATACAACGGTGACGTGGGGGTATCCGGCGGCCCATGCGAACCGTGGTGTTGACCAACGGGTGTTTCGACATCCTGCACGTGGGTCACGTGATCTACCTTCAGCAGGCGCGCGAGCTGGGGGACTGGCTGATCGTGGGCCTGAACTCGGATGCCTCCGTGCGCGCGTTGAAGGGACCGGCCCGCCCGATCAACCCGCAGGATGACCGCGCGACCGTACTATCCGCGCTCTCCTGCGTGGACGAGGTCGTCATCTTCGACGAACTCACGCCGGAGCGGCTTATCCGCGACATTCGACCTGATATCTATGTAAAAGGCGGGGACTATACCGAAGCCAACCTTCCCGAGCGGGATCTCGTAACCACGCTCGGTGGGGTCGTGCGGTGCCTGGAGCATGTGCCAGGACGGTCTACCAGCGCTCTTGTCGCGCAGATGAGCAACTCGGGCCGGACCTGGCAAGAAACTCGACGAATCTCCGAATAGGAGATTTCAAAGCGGGTAGTGGCCGGCACATGCGAGTCCTGGGGATCAATGCGCTCTTTCACGACCCGGCGGCGGCGCTGCTCGTCGACGGGGTGACGGTCGCGGCCGCCGAGGAGGAGCGGTTCAGCCGGCGCAAGCATGGCAAGCGACCGGTGCCGTTCGCCGCGTGGGAGCTGCCCGAGCTGGCCGCGACGTGGTGCCTCAAGCAGGCTGGCCTGCGCCCCGCGGACCTCGATGCGGTGGCGTACTCCTTCGACCCGTCGTTGTGCCGGCCCGCGGAGCAGCTCGGCCTCCGCGACCCTTGGGATTGGCTTCGCCAGGAGTACGCGCAGCGCGCGCCGACCTTCCTCGCGACGGCGCTGCCCGGTCTCGACCCGGACATCGTGCGCTTCGTGCCGCATCATGTCGCGCACGCGGCGTCCTCGGCGCTCGCGGCGCCCGCGCGGGCGGGCGTACGCGATCGGGCCGTACTCGTCCTGGACGGGCGGGGTGAGTCCGCCTCGCATCTGTCCGGGGTGTACCGCGACGGGCGGTTGGAGCCGCTCGCGACGCAGACGCTGCCCCACTCGCTGGGGCTTCTCTATGAGGACGTCACCCAGCACCTGGGTTTCCTGCGGTCGAGCGACGAGTTCAAGGTGATGGCGCTGGCCTCGTACGGCACGCCGCGCCACCTGGACCTGTTCCGGGAGGCCGTGTACGCCACCCCGGACGGCGGGTTCCGGGTGGAGCCCGTCGCGCTGGACGCCCTGTGCAAGGCGCGCGACCCCGACAGCGAGGAGTTCGCCACGGAGCACGCCGACCTGGCGGCGAGCGTGCAGAAGCGGTTGGAAGAGGTGCTGCTCGACCTGACGCGCTGGCTGCATGACGCGGCGGGCGGCCCGACCGGCCTCGCGCTGGCCGGTGGGGTGGCGCTCAACTGCGTGGCCAACGCGTACCTGGCCGAGCACGGCCCGTTCGAGGACGTGTGGGTGCAGCCGGCCGCGGGCGACGCGGGCACCGCGTTGGGGGCCGCGATGCACGTGGCGTCCACGGCGGGGGACGGCGTGTCGCCCATGCCGGGCGCGGACCTGGGCCGGGGGTACTCCGATGAGCAGTTGGAGGCGGAGCTGCGCCGCGCGCGGCTGCCGTACCGGCGACCGTCCTCTGTGGCCGACGCGGCTGCCGAGGTGCTCGCGGCTGACGGCGTGGTGGCCTGGTATCAGGGGCGCAGCGAGTTCGGGCCGCGCGCGCTGGGACACCGGTCGCTGCTCGCGCACCCGGGTCACCTGCGCAACGTGGAGCGGCTCAACGACGTGAAGGGCCGGGAGCAGTTCCGGCCGGTCGCGCCGATGGTGCTGGCCGAGCGGGCCGGCGACATCTTCGACGGGGTGCTGCCCAGCCCGTACATGCTGTTCACCCATCGGGTACGCGACGGGTGGCGCGAGCGCATCCCGGCCGTCGTGCATGTCGACGGGACTGCCCGCATCCAGACGGTGGACGGCGGGCGCGAGCCGCTCGTGGCCGCCATGCTGTCGCGGTTCGAGCAGCTCACGGGCCTGCCCGTGGTGGTGAACACGTCGCTCAACACGGCCGGCCGGCCGATGGTCGACTCGCCGCAGGACGCGCTGGAACTGTTCGGCTCCGCGCCGGTGGACCTGCTGGTGCTCGGGCCGTTCACGGTGACGCGGGCGGAGCTGGCGTGACGAGCCACGCCGTTGTCATCCCGACGGTCGGCCGACCGTCGTTGGAGCTCACCCTGTGGTCACTGGTCGAAGAGTCCCCCGAAAGCCCCCTGCCCGACGAGGTCATCGTCGTCAACGACCGGCCGTTGACCCGTCTCGTGCCGATGCTGCCGCCCGCGCTGGCCGACCGTACCCGGGTGGTGGCGGGGCCGGGGCGCGGGCCGGCGGCGGCGCGCAATGTCGGCTGGCGGGCCGCGTCAGCGGACTGGGTGGTGTTCGTCGACGACGACGTGGTGCCGCTGCCGTCGTGGCCGCGCGACCTCGTGCGTGACCTGGCGGAGGCGGCGCCGGAGGTCGCCGGGGTGCAGGGTGTCATCGAGGTGCCCCTGCCGGATCGGCCCACCGACTGGGAGCGGCAGGTGGCGGGCCTGGCCACCGCGCCCTGGATCACGGCCGACATGGCTGTCCGCCGGGGCGTACTCGATGAGGTTGGTGGTTTTGACGAGCGGTTTCCGCGCGCCTACCGGGAGGACACGGACCTGGCGCTGCGGCTACGGGCCGCCGGGTACGAGCTGGCGCGCGGGAAACGGCGCGCCGAGCATCCGGTGGGGCCGGCCGGGCCGTGGGTGAGCGTGAGGCGCCAGCGCGGCAACGCGGATGACGCGCTGCTCCGGCGGCGGTACGGCCCGGACTGGCGGCGGTTGGCCGGCGCGCCACGCGGGCGCCGGCCCTGGCACGCGGCGACGACGGTGTGCGCGGCGGCGGCGCTGCTCGCGTTCGCCGCACGGCGCCGGACGCCGGCTGTGCTCGCCGGCGCGGCATGGCTGGCGCTGACGGCGGACTTCGCGGCCCGCCGCATCGCGCCCGGCCCGCGCACGCCGCGCGAGGTGGCGACGATGGTGGCGACGAGCGCCGCGATCCCGCCGGCCGCGACCGCGTACTGGCTGCGCGGCTGGTACGCCCACCGCGACGTGCCGCGACTGCGCGGCGTGCCGCCGCCCGGCGGCGACCCGCGAGGGCGAACCCGCGACACGATGCGGCGGACCGGCGAGCCACGCGGGCGGGCCGACGACGCGCGGCGTGGTGCGGATGACCGGTTCGGGGCGGCGCGGTGAGCGGGCGGCGGTTTGACGCGGTGCTGTTCGACCGGGACGGCACGCTGGTCGAGGACGTGCCCTACAACGGGGATCCCGCGCTGGTGCGACCCCGGCCGGGCGCGCGGGCGGCGCTGGACCGGCTGCGCGCGGCGGGCTACCGGGTCGGCGTGGTCACCAACCAGTCGGGCCTGGCGCGCGGGCTGTTCACCGAGGCGCAGATGCATTCCGTGCGGGCGCGCATCGAGGAGCTGCTCGGGCCGTTCGAGGCGTGGCAGTTCTGCCGGCACGTCGAGGAGGACGGTTGCGAGTGCCGCAAGCCGCGCCCCGGCCTGGTGCTGGCGGCGGCCGCGCAACTGGGCGTCGACCCGGCCCGCTGTGTCGTGGTCGGCGACATCGGCGCGGACGTGGGCGCGGCGCACGCGGCCGGCGCGGCGAGCGTGCTCGTGCCGACACCGGTGACGCGGGCCGACGAGGTCGCGGCGGCGCCGACGGTCGTCGCCGACCTGGTCGAGGCGGCCGACTGGGTTCTGGGGCAGGTGTCGCCAAAAACGGTGTTGCAGCAGAACGTCCACAGCGGGTCCACCGCGCGTCCACAAAATGTCAGTCCGGTCCCACGCAGGCATGTGCTCGTCGTGCGGTCGGACTCGGCGGGCGACGTGCTCGTGACCGGGCCGGCCATCCGGGCGGTCGCCGCGGGCGCCGCGCGGGTGACTCTCCTGTGCGGACCGCGCGGTCGCGCGGCGGCGCAACTGCTGCCGGGCGTGGACGAGCTGATCGAGTGGACGGCGCCGTGGATAGACCCCCAGCCGCCGCCGGTCACGGAGGAGTCCGTCGAGCTGCTCGTCAAGCAGGTGCGCGCGGCGGCCGTCGACGAGGCGTTGATCTTCACGTCGTACCACCAGTCGGCGTTGCCGGCCGCGCTGCTGCTGCGGCTCGCGGGGGTGGGCCGGGTGTCCGCGATCAGCGTGGACTACCCCGGGTCGCTGCTCGACGTGCGGGTGCGCGACGACCTGGACGTACCCGAGACCGAGCGCGCGCTGGGCCTGGCCCGCGCGGCGGGCTACGACCTGCCGCCGGGCGATGACGGGCGGCTGCGACTGCGCGGACCGCTGCCCGACGTGACGGAGCTGACGAGCGGGGAGCCCTACGTCGTGGTGCACCCCGGCGCGAGCGTGCCCGCCCGGGCGTGCCCGCCGGACCTGTGCGCGGCGTTCGTGACCGCGCTGCGGGGGGCGGGCTGGCGGGTGCTCATCACCGGGGCGCCCGACGAGACCGTCCTGACCGCCCAGGTGGCGGGCAGCGACGGCGTCGACCTCGGCGGGCGGACCCCGCTGCCCGAACTGGCGGCCGTACTGGCCGGGGCGCGGGCCGTCGTGGTCGGCAACACCGGGCCCGCGCATCTCGCGGCCGCGGTCGGTACCCCGGTGGTGAGCCTGTTCGCCCCGACCGTGCCGTACGCGCGATGGGGCCCGTACGGCGTGCCGGTGGTGCGGCTCGGCGACGCGGGGGCGCCGTGCCGGGGCTCGCGCGCCACCGTGTGCCCGGTGCCGGGCCACCCCTGTTTGTCCCATGTGGAGCCTTCGGCTGTTGTCTCGGCCATTGAGGAGTTGACGTGCGGATTCTGACCTGGCATGTGCACGCGGCGTGGAGCACGGCGTTCGTCTCCGGCGGCCATGAGTACCTGGTGCCGACGCTGCCCGATCGTGGCCCGTTGGGGCGCGGGCGGCCGCGCACCTACCTGTGGCCCGGCAACGCCATCGAGGTCAGCCCGGACGACCTGCGTCACGAGCACGTCGACGTGGTCGTGCTGCAACGCCCCGAGGAGGAGGACCTGGCCCGCCTGTGGCTGGGCCGCTCGGTGCCGATGATCTATGTCGAGCACAACACGCCGCGCGGCGACGTGCCGGACACCCGCCACCCGCTGGCCGACCGCGACGACGTGACGATCGTGCACGTCACGCACTTCAACGACCTGTTCTGGGACTGCGGGTCGACCCGGACGACCGTCATCGAGCACGGGGTCGCGGAGCCCGACGCCCACTGGACGGGCGACGTGGCGCGCCTCGCCGTGGTCACGAACGAGCCCGTCCGCCGGGGCCGGGTCACCGGTACGGACCTCATCGGACGGTTCACGGACATCGCGCCCGTGGACGTGTTCGGCATCGGCGTGACCGGACTGGCCGGGCCGAACGTGCGGCCGTACGAGGACCCGGACCAGCACGTCATGCACGGCTTCGTGGCCCGCCGCCGGGTGTACCTGCACCTGACCCGGTGGACCTCGCTGGGCCTGTCGCTCATCGAGGCGATGCACATGGGATGCCCCATCGTGGCGCTCGCGACGACCGAGGCCGCCATGGCCGTGCCCGCGCGGGCCGGTGTCGTCAGCACGAACGTGGCCGAGCTGCGCGACGCCGCCCAGTACTACCTGGAGGACCACGACGCCGCCCGCCGGGCGGGGTCGATCGCGCGCCGGGCGGCGGCCCTGCGTTACGGCCTGCCCCGGTTCCTCGCGGACTGGGACCGGCTCCTCGCCGACGTCACCGCCACCCCACCCGTGGCGGCCGTCCTCTCCGCAGGAGGCCAGTCATGAGAATCGGCATGATTTCCGAGCACGCCAGCCCCCTCGCCGCCCTCGGCGGCATCGACGCGGGCGGGCAGAACCTGCACGTGGCCGAGCTGGCCGCCGCGCTCGTCCGCCACGGGCACCAGGTGGAGGTCTACACCCGCCGCGACGACCCGCGCACCCCCGAGTGCGTGCGCGCCGACGGGTACGACGTCGTGCACGTGCCGGCCGGTCCGGCCGTCGCGCTGCACAAGGACGAGCTGTTCGGGTACATGCGCCCGTTCGGGCGGTGGGTGTCGCGACGGTGGTCCGGTCACGCCGGCCCGCCCGACCTGATCCACGCGCACTTCTGGATGAGCGGGATGGCGGCCATCGAGGCGACGGCCCGGCACCGGGTGCCGACCGTGCTCACCTACCACGCGTTGGGCGTGGTGAAGCGGCGCTACCAGCGGGCCGACGACACCAGCCCGCCGCTGCGTTGCGCGGTGGAGACACAGCTCGGCAACGCCGTGGACCGGGTCATCGCCCAGTGCCGCGACGAGGTCGCCGAGCTCGCCGCCATGGGCGTACCGCTCGACGGCGTGGAGGTCGTGCCGTCCGGGGTGAACACGTACCGGTTCACGCCCGACGGGCCGGCCGCGCCGCGCACGCCGGGCGTGCACCGGGTGGTGACCGTGGGCCGGCTCGTGCCGCGCAAGGGGTACGACGACCTGATCCGCGCGGTGCACGGGCTCGGCGAGGTGGAGCTGGTGATCGTGGGCGGGCCGCCCGAGGGCGCGGCGGCCGACCCGGAGGGGCAGCGCCTGGCCGACCTCGCGCGGCGGCTCGGCATCAGCGACCGGGTCCGGCTGGTCGGGCCGATCGCGCCGGCCGACATGCCGGCCTGGTACCGCTCGGCGGACGTGGTCGCCTGCGCGCCCTGGTACGAGCCGTTCGGGCTGACCCCGCTGGAGGCCATGGCCTGCGGCGTACCGGTCGTCACGTACGCCGTGGGTGGTCTTCAGGACACCGTGCTCGACGGGGTCACCGGCCGCCACGTGCCGCCGGGGGACGTCGCCGGGCTCACGCAGGCGCTGCGCGACCTGCTGACGGACGCGCCGCTGCGCCGCCGGTACGGCCGGGCGGCGCTGGACCGGGCCCGCACGCACTACTCGTGGCCAGCGACCGCGGCCCACATGGCCACCGTGTACGCCGGCCTGCTGCACGCCCGCAACCCCCAGGAAAAGGTGGCGTCATGATCGACGACTTGACGGACCGGCACGTGCGGTCGCTGGCCCGCGCGCTCGACGACTTCGGCGGCGAGGCGCAGCGGCTGGCGGCCTGGGGACGGGCGCTCGCGGCCGTCCTGACCGGCGGCGGGCGGCTGCTGACGGCCGGCAACGGGGGCAGCGCCGCCGAGGCCCAGCACCTGGCCGCCGAACTGGTCGGCAAGCTGGCCGAGGATCGGCGGCCGTTCTCGGCGATCGCCCTCAACGCGGAGACGTCCAGCCTCACGGCGATCGCCAACGACTACGGCTTCCAGGAGGTCTTCGCCCGGCAGGTGCGCGCGCACGGCCGGCGCGGCGACATCCTCGTGCTGTTCTCGACCTCGGGTTCGAGCCCGAACCTGGTGGCCGCCGCGGACGCGGCGCAGGCCATCGGGGTGCGCACCTGGGCCGTCACCGGGCCCGCGCCGAACCCGCTCGCGGAGGTCTGCGACGACGCGCTGGCCGTGCCCAGCCCCGAGCCGCAGACGGTGCAGGAGCTGCATCTCATGTGCGTACACCTGCTGTGCCGGCACGTGGAGGCGGCCCTCGGCATGGGCAAGCGGCCCGCCCGGCATCTCCATCTGGCCGGGGAGCCGCTGTGAGCGGCCCCATCGTCGTCGTCGGGGACGTGCTGCTGGATCGGGACGTCACCGGCGTCGCGGACCGGCTGTGCCCGGACGCTCCCGTACCCGTCCTGACGGAACTGTCCAGTGTGGAGCGGGCCGGTGGAGCGGGCCTCGCGGCGAGCTTCCTCGCCCACGACGGCGCCGAGGTCGTGCTCATCGGCGCGGTCGGCCCCGACGCGGCGGGTCAGCGGGTCCGCGGACTGCTCTCGGCCGCGGGGGTCGAACTGCTGCCCATCGGGTACGACGGGACGACCCCCGAGAAGATCCGCCTGCGGTCGGGCCGGCACCCGCTGCTGCGGCTGGACCGGGGGGTGACCGTGGGGACCTACGGCGACCTGCCGGCCCGGGCGTCGGCGGCGCTGCGCGCCGCGTCGGCCGTACTGGTCAGCGACTACGGGCGGGGGGTGACCGGGCTGGCCGGGCTGCGCCGCCTGCTGACCGAGGTGACCGGGCGGACGCCCATGGTCTGGGATCCGCACCCGCGTGGCGCCACGCCGGTGCCGGGCGTACGGGTGGCGTGTCCCAACCGCGGCGAGGCGGCGGGCTTCGCGGCCGCGCACGGCGCGGACCTGAACGGCCGGCCCGTGCCCGACCCGGAGGCCGTGGCCGCGCAGGCGCGGCTGCTGCGCGGGGCGTGGCGGGCCAGCGCCGTGGCGGTCACCCTGGGCCCGGGCGGGGCGCTGGTCGTCGAGTCGTACGGGGCGCCGGCGAGCGTACCCGCGCCGGTGTCCCACCACGGCGACACGTGCGGGGCGGGCGACCGGTTCGCCGCCACGACCGCGCTGTCGCTGGCCGGGGGCGTACGGGTGCGCGACGCGGTCGGCGCGGCGGTCGAATCCGCGTCGCGGTACGTGGCCTCGGACGGTCCGGCCAACCTGATCAGCCTTTTTGCCCACCCGGAGATCGCGGGATCGGACACCATTGCCATGGAGGCAGCCACATGAAGCACAGCGGTTCCATCGTGGTCACCGGCGGTTCGAGCGGGCTCGGCCACGCCATCGTCGAGCGCGTCCTGGCGGCCGGCGGCCGGCCGGTCGTCCTGGACCTCAAGCC
Organism: Luedemannella helvata; assembly: GCF_039528415.1. Taxonomy (NCBI): domain Bacteria; kingdom Bacillati; phylum Actinomycetota; class Actinomycetes; order Micromonosporales; family Micromonosporaceae; genus Luedemannella; species Luedemannella helvata. The sequence continues at coordinate 44,295 of NZ_BAAALS010000007.1, forward strand.
GCCGCAGGCGGACGTCCCGTACGCCGCCGTCGACCTGTCCGACGCGCGCGCCGCCGAGGAGGCGGTCGCGACGCTGGCGGCCGAGACGGGCGAGCTGTCGGCCGTGGTGACGGCCGCCGGCATCGACACGCCGGGCACCCTGGCGACCGTGCCGGCCGAGGCCTGGGAGCGGGTCGTGCAGGTCAACCTGATCGGCACGGCGGCCGTGATCCGGGCGGCCCTGCCGCACCTCGAGCGCTCGCGGGGCCACGTCGTGACGGTCGCGTCGACGCTGGGGTTCCGGGCGCTGTCGGACGCCACGGCGTACTGCGCGGCGAAGTTCGGGGTGGTCGGCTTCACCCGGGCGCTGGCCGCCGAGCTGGGCGGGCGGGTGGGGGTGACCCTGCTGGTGCCGGGCGGGATGCGGACGGCGTTCTTCGACGGGCGCGACGAGCAGTACCGGCCCGGGGCGGACGCGCAGCTCAACGACCCGGCCAACGTGGCCGACGCGGTGCTGTTCGCGCTCGACCAGCCGCCCGGGTGCGCCGTGCGGGAGCTGGTCATCTGCCCCTCGACGGAACCGTCGTACCCATGATCGTCGCGCTGCGCGCCCTGGGGCTGGGCGACCTGCTGACGGCCGCGCCGGCGCTGCGGGGCCTGCGCCGGGCGCGGCCGGACGCCGAGCTGGCACTGGTCGCGCCGGCCGGCCTGGCGCCCCTGGTGGAGCGGCTGGGGGCCGTGGACCGGATCGTGGACGTGCCGGCGGCCGTCGCGAGCCCGCCGCCGGAGCGGCTGCGCTGGCACGGCCCGGACGTCACCCTGGCCGTGAACCTGCACGGCAAGGGCCCGCAGTCGACCAGGCTGCTGCACGGCCTGGACCCGCAGCAGCTGTGGGCGTACGGCATGCCGGGCGCCCCCGAGTGGGACCCGTACGAGCACGAGGTGGCCCGCTGGCGGCGCCTGGTCGAGGCGTACGGCTGCCAGACCCGCACGGACGACCTGTTTCTCGGCCCGCCCGGTCACCGCGACGGCCCGGTGCTGGTGCACCCGGGCGCGGCCCGGCCGAACCGGCGCTGGCCGCCGGACCGGTTCGCCGCGGTGGCCAGGTCGGTCGCCGACCGGGACCTGGACGTGCGGATCACGGCCGGGCCGGGCGAGGAGGACCTGGCCGGCGACGTGGCCGCGCAGGCGGGCCTGCCGCCGGACGCCGTGCTGAGCGGGCTGGACCTGGGCGAGCTGGCCGACATCGTGCGGGCGAGCCGGCTCGTCATCTGCGGCGACACGGGCTTCGCGCACCTGGCCACGGCGTACCGGACGCCGTCCGTGGTGCTGTTCGGGCCGGTGTCGCCGGCGCACTGGGGGCCACCGCCCGGCGACCTGCACCGGGTGCTGTGGTGCCCGCTGCCGGGTGACGACAACGCCCCCGCCGACGCTCCGCATCCCGCCCTGCTGCGCCTCGACCCCGAGGACGTGCTGCACGCGGCCGCGGACCTGCTGACCACGTGAGGCGAGGACGGCGATGACAACGATCGAGGCACCCCCGCAGACGCTGGCACCCCGCATCGTGGTGCTCGACCCGGCCGACGGGACGGTCGTCACCGACCGGCCCGCGGCGACGGACGCGGAGATCGCGTCAGCGGTCGCGACCGCGCGTGGCGCCGCCCCCGCGTGGGCGGGCACCGCCGCCGCCGAGCGGGGCGCCCGCGTGCGCGAGGCCGCCGACCTGGTCGCCGCGCGGGCCGAGGACCTGGCCCGGCTCGTGACCCGCGAGATGGGCAAGCCGCTCGGCGACGCGCGCGGCGGTGTCGAGGCGGCCGTGGGGACGCTGCGCCAGTACGCGGAGCTGGGGCCGGTGCACCGGGGCCGGTCGCTGGCCGGCGGGCCGGACGCGACCGACCTCATGGTGTACGAGCCGCGCGGCGTCGTCGCGGCCATCACGCCGTGGAACGATCCCGTGGCCGTCGCGTGTGGACTGATCGGCGCCGCGCTGGTCACCGGCAACACCGTGGTGCACAAGCCGTCCGAGCGCACCCCGGGTACGGGCGCGCTGCTCGGCGAGATCCTCGCGGGCGCGCTGCCGCCGGGCGTACTCACCACGGTGTGCGGCGGCGCGGACGCCGGCGCCGCGCTCGTGGCGCAACCACTCGACCTGATCGCGCATGTCGGTTCGACGGCCACCGGCCGGGCGATCGCGCGCGCCGCCGCCGGCACGGGCGCGAAGGTGCTGCTGGAGAACGGCGGCAGCGATCCGCTCGTGGTCGACGAGACCGTGGACCCGGCGTGGGCGGCGGAGCAGGCGGCGCTGGGCGCGTTCGCGAACGCGGGGCAGATCTGCGTGGCGGTCGAGCGCGTGTACGTGGTGCGCGAGGTGGCCTACGACTTCCTGTCGGCGCTGGTCGAGCGGGCGCAAGCGCTGCGCATGGGGCCGGGGAGCGACCCGTCGACACAGCTCGGGGCGCTCGTGGACCGGCGGCTGCGCGACGAGGTGCACCGGCAGGTGTCGGCGGCCGTGGCCGACGGCGCGCGGGCGCTGTGCGGCGCGCGGGTGCCGGACGGGCCGGGCGCGTTCTACCCGGCGACCGTGCTCGCGGGCTGCACGGACGACATGGCGGTCGTGCGCGAGGAGACGTTCGGACCGGTCGCGCCCGTGGTCACGGTCGGTTCGTTCGACGAGGCGCTGACGCGGGCGGCGCGTTCGCCGTACGGCCTGGCCGCCACCGTGCTCACCATGGACATGGACCGGGCCCGCCGGGCGTGGCGCGAACTCCCCGTCGGGACCGTGAAGATCAACGCGGTGTTCGGGGGTGCGCCGGGCGGTGCCGCGCACCCGCGCCGCGGCAGCGGCCAGGGCTACGGGTACGGGCCTGAGCTGCTCGACGAGATGACGGCGACGAAGGCGGTGCACGTGGGGGTGGGCCGTGGACGCTGAACAGATCACCGTGGTGGTGGTCACCCGCGACCGGTGCGCGCGGCTGCGGCAGTGCCTGGCCCGGCTGCTCGCGCTGCCGGAGCGGCCGGCGGTCGTCGTGGTGGACAACGGTTCGACCGACAACACGGCCGCGATGGTGCGGCTGCGCTTCCCGTCCGTGGAACTGGTGGCGCTGCCCGCCAACCGGGGCGCGGTGGCGCGCAACATCGGCGTGCTGCGGGCGCGTACGCCGGTCGTGGCGTTCGCGGACGACGACTCGGCGTGGGAGCCGGGCGCGTTGTCCCGCGCGGCGGCGCTGATGGCGGCGCACCCCCGCCTGGGGCTCATCGCGGCCCGGACGCTCGTCGGCCCGCAGCGGCGGCTCGACGACGTGTCCCAGGTCATGGCGGGCTCGCCGCTGGGCCGCGCCCCGGACCTGCCGGGGCCGTCCGTCCTCGGATTTCTCGCCTGTGCCACGGTCGTCCGTCGGGACGCGTTCCTCCAGGCCGGCGGCTTCGATCCGGTCGTGTTCTTCATGGGCGAGGAGGAGCGGGTCGCCTACGACCTGGCCCGGCGCGGCTGGGGCCTCGCGTACTGCGCCGAGGTGGTGGCGCTGCACGACCCGGGCCGGCCGCCGGACCCGGCGCGGGCGGCGCTGGCCGCCCGCAACAAGGTGCTGACGTCGTGGATGCGGCGGCCGTGGGCCGTGGCGCTCGCGGAGACGTCGAGCTTTGTGGCGTTGGCGGTGCGCAGCGGGCCGCACCGGCGGGCCGCGTTGTCGCTCGCGCGCCGGTTGCCGGGCGCGCTGATCCGCCGGCTGCCGCCGGCGCCCCTTGTCGAGGCCCAGTTGCGCGCGCTCGCGCGTCCGCCGGTCGCCGCCCCGGCCTTCGCGGCCCGCGCGCCGGCCGCTCGATGATCTACATCGGTACGTCGGGCTGGCAGTACCGGTCGTGGCGCGGCCGGTTCTACCCGGGCGACCTGCCCGTACGGCTGTGGTTGGACCACTACGCGGCGCGGTTTTCCACCGTGGAGGTCAACAACGCGTTCTACCGGCTGCCCGACCGGCGGGTGTTCGAGGCGTGGCGCGAGCACACGCCCGCCGACCTGGTCGTGGCGGTGAAGATGAGCCGGTACCTGACCCACATCAAGCGGCTGCGGGAGCCGGCCGAGCCGGTCGAGCGGTTCTTCTCCCGGGCCTGCGCGCTCGGGCCGAAACTGGGGCCGGTGCTGCTGCAACTGCCGCCGAACCTGCGGGTCGCGGCCCTGGAGGATCTCTCGACGGTGCTCGCGCTGTGCCCGCGTGACGTGCGGGTCGCGGTCGAACCCCGGCATGTCTCGTGGTGGTGTCCGGCGGCCGAGGAGGTGCTGCGGGGGCACGGGGCGGCGCTGTGCTGGGCCGACCGGGGCAGCCGCCCGGTCACGCCGCTGTGGCGCACGGCCGGGTTCGGGTACCTGCGGATGCACGCCGGACGGGCGTCACCCGCGCCCCGGTACGGCCGGACGGCGCTCGCCTCGTGGCTGGATCGCCTGGTCAGAGCGTACGATGTGGGTGTTTCTGATGTTTTTGTGTATTTCAACAATGACCACGAGGCGGCCGCGATCGCCGACGCCGTGGCACTCGCCGGGCTGGCCCGCCGGCGCGGGCTGCCGGTCGCCAGGGTCCCCAGTGGACGGTCGGCGGGGTTGGCCGGCACGCCAGCTGGGTAGAGGCACCTCATGTCACACCTACCGGTGAACCACCCCCTGCGCCCGCTGTACCGGCTACTCGCCGCGCTCTGCGGGCTCTACGTGCTGCTCTTCGGGATCATCGCGTTCACGCAGACGGCCGGTCTCGACACGTTCGCGCAGGACGGCCTGCCCTGGGTCCTCGGCCTGAAGGCCAACCGCGCCTTCGCGCTGCTGTCCATCGTGGCCGGCATCGTCCTCGTCGGCGCGGCGGTCATCGGACGGAACGTGGCGCACTACGTCCACCTCGCCGGCGCGGTCGTCTTCCTGGTCGCCGGCATGGCGATGATGACCCTGCTGCGTACGGACCTGAACTTCCTCGGCTTCACGATGTCGACCTGCATCATGTCGTTCGTGATCGGCCTGCTGCTCGGCCTCGCCGGCCTCTACGGCCAGGTGGGCACCCGCGAGCAGCGCGACCGCGAGGAGGCGTTCCGCCACGGCGCGGGCCCGGACCCGGAAAGCCACGTCCTCGGCGCGGAGAACGTCCCCCGCTCCCAAGAAGCCTGACCCCCATAACGGCTCGAGGTTATGGATTCAACGAGTCGCTATACCGGCCAATGAATCCATAACCTCGCCGTGTCTGCCGCCGGCGACCGCGGGGTTGTGAGGAGGGTTCGGGTTTGGCGACGGGACCTCGCGTGACCAGCCCCAACATGCCGGTGAGGGCCTAAAATGAAGGCCTGGCGGATCGAGCGCCACGCGGGCCCTGGCCGGCCCATCACCGATCTCTCCCTACGCACCGGAGTGACCGGCGACGGCCGGGAATCCGCTGGTAATCGCGCCAGAGGCGTTTAGCGCATCAGCCCCGGGGGGAGGCTGTGCGGGTGCGGAGGAGGCAGACGGATGAATAGACCGGCGCTGCATACCCACCTCATCGACGGCGTCATGCTCGTGGTCGCCGAGGGGGATCTCGACCTGGCCGCCTCGTCGACGGTCCGGACGGCGCTGCGCGAGAGCCTGCACTCGGCTCCCTGCGGGGTGGTTCTCGACCTGACCGACGTCACCCTGATCGACGCGGCGGTGCTCGGCATCCTCGCGGCCGCCCTCGGCAACGCCGAGGAACAGGGCACGAGCGTGCGCGTGGTGGGCGCGACCGGCACCGTCCTGGACGTGCTCGAGATTGTGGGCCTGGCCAAGCGGCTCAAGGCGTACGCGCCGCGCGACGAGGCACCACCGCGCCCGTCGCGCGCCTGCTGCACCCTGCACGCGCGCTCGCCGCGCGAGGTCATGCACGACGTGATCGAGGCGGGCCTGGACTCCCTGGCCGTGTCGAACGAGACGATCGGTCAGCTGCTGGTCGAGGCCGCGAGCCTGCCGGAGGGCGACGCCCGGCGCGGGCCGCTGCGGGAGCAGGCCATCGAGCTGGCGCTGCCGGCGGCCCACCAGATGGCGAGCCGCTACCGCAACCGGGGCGAGAACGAGGACGACCTGCGGCAGGTGGCCGCGCTCGGCCTGCTCAAGGCCATCGACGGTTGGGACCCGGCGCGGGGACACGGCTTCAGCGACTACGCCATCCCGACCGTGCTGGGCGAGCTGCGCCGGCACTTCCGCGACCGGGGGTGGGCCATGCGGGTCCCCCGCCGGCTCAAGGAGGTCCTGCTGGAGACGCGGCGGGTCAACGACCAGCTCACCCAGGAACTCGGCCGTTCACCGGAACCCTCCGACCTCGCCAACACCCTGGGGCTGCCCACCGAGTCGGTGGAGGCGGCGCTGGAGGCCGCGCAGAGCTACCGGCCCCGGTCGCTGTCCGTGCCCGTCGGCGACGGTTCCGCCGAGCTTGGCGACCTGGTGGGCGCGCCCGACCCGGGCTTCGAGCAGGTCGACAACTGGAACTCGATCACCGATGTGATCGCGGCGCTGCCGGAACGGACGCAGCGGATCCTCGCCCTGCGCTTCACCCGGGACCTTTCCCAGGCGCAGATCGCGGCGGAGGTCGGCCTGTCGCAAATGCACGTGTCCCGGATCCTGAACCAGACCCTCGCGACGCTGCGCGCCGCGATCATGGCGACCGACTAGGCGGCGGCCACCGGGCGGTAGCGCACGATGGCCCAGGTGCTCTTGCCGCGCGTGGTGGCGTACGAACCCCAGGAGGACGAGAATCCCTCCACGATCATGAGGCCCCGGCCGCCGGGGCTGAACGGGGTGGCCGGCCCGACGAGCTTCGCCAGTTGATCATCCTCGTCGAGGACCGCCACGTGGATGAAGCTCTCAAAACGGCGCAGGACAAGCTGGTAGGGGGTTCCCGCGTGCCGGACGGCGTTGCTGGCCAGCTCGGTCACGATGACCTCGATCCGCTGGGTGACGGCCTCGGGGACCTGCCACCGTCCACACGCCCACCCGGCGAACTGTCGCGCACGGGGCACCGACTCGCCCCGGGCGGCGAACGACTCGGCGAACCGCGCGCCGAACGCCTGCCGGCTGCGCACGATCCGCACCGCGTCGCTGAAGTCGGCGGAGATGGTCACACCGCGGTCCACCCCGAGAGCTGCCATCCGGCCACGCATCATCGGGTCCGCGCCGCACAGCACGAGCGAGACACCCGGCTCGGTGGCCGCGCGCTTGGCGACCGCGGGAAACAGCGTGAGACACATGTCGTCCACGAGTCGCACCCGGGCCAGGTCGATGACGATGCCGTGCGGGACCTCCGCCAGCGCCTTGTAAAGCAGGGTGCGCAGCGTCGCCGTACCGGTCAGATCGAGCAGGCCCTCCGGACGGATCGCGACGATGTCCCCACTGCTGCCGTCAACCTCGCAGGTCAGCTGCCCAGACACCGCAACCACGTCCCTTCGGGGGCACAGCCAATGCACAAGACTATTCGCCTCATGTGCCCTCCGTACACCTCCGCACCTGGCTATACCCCATCGGGTCACGATCTAACGCACCGGAGCACGAGCCGCTCAACGCCCAGCCCGGTGCGTTTCGCGGGAGGACGCCGGGGTAGCACTAGCGGCCCTGGACCCGTACTAAGGGGTAAGTGATGAGCATTCCGGCCGAGGGCGACATCGTCGACGTGCTGCGGCACCAGCACGAGGAACTCAAGCAGACCATGACCGAGGTGGAGACCTCCACCGGCCTCGCGCGGGCAGAGGCGTTCGGCCGCGTCATCGCGCTGCTGGAGACCCACGAGAGGAGCGAGCAGCGGGTGGTCCACCCGACGACCCGCGAGACGCCCGGCGGCGCAGAGATCGCGGAGGAGCGGGTTGCCGAGGAGGAGGAGGCCGACGAGGTGCTGGCCGAGCTGCGCGAGCTGGGCACGGACGACCCGGACTTCCCCGCCCGGTTCACGGTCTTCCGCGAGTCCGTCATCGAACACGCGCAGCACGAAGAGGATGAGGAGTTCCCCGTGCTCCGCGCCACGCTGCCCGCCGACCAGTTGCTCGGCATGGCGGACGAGCTGCGCGCGGTGCAGGCGCGCACCTGATCACCGGGGTACGGGCATGAGGCGTACGGTCTCGCCGCCCAACCGCAGCCCGTTCGTCGCCGTGCCGATAAAGGTGACGCTCGGCTCCATGCCGCCGGCTACCCAGCGCGGTGGCGGACAAACGGCCGCCGGCCGTATGAAACGCGCCGGGGCGGGTATCACGGTGGCATGACCCTCGACGTACCCCGCCAGGTCGCGCGGGATATCAAGGCTCGCTACGCCGGCACGGCCCGCCGCCCGCTCGGTGGTTATCTGGCGGTCATGGCCGGCTACACCGCGGCCGTCGGCGCGGCGGCGGGCGTCGCCCGGCTGACCGGCCGACGCCTGCCGGACCGCGTGTCGGCCGGCGACGTGGCGCTGCTGTCCGCTGCGACGTTCCGCATCTCGCGGCTGATCACGAAGGACACGATCACCAGCCCGCTACGCGCGCCGTTCACCCGGTTCCAGGAATCGGCCGGCGAGGGCGAGGTGAACGAGCAACCGCGCGGGCACGGCGCCCAGCACGCCGCGGGCGAGCTGTTCGCCTGCCCGTTCTGCGCGTCGGTGTGGACGGTGACCGGACTGACCGCCGGCCTGGTGTTCGCGCCGCGGCTGACCCGTTGGGTCGCGGCGGCGGCTACCGCCACCGCCGCGTCCGACTTCCTTCAGCTGGCCTACGCCCGCGCCCGTCACGCCGCGAACCACCCCGGCGACACTTAGGGCTTCAGCAGCACCTTCACCACGCCGTCCCGCTTCTCCTGGAAGCTCTCGTACGCCTGTGGCGCCTTGTCGAGGGGCACCCGGTGGGTGGCGAAGTCGTCCACGCCGAGCGGGTCGTCGTCCGTGAGCAGCGGCAGGATCTCGTCGACCCACCGGCGCACGTTCGCCTGGCCCATGCGCACCTGGACCTGCTTGTCGAACAGGGTCATCATCGGCATCGGGTCGGCCATGCCGCCGTAGACGCCGATGATCGAGACGGTGCCGCCCCGGCGGACCAGGTCGATCGCGGTGTGCAGGGCGGCCAGCCGGTCCACGCCCGCGCGCTCCATCAGCCAGCGGGACACCGCGTCGGGCATGACTCCCGCCATCGTCTGGGCGAACTTCGCGGCGGGCGACCCGTGCGCCTCCATGCCGACCGCGTCGATCACCGCGTCGGGCCCGCGACCGCCCGTGAGTTCGCGTACCGCGTCGGCCAGGTCGTCGCCGGCCGCGTTCAGGTCGATCGTGTCGATGCCCCGGGCCTTGGCCCGGGCGAGGCGCTCCGGCACCAGGTCGACGCCGATGACCGTGCCGGCGCCCTGGTGGCGCGCCACCCGGGCCGACATGTCCCCGATCGGGCCGAGGCCCAGCACCACCACGCTGCCCCCGGGCGGGATGTCGGCGTACCGGACCGCCTGCCACGCCGTGGGCAGCACGTCCGAGAGGTACACGTACCGGTCGTCGGGCGGGCCCTCGGGCACCACGATCGGGCCGTACTGGGCCTGCGGCACCCGCAGGTACTCGGCCTGACCGCCGGGCACCTGCCCGTACAGCTTGGTGTAGCCGAACAGCGCGGCGCCGTAGCCCTGGTCGCGGACCTGGGTGGTCTCGCACTGGCTCTGCAGGCCCTGCCCGCACATCCAGCACGTACCGCAGGAGATGTTGAACGGCACGACGACCCGGTCGCCGACCTTCAGCTTGCCCGCCTGCGGGCCGACCTCGACCACGGTGCCCATCGGCTCGTGGCCGAGGATGTCGCCCTTGTCGAGGAAGGGCGCCATCACCTCGTAGAGGTGCAGGTCCGAGCCGCAGATGCCGCTCGACGTCACCTTGATGATGGCGTCGTTCGGCTGCTCGATCTTCGGATCGTCGACGGTGTCGACGCGGACGTCACGCTTGGCGTGCCAGACCAGGGCTTTCATGTCGCTCCCCTCGCTTTTCCGCGATGTCCGCGAGACGCCGCAACGTCTCGCGGTTGCGGCCGTGCAACAACAGGTCATTGATCTTGGTGCGCACCCAGAGCAGCGGCCCGCGACTCGTGTCCTCGCGCAGCGTCACCCGGGTCCTGCCGGCGCCGTCCGGCGTGAGCGTGAACGTCGCCGTCATCTCGCCGAACGGCCGCAGCTTGGGCCGCAGCACCAGCCGGCGCGGCGGCTCGCTGCGCAGCACGACCGTCTCGTCGTGCAGCGACACCGGCCACGGCCCCACCTTGTGATGGATGCGGGCGCCCACCCCCGGGAAGTCGGGGTCCACGTCGCGGATGTGCGTCGTGCCCACCACCCAGTCGGCGTACGTCCAGCCGTCCGCGAGGATCCCGAAGACCTTCTCGGGCGGCGCGGAGATGACTCGTTGTGTGACCGCCATGACCCGCTCCCCTACTGTGCTCGGCGATAGATGGCGCGGTGGGCGGCGTTCACGGCCGCCCGGTAGACCCGGCCCGCGGCCGCGCCGTCGCGGGCCAGCGCGGCGCGGGCGGCGTTCGCCCCCGGCGCGCCATGCACGCCGCCGCCGGGATGGGCGGAGGCGCTGGCCAGAAAGAGCCGGTCCACGGGGGTGTCGGCCCGGCCGAGGCCGGGCACGGGCCGGAAGAACAGCTGCTGGTACGGCGCGGACGTGCCCCCGCCCAGCGCGCCGCCGACGAGGCTCGGGTTCTTGGCCTCCAGGTCGGCGGGGCCGAAGACGTGGCGGGCGCGCACCAGTCGCCTGAAGCCGGGCGCGGCATCCTCGAACACCGCCTCGACGCGCTCGGCCTGCTCGGCGATCTCCTCCTCGGCCCAGTGGGACCGGCGCGGCAGGTGCGTGTACGCCCACAACGTCTCCGTACCGGCCGGCGACCGGGCCGGGTCGGCGGTCGTCATCTGCCCCGCTATGACGAACGGCTCGGCGGGCACGTCTCCGCAGGCCAGCGTCGCGGCGTACCGGGACAGCCCGTTCAGGTCGGCGCCCAGGTGCACCGCGCCCGCGCCGGCGAGCGCCGGGTTCTTCCACGGCACCGGGCCCGACAGCGCCCAGTCGATCTTCACGGTGGCCCCGTCCCAGCGGAACCTGGCGACATCCTCGACGAGCCGGGCCGGCAGCGCCCGCCGGTCGACCAGGTCGTGGAACAACGCGGGCGCGGGCACGTCGGCGAGCACCGCGCGCCGGGCCAGCACCCGCTGGCCGCCGGCCGTCGCCACGCCCCGGGCGCGCCCGCCGGCCACGGCCACCCGGGCCGCCGGCGCGCGGTACTCCACCCGCCCACCCCGCGCGGCCAGCCGGTCCACCAGTGCGGCCGTCAGGGCGCCCGCGCCCCCGGCCGGCACCGGAAAGCCGTACTGCTGCCCCACCATGCCGAGCAGCCACCCGTACAGGCCGCTGCCGGCCTCGTCGGGGGACAGGTCGGTGTGCATGGCGCTGCCGGCCAGCAGCAGCGTCGCGCCTTCGCCGGCGAAGCGTTCCTGGCCGAGCCGCCGTACCGGCAGCACGCCCAGGCGGGCCAGCCGCAGCCCGCCCGCGACGCGCGCCCGCCGCAGCAGGCCAAAGCCCCCGCGCACCGGCGGGAACGGGCGCATGATGGCCTCGATCAACCGGTCGCCGATCGCGAGCCAGTCCTGGTAGAGGGCCAGCCAGGCGTCGGCGTCGGCGCCCGCGAAGTCCGCCACCGAGGCGGCCGTACGCTGCGGATCCAGGTTCAGCACGGCGGCGCGCCCGTCGGGGTGCAGATGCGCCAACACGTCCGGGGCATGGCGCCAGGCCAGCCCGTACTCGAAGAGGTTGAGATCCTCCAGCGGCCCGGGGAGCGTCGCGAACGGATAGAACGCGCTGCACAGATCGCTCAGGTAACCCGGCACGGTGATCTCGGCGGAGGCGACCGCCCCGCCCGGCGCGGCGGTCGCCTCCAGCACGATGACGTCCCAACCCGCGTCAGCGAGCAGGTTCGCGGCTACCAGGCCGTTGTGCCCCGCGCCGATCACCACCGCGTCGCACGTCGTGGTCGTCATACGGCCCGCTCTTCCCCGCGAGCGGGGCGGCAAACCTACGCTTCGGCGCTGGACAGGGAGAGGGGGTCCGCGGGCGCGTTCGGCTTGGCGGCCGCCATGTCCTCGCCGAGTGCCTGGAGTGCGGTGCGGCCCATGGCCTTACGCACCTCGGGGAACCACTCCTCCTCTTCCTCCTTGACGTGGTGGCGCACGTTCTCCATGAGGACGGTCATCTTGGCGTCGTAACGCTCGTCGTCCGGCTCGGTGTGCTGCAGCTCGGACAGCATCCACGCGACCACGTGGTGCTCCTCGACGCTCTCCAGGACGTGCTCCTCCGTCTGCGGCACCGCTTCGCGCGCCTTGGGATAGAAGATCGTCTCCTCGATGTGCGCGTGCGTCGTGAGCAGCCGGATGCACTCGTCAACGATCTTCTTCTTCGCCGCCGGCGTCGCGCCGTCCTTGTGCGCCTTCTCGAACAGCTTGAACTGCTTCTCGACCTCTTTGTGGTCTTCCTTGAGCAACACGATGGCATCCATGCGCGCGATATGCCCCCGCCTTGCCTGGTTCAAACGCCCTCAGCAGCGCAGACGCGGCGGCAGGCCGGCCGTCGTGGCGGGTCGGTCAACGTAGGTCGCGAGGAAACGGAGGAACCTGTGGACGTCGGCGAACGTGGAGACGATCCCCAACGACACCCGGACCGCCCCGCCGGTCGGCAGGCCGATCCTCGCCAGGTAGTCGTCGATGGTGCGCGCGCCCCACGTGTGCGCCCCGTCGAGCGCGGTCGGCGTGATGCCGAAGCCGCCCTCGCCCGCGCCCGGATTGCAGAAGCAGCCCGTACGCAGGGAGAACCCGGCCGCGGCGGACTCGGCGGCGACGAGCCGCTCATCGACGATCACCCCGGCCGGGTCGAACAGGTTGAACGCCACCGTGGCCCCGCGCCCGGCCGTGTCGGTCGGCCCGTACACGCGGGCCATGGGCCGGCCGTTCGTGTGGGACAGGGCGGCCAGTTCCCCGAGGAACCAGTCGGTCAGGCAGCGCACCCGCTCGTTGATCGCGTCGACGCCGACGTGGTCGATCCAGTCGATGCCGACCTCCACGTCGGGGATGCTGAGGAAGTTCAGCGTGCCGTCCTCGAACGCGGTCTCGTCGTCCATCATCTCGTGCCAGTCGGCGTGCACGCTGACGGCGCGGATGGTGCCGCCCGCGAACCAGGGACGCCGCAGGCGCGCCAGCGCCTCGCGCCGCGCCACGAGGCACCCGATCCCGGTCGGATAGCCGAACACCTTGTACCAGCTGATCGCCACGAAGTCCGGCCGCACCACGGCGAGGTCGAGCCGGTTCGTCGGCAGGTACGCCGCCGCGTCGAGCAGCACGTCGTAGCCGCGCGCGTGGGCCACCTCGACCCACTCCAGCGGGTGGCGCACCCCGGTGAAGTTGCTCTGCCCCGGGTAGGCGAACAGGCCGCCGCCTCCCTCGGCCAGGGCCGCGCTCAGCTCACCCTCGTCGACCCGCAACGACGGCAACGACAACGGCACATACCGGGTACGCGCGCCGCGCGAGCGCGCGTACTCCCGCATGCCGTTGACGGAGTTGTGATTGTCGAAGGTCAGCAGGAGTTCCCGGTCGGGCCCGAACGGGTAGGCCTCGCCGACGAGCCGGCACGCCCCGGTGGCGTTCGGCGTGAACACGACCGCGTACTCGTCCGGCGACGCGTTCAGGAACCGCAGCACCGCGAGCCGGGCCGACTCGACGAGCCGGTTGGACCGTTCCGACGTGGGGTTCTCCGAGTGCGGGTTGCCGAAACACGCCCCGCCCAGCCGCGTCACGTGCGCGTCGAGCTGGGCCTTCGCCGCCAGCCCGGACCCGGTGTAGTCGAGGTACACGTGGTCGCCCAGGTACGGGTACTGCTCGGCGCGGAGTCGGTCGAGCGCCGCCGCGTCCCCATAGGACGGATGGCGGGCCAGGAACGCGGCCTCGGCGCTCATCGGCGGCGCGGGGCGCAGCGGCGGGCCAGGACGAGCACGGTCGCGGCGAAGAAGAACGCCACGAACCCGGCCAGGATCGTCCAGTTCTGCCACACCGGTCGGGCGAAGCTGTCGCCGTAGCTGGCCAGCAGGGGCGGCCCGAGCGGCGACCCGCCGTCGCGCCACAGCCGCTCGATCCCGGCGCTGTGCCCGAGCGCCTCGAACGCCCACCGGTTGGACATGCCGTAGCTGAACCAGCGCCCCACGTCCGCCATCACGGGTACGGGCAGGATGGCGCCGACGAACAGCACCTGCGGGAAGCACACGACCGGCAGCATCAGGGTGGCCTGCGAGGGGTCGGTGACGGCCGCCGAGCAGAGCAGGCCGAGGCCCAGGGCAGCGGCCGAGGTCAGCACGAGGGTCAGGTAGAGAGCCCCGAGGTCGGCGGCCGGCAGGGCGGGCAGCCGGCGCAACAGGCGCAGCACCCCGAGCAGCGCCGCGTCCACGGCCGCCAGCAGCGGCAGCAGCACGGTCACCTTCGCCAGCACGTACGGTCCGAGCCGCAGCCCGGACAGCCGCTCCCGGCGCAGGATGGGCAGCTCGGACACGACCGCCAGCAACCCGTACGTGACGCCGAAGAAGAACCCGCCGAACGCGATCCAGAACAGGATCATCGCGGTCGTGGACGGGTCGGGCGCCGCGAAGGCGAACGCGTCCGCGCGGAACAGCATGACGAACATGGCGAGGATGATCACGGGCGACCCGAGCAGGATCGCCAGGGTGAGCTTGTTGCGCCGCAGGATGTCGAACGTCCGCGCGGTCAGCACCCACCACTGCCGCACCGCCCCCGGCGCGCTACCCCCCGACGCTCTGTCCCCCGACGGTCCGTGCTCCGGCGGCGCCGGCCGGGTCGCGTGGTCCGGGGACACCGGCTCCCCCACCGTGGGCGCCGGCTCCCCCGTGGGCGCGGGCTCCCCCGTGGGCGCGGGCTCCCCGACCGTGAGGGCCGGCTCGACCCGGTCGTCCGCGAGGCGTTCGTAGATCTGCCAGACGTGCTCGACGCCGAAGTGGCGCAGCGCGTCCTCGGGCCGGCCGGCGAAGGCGAGGCGCCCGTCCGGGGCCAGCACCGCCACCCGGTCGCACAGCTCGACGTCGGCGGGACTGTGCGTGGTGAGCACCACGGTCGTACCGTCGTCGGCGAGCTGCCGCAGCAGCCGCAGGAGACCGGCCCCGGTCGCCGGGTCGAGCCCGGACGTCGGCTCGTCGAGGAACAGCGCCCTCGGCCGGGTGAGCAACTCGACCGCGATGCTGACCCGCTTGCGCTCCCCGCCGCTGAGCAACCCGACCCGCTGCTCCGCCCGGTCGCCGAGGTTGAGCGACGCGACGACCTCCTCGGCCCGCCGCCGGGCCACGGCGTCCGGCGTCCCGGCGGGCAACCGCAGCCGCGCCGCGTACTCCACGGTCCGCACGACCGGCAGCTCCCGGTGGATGATGTCGTCCTGCGGCACGTACCCGACCTGGTCGAGCACCCCCACCCGCTCCGCGCCGTCGACAAGCACCCGCCCGCTGGCCGGCGCCCGTACCCCCGCGAGCACCTCCAGCAGCGTCGTCTTGCCGGCCCCACTGCCGCCGATAATGGCAACGACCTCGCCGGGCTCCACGGCTAGCGAGACATCGACGACGGTCTGGCGCCCACCGTGGACCGTCTGGCCCACAACGATCGCCTCGATCCGTACGCCCGAGCGCGTCTTCTCCCCCTGCACACCCAAGCCTCCACAGTAGCCAGACGACTACCGCGAGTCGAGCGTGGTCTATTTCACCGCCAAGGCGGGCTCAGCGCGCTCAGGTCGGTCACCACCCGCAGCGCGCCGGTCGCCGGGTCGTACAGGTCGAACGATGCGATGTACCCCACGGAGTACCTCCGGCGCTCCGTCGAGAAGTGGGTGAGCAGCAGGCCTTGGGGCAGCACCTGACGCAGCAACCAGTACTCACGATGGTCCTTTGACCGGATCGATGGAGGAAGCTTGATCCGCTCGCGGACACGCTGCGCCGCGAGATCGATAACGAGCACGTCACCCGACTCGGCGGGACCGGGGCCAGCGGCCCTGGTCGTCAGAAGCTGCAGGTACAGCAGCCCGTCCTGGGTGAAGGTGAAGACTCCGCCGGGACCAGCTCCGAGGTTGCTGTCCTGCCCCCATTGGTTGGCAAGGTCGCTCAACTCTCTGGGGGTCAACGAGTCCCTCAGGTCCACGCCGAACTCCCGGCCCGGCTTGCCCGTAAGCCGATCCACCACGAGGATCCGGACTGCCTGATCCAAGGTGTTTCTGGTCAGCGCAATGTCGCCATCGGCGGTGACTCCCATGAACCGGTAGCCGCGCAACGACCGGAGGTTCAGGTACCTCGGCGGGCCGGTCAGCTCCTGTGTATCAATGATCGCGACCAGTCCGGGCTGCTCACTGCGCTCAGCGTCCTTAACCCGGTCGACCGCCAACCACCGGCTGTCCGCCGACCAGGTGATCGATTTCCCGGCCATCGTGAAGGATCGCCCCGACGAGAGGTCGTACAGCACCGTATAGCCGGCCCAGCTCGTATCCCCTCGGCTCCCGACCAGCCACCGCCCGTCGGGCGACAACCTGTACTCGTAACTTGCGTCAACCCGGTAATGGCTGCCATCCGTGGTTGCCAGATAGGCATTCAGGTTGGAAGTCGCATCCGGATCGGCCGAGTACCGGTAGACGCGTACGCCACGGCCCACACCCTCGCCGGTGGGGAGCTTCTGGGCCGCCGGCTGGGGCGCGATCGACGCCGGAAGGTCGAGGGTGTCGGAGGTGGGCGACGGCACAGGGGTCCCGGGCGGGCTGCTGGTGGCAAAGCGCCCGGGCAGCGCGTAGATGCCGCCGGCCGCCAGAACGGCGAGCGCTACGGCGGTCGCTGCGAGCCGACGACCCGTACGGCGCTTGCGCGCGGCGGCCAGCGCGGCTGCGCGCACGTCGTACACGTGCGCTTGCTCGGCGTACTCGCTCAGTAGGTTTTTGAGCTGCGCGGTCATGCTCTTACCTCCCCCGGCTCGCGCGCGAAATCGGCCAATTCCGGCGCCACCACGCGGAGGCGGGACAGCGCCTGGTGAGTCTGGGACTTCACGGTGCCGAGCGAGCAGCCAAGTGCCTCGGCGGTCGCGGCCTCACTCAGGTCCTCGTAGAAGCGCAGGACGAGGACCGCCCGCTGCTTCGGGGTCAGCCGGGCCAATGCCCGGCCGATCACAACCCGGCGGATAACGGCCGATGGCCAGTCCTCCGGTGCCGGCTCCTCGACCACGGCCTCAACCGGTCGCTCGTGGTAGCGGCGTCGGCGGCGCCACGACGTCAGCTCGTTCACCATGATCCGCCGCGCGTACGCCTCAGGAGCCGCGTCGCGGAGTCGCCTCCAGCGGTCGGCCACCCGCGACAGGGCGACCTGGAGCAGGTCCTGTGCCAGGTGATGGTCGCCGGTAAGCAGGAACGCGGTGCGCGACAGTGCGGCACTGCGCGCGGCGACGAACTCGTCGAAACCGTCGTACGGGTCCACGGACACCTCCCTCGACACCTGAAACGCAATGGCGATGTCCGAAGGTTGGGGCGACCCGATGGTCCGGCCGCCACCTACCTGCCTCCTCAACACGGCAGCCGCCCCCTCGCCGTCAAGCGAATCTAACGCAACGTAACGCACTCGCCGTGAAGGGCCGCGCCACCCCAGCCCTTTGCTCTGCTTACATATAGGCATCAGTAACGATGAGTAACGGGTGCCGATCTTGGCCGCCCGAGAGCCCCGCTGCTCAGCGACCGCTTCCTCTGAGTAAGCAGAGCAAAGGACGGCGAGAAGGGTGGGGACCCGTCGGTATTACGAGCACGCCCAGTTACCGTCACCCAGCGTGGTCGGACGCCTGCTGCAGAGCGGCCAATGATCCTTTAATGTGGCGCGGTGGTCACCCCCAGTCCGACGCAGCGCACCCTGACCCCGGCGGACATCGAGTCGCTCACCCGCGCGTCCTTCGGCGACGGGATGCGCGTCGTCGATTGCGGTCCGCTGTCCGGCGGCGGGTTCGCGGCGGTGTGGTGGGTACGCCTCGGCGACGGACGTACGGTCGTCCTCAAGACGTCGCCGCCCACGCACGTAAAACTGCTGCGGTACGAGCGCGACCTGCTTGGCGCCGAGGCGCGCTACTACCGGCTGGTCGCGGAGCGGGCCCCGCACCTCAAGGTGCCACGGGTGCTCGCCCACGACCGCGACCCGGCCGTGCTGGACGGCGACTGGCTGTTCATGACCATGCTGCCCGGGCAGCCGCTCGCCCATCATGCCGAGGCGGCGGGGCGGATGGGCCACGAGGCGTTCGACGGCGACGGCCCCGCGCACGAGGAGTTCGGCACGATGGTCGCCGAGCTGCACCGGATCACGGGCAGCCGGTTCGGGTACGACGGCGGCCGTACGTCGGCCGCCACCTGGCCTGAGGCGTTCGCTGGACTCGTCGACGACCTGCTGGCCGATGCCGTCGACTGGGATATCAACCTGCCCGCGCCGCCCGACGACTTCAGGGCGGCCGTGCGCCGGCACACGGAGGTGCTCGCACAGGTGGTCCGGCCAGCGCTGGTGCAGCTCGACTGCTGGAACGGCAACGTGCTCGCCGCGCCGGACGACAGCGGCACGCTGCGCCTCACCGGCGTGGTGGACGGCGAGCGTTACCTATGGGGCGACCCGCTCTTCGACTTCGTTTCGCCGGCCATCTTCCGGCATATCGAGGACGAGCCGGACAATCCGTTCGTACGCGGGTACGGTCCGTTCGTGTTCGACGACAGCGCGCGGCTGCGGCTCGGCCTCTACCGGATGCACCTGTACCTGCTCATGAACGTAGAGCTGCCCAGCCGGGGCGTCACCCGCGACGACAACCCAGGTCAGTATGACTACTACGCAGAGGTCCTGAGCGGAGAGCTCGGGCGGCTACGAGCGTAGGTAGGTGAGCACGGCGAGCACGCGGCGGTGCTGCTCGTCGTCGCGGGGCAGGTCGAGCTTCGTGAAGATGTTCGTCACGTGCTTCTCGACCGCGCCCTCGGTGACGACCAGCTCGCGGGCGATCGCCGTGTTGGACCGGCCCTGCGCCATGAGGGAGAGCACCTCCCGCTCGCGGGCGGTCAGCGCGGCGAGCGGGTCGCGGTCGCGGCGGCGGACGAACAGCTGCGACACGACCTCGGGATCGAGCACGGTGGCCCCGGCGGACACCCGCTGGAGCGTGTCGAGGAAATCCGCGACGTCGGCGACCCGGTCCTTGAGCAGGTAGCCGATGGCGCCGGCGCGGTCGGCCAGCAGGTCGTCGGCGTAGGACAGCTCGACGTACTGGGACAGCACCACGATCGGGCAGCCGGGGCGCTTGCCGCGCACCTCGACGGCGGCCCGCAGGCCCTCGTCGGTGAAGCTGGGCGGCATCCGGACGTCCACGATCGCCACATCAGGTTCGTGGGCGACGACCGCCGCCACCAGGGCGGGACCGTCGCCCACGACCTCGACGACGTCGTGACCGTTCTCGGTCAGCAGCCGGACGAGGCCCTCCCGGAGGAGGACCGCGTCATCGGCGATTACGACCCGGAGGCTCCGTTGCGCAGGCACGGAACAACAGCGTAGATGGTCGTCGGACCACCCGTGGGGCTGGCCACGTTGAGCTCTCCGCCGGCCGAGTGCACCCGGTCGGCCAGGCCGGCCAGACCGCTGCCCTTCGCCGGGTGGGCGCCACCCACCCCGTCATCCATGATGGTGATCTCCATCCGATCGCCGACCACGTTCAGCGTGACCCGGCAGCTGTTGGCCTGGCTGTGCTTGGCGACGTTCGTCAGCGACTCGGCGATCACAAAGTACGCGGTCTGCTCGGTGGCCGGGTCGAGGCGCGGCAGGTCCGGAATAGCCAGGGACACCGGGATGGTGCTGCGGCCGGCCAGGGCGGTCACCGCGGCGGTCAGCCCACGGTCCGTCAGGATCGGCGGTGCGATCCCCCGGCCCAGCGCCCGCAGTTCGTCGAGGGCTTCGCGGGTCTGGTCGAGCGCCTCGGCCATGGTGCGGCGGGCCGCCTCCGGGTCGTTGTCGAGCTGCTGCTGCGCCCGGCCCAGGTCCACGGCCAGCCGGACCAGCCGCTGCTGGGGCCCGTCGTGGATGTCACGCTCCAGCCGGCGCAGCGCCGTGGCCTCCGCCGACACGGCCGCCGCCTTCTGGGCGCGGGCCGTGGTGGACACCTCGGTCAGCTCGTCGACCTGCGCCCGCAGCCGGGCCACGCTGTTGAGCAGCGCCTGCGCCAGGCCGGTCTCCATGAGCGTCACCAGCCGCAGGACGAACGGCAGCGTGATCGCGAACGCCACGCCCATAGCGACATAGAAGAGGAGAAGCGTGCTGTACGCGTCGCCCAGGCCGATAAGTTCCGGCAGGTCCTTGCTGTCCTCACCGCGCGGGATGGCCCACAGCCACAGCGGGCCGGTCAGGCCCCCCAGCGCCCCGGCCCACCAGGTAACGGCGATCACGAAGCTGAGGATCGAGAACGGCAACCGGATGATGGCGTGGGCGATGTCGAGCCACGCCTGCGCGTCGGAGAGCGGGGTCAGCAGCTTGCGCCACACGCCCGCGTCCGGCTGCACCTTCTTGTAGATGCCGGCGATCACCGGCTGGTTGAGCACCGGCGCGATGCGCAGCCGCTCGAGCTGGGCGAAACCCCGCGCGATGAACAGCGTGCCGACGAGGATGGGCAGGCCGACCCAGACCACCAGGGTGCCGAGGCCGAGCGCGATCCCGGTGATCACCATCACGAACGCGGCGATCGCGATGGGGAAGCCCGCGATCGCGTACGCGGTGTCCACGCCGAGGTTGCGCAGTATCCGCCGGGACGGCTTCGCCGGCGGTGCGGCGGGGAGTTCAACAGTCATCGTCGTCATGCCCTCGACGGTATGGATCAAACGCGGTCGCACCCATCCTGCCGGCTGGCCTCTCCGGGGTGGGGTTATCCCCCGGCCCCGCCCCGAACGCCGCGTCGCTACCGTGTGCGCATGGTCGAAGCGGTGACGAACTGGGCGGGCAACGTGACGTTCGGGGCGCGCCGCGTGCTGCGCCCGGAGTCCGTGGACGAGCTGCGGCGCCTGGTCGCCGCCGGCACCCGGCTGCGGGTGCTCGGCAGCGGGCACTCGTTCAACCCGATCGCCGACACCGACGGCGACCTGATCTCGCTGGACGCCCTGCCGCCGGTCGTCGCCATCGACCACGAACGCGCCACGGTCACCGTCTCGGGCGGGGTCCGGTACGGCAAGCTGGCGCTGCGCCTGCACGAGTCCGGGTACGCCCTGCCCAACCTGGCCTCGCTGCCGCACATCAGCGTGGCCGGCGCGGTCGCCACGGCCACCCATGGTTCCGGCGTCGACAACCGGGGACTCGCCTCGGCCGTGTCCGCGCTGTCCCTCGTCCGCGCGTCGGGCGACGTGGAGGTCGTGGCGCGCGGCGGCGAGACGTTCGAGGGCTCGGTCGTGTCGCTCGGCGCCCTGGGCGTGGTCGCCGACCTCACCCTCGACCTGGTGCCCGCGTTCGACGTGGCCCAGGTGGTCTACGACGACCTGCCGGGCGACGTGCTCGCCGCGAACGTCGACGAGATCCTGGCCAGCGCGTACTCCGTGAGTCTGTTCACGGACTGGAGCGGCGCGCCGGAGGCCGCGCCGCCGCGCGTCAACCAGGTGTGGCGCAAGTTCCGGGTGACCGACGGGGTGACCGCGCCGCGGCGCTGGTTCGGGGCCGTACGCGCCGATGGGCCGCGCCACCCGCTCGCTGGCATGCCCGCGCGCAACTGCACCGAGCAGGACGGCGTGCCCGGTCCCTGGTACGCGCGGCTGCCCCATTTCCGGCTCGAGTTCACCCCGAGCGCGGGCGACGAACTGCAGTCGGAGTATTTCGTGGCGCGCGCCGACGCGGTCGCCGCGCTGTCCGCCGTGGGCGCCGTCCGCGACGCGGTCGCCCAGGCGCTGCAGATCAGTGAGATCCGTACGGTCGCCGCCGACGAGGCGTGGCTGAGTCCCGCGTACCGGCGTGACTGCGTCGCGCTGCACTTCACCTGGGTCGGCGACGAGGCCCGGGTGCGCCCGGCGATCGACGCCCTGGAGGCGGCGCTGTCCCCGCTGCGGGCCCGGCCGCACTGGGGCAAGCTGTTCCACCGCGACCCGCGCGGCGACTACCCGCGGCTGGCGGACGCGGCGGAGCTGGCCAGGACGGTGGACCCGGACGGGGTGTTCCGGAACACCTTTATCGACTCGTTTCTCTGAGCAGCTTTTATCACGCAGGCGACTGCGAATCTATCGATGGAAGCGGTAAGTTTCACCGCCCCGTAGGCCGGATCGCTGGGCCCACACGGTTCCCGGCTGTCCTGGGTGCCTTGACCTTGGCGGGCGCAGATCGAAGAACGTACGGTTCGCCAGAACGCTCCCGCGCGTCTCACCTGCCCCTCAGAAGGGAAAGCACGTGTCCCGTTACATGCGCAACCGACGGCCCCTGGCAGTCGTCGCGGCAACCGCCGCGACCGCCATGGTCGCCGCGGGCGTCTGGATCGCCAACGGCACCGCGTCCGCCGGCGTGCTGTCCGGCACGCTCTACAGAGACCCCGACTCGGCCGTCGTGAAGTGGGTCGCCGCCAACGGTGGCGACTCCCGCGTCGGCGTGATCCGCGACCGGATCGCGAGCCAGCCGTCCTTCCGCTGGGTCGCCAACTACAACCCGTCCACCATCCAGGCGGAGACCTCCGCCTACATCAACGCCGCGAACTCGGCCGGCCAGGTGCCTCAGCTGTCGGTCTACATGATCCCCAACCGCGACTGCGGCGGCGCCAGCGCCGGTGGCGCGCCCGACTACGGGTCCTACCTGAGCTGGGTGCAGAACTTCTCGCGCGGCCTCGGCAGCCAGATGGTCATCATCGTCCTGGAGACCGACTCGATCGCGCTGCAGACCTGCCTCAGCTCGTCCGAGCTGTCCACCCGCAACAACGCCCTGTCGCAGGCGACGCAGACCATCAAGGCGGCCAACCGTAACGCCAAGGTCTACCTCGACGGCGGCCACTCGGCCTGGAACAGCGCGTCCGAGCAGGCCAACCGCCTGCGCAACGCCGGCATCCAGTACGCCGACGGCTTCTACACCAACGTGTCGAACTTCCAGCCGACCTCGTCCGAGGTGAGCTTCGGCAGCGGCATCATCAACGCGCTCAACGGCATGGGCATCTCCGGCAAGCGGCAGATCATCGACACGAGCCGCAACGGTGGCGCGGCCGGCGACTGGTGCGCGGACGACAACACCGACCGCCGCATCGGCCAGTACCCGACGCTGAACACGGGCAACGCCAACATCGACGGGTACCTGTGGGTGAAGCCCCCGGGTGAGGCCGACGGCTGCGCCTTCCAGGCCGGCAGCTTCCAGCCGAGCCTGGCCTACAGCCTGGCCTCGGGCGTGCAGAACCCGTCGTCGCAGGCCCCGGTCACCACGCGCGGCCCGGTCACCTCCGCGGTCGTCACGACGCGCGGCCCGGTGACCTCGGCCCCGGTCACCACCCGCGCCCCGGTCACCACGGGCAACCAGGGTGGCGGCGCCTGCACCGCCAGCTACACGACCATCAACTCGTGGGGCGGCGGCTACCAGGGCGAGATCACGGTCAAGGCCGGCTCGTCCTCGATCAACGGCTGGACCGTCACGATCAACGGCCAGACGATCACCCAGCTGTGGAACGGCCAGCTCAGCGGTAGCGGCCCGTACACGGTGAAGAACCTGTCGTGGAACGGTTCCCTGCCGGCCGGTGGTACCGCGGCCTTCGGGTACCTCGGCAACGGTTCGCCCGGCAGCCCGACGCTCACGTGCACCAGCCCGTGACGCGCTAGCTTCATCCCTCCTCACGAAGGGGGCCCGGCCACAAGCCGGGCCCCCTTTTTTGCGTCAACTTCAGTTGACGCTCGCCACCGCGTCAACTAAAGTTGACGCCATGAGTGAGGCAACCGAGCTGGCGGACGCCGCCGCCAGCCCCGACGCCCGCACCGGCCTGCGGGCCGTGGTGGCCCTGCGCCGCCTGGCGGACACCCTGGAACTCCTGCAGGTCAGCAACGCCCGCCGGCAGGGCTGGTCGTGGCAGGAGATCGCGGACGCGCTGGGCATCAGCAAGCAGGCCGTCCACAAGAAGTACGCCGGCCGCGCGCTGGCCACCGAGTCACGGGAGGATTGATGTTCGAACGGTTCACCACGTCGGCCCGCCTGGTCGTGCAGCAGGCCCGGGCCGAGGCCGCCGATCTGGGGCACCGCACCGCGGGCACCGAGCACCTGTTGCTGGCCCTGCTCCACCCGGACGCCGGCCGGACGGCCGCGCTGCTCCGCGAGGCCGGCGTCACCGCGCACGCGATCCGCGCCCGGCTGATCGAGCTGGACTACGCGCGGCCCGCCACGGACACCTACGCCGAGGACGCGCAGGCCCTGCGTGGCATCGGCATCGACCTGGACGCCGTGCGGTCGCGCATCGACGACACCTTCGGCCCCGGTACGTTCGACAGCGTGGACGCGGACGCGGACCCCGCGCCGACCAGGTCGCGGTGGGGCCGGCGGCGGCCGGGCGTGTTCAGCCCGCGCGGCAAGAAGGTGCTGGAGCTGTCGCTGCGCGAGGCGCTGCGACTCAAGCACCGCTACATCGGCACGGAGCACATCCTGCTGGGCCTCATCCGCGAGGGCGAAGGGCTCGGCGTCAAGTTGCTCGTGGACGCGGGCGTCGACCCGGCCGCGCTGCGCGATCGCGTGGTCGCGGTCGTCCCGCCGAAGGCGGCGTGACCGACCCGTGATCCTCATCGACCTGCCACGGTGGCCCGGCCGGGGACGCTCGGCCGGCCGCCTCTGGTCGCACCTGGTCAGCGACGTGTCGACGGCCGAGCTGCACCTGTTCGCGGAGATGCTGGGCGCCCCGCGGCGCGCCTTCGACCGCGACCATTACGACATCCCCGAGGAACGCTTCCCCACGGCGATCTGGCTGGGCGCCACCCTGGTCACGTCCCGCGACCTGGTGCGGAGCCTGCGCGCGGCCAACCTCCGCCGCCCCAAACACCTCGCGCCGCCACCACCCCGGTGACAAGGTGCGCACCTTGGCGGCTTCCGGAGGACCCGGATGCAGCCAAGGTGCGCACTGTGCGGAACGGGCGGGGTCAGCCGCCCGTGAGGGCGGTCCACTGGTCGTGGAGCCAGGTGTGCACGGCCGGGATCGTGTCCGTGTCCAGGGACAGCCACGACAGGGAGTTCGTGACCGCCAGGACACCCAGGACCACCGCGGCCAGGGAGAGGAAGAAGCCGAGGACGGCGTCGAAACGGCCCGCCACGTGGCGGCGGGCGGTGGCGGAGAAGCCACCCAGGGAGAACAGGGCGCCGATGACGCCCAGGGCGATGCCGAAGTCCGCCAGGACGCCGGTCAGCACGGTCGCGGCCGCGACAACGCCGACCAGCAGGCCCAGCGTGGCGAACAGGCTGGCCCGCGGGCGCGGGCCGCGTGGCTCGACGGCCGGCGTCGTGTCGTCGTCCGTGTCGGGCTCGGTCGTGACCGGCGCGACGCGGCCGGTCGCGGTCGGCTCGTCGACCGTCGTACGCCCGTCGACCGGCGTGAAGCGGCCGGTCGCGGTCCGCTCGTCGACCGTCGCACGCTCGTCCACCGGCGTGAGGCGGCCGGTCGCGTCCCGGTCGTCGACCGTACCGGCGACGCGGTCGGTCACCAGCGGCTCGCGCGCGCTCGTGTCGACCGGCGCGGCCACGTCGGCCGTACCGTCACGGCGGCCGCGCACCAGCCGGCGCTCGGTCCGGTCGTCGATCTGCTCCGCGCGGTCGGCGGCGATGGCGTCGTCGCGGGAGTCGACCACGCCGTCGGCGTTCTCGTCCTTGGTGGCCGTGGCGTCGGAACGCCCGGTCACATGGGGAATCCTGACCACAGGTCACCTCCGGGTGATGAGTTTCAGTCACCGGAGGGCTTACCCACGGGCTCAGTCCGGTAACCACGCGGCCGGGGCGGGGCCGCGCAGGGGCGGGGGGTAGCGCAGGTCGCGGCCCAGCCGCCACGGCTCGTGCACGGCCGGTCCGTCCACAACGGACAGCTCGGGTACGTAACGGCGCACGTAGTCGCCGTCGGGATCGAAGCGGTACGCCTGGCGGATCGGGTTGAACCGCCGGTACGGCCTGGTGTCGTTGCCCGTGCCGGCCACCCACTGCCAGTTGCCGTAGTTGTTCGGCACGTCGCCGTCGAGCAGCAGGTCGAAGAAGACGCCCGCGCCCAGGCGCCAGTCGAGGCCCAGGTGCTTCGTGAGGAAGGCCGCCGTGATCATGCGGGCCCGGTTGTGCATCCAGCCCTCGGCCGCGAGCTGGCGCATGCCGGCGTCCACGACCGGGACGCCCGTGCGGCCGTCACGCCACGCGGCGAACGCGGCGTCGTCGGCCCGCCACACGTCGCCGCCGGGGCGCAGCGGGTCCCGGTTGATGCGCGGGAAGGCGGCCGTGACCTGGTAGAAGAAGTCGCGCCAGCACAGCTGCCGCACGAACTCCTCCGACCCGGCCGCGACGCCGGCCAGTTCGCGCGGCGACAGGCACCCGAACCGCAGGTACGGGCTCAGCCGCGACGTGCCCGGGGACGCGAGAACGTCATGCTCCTGGGCGTACCCGGAGAGGTGGGGCAGGAACGCGCGCAGGGTGCGCCGCGCCGCGGCCTCGCCGCCCACCGCCGATCGCGCTGACGCCGCGGCGCCGGGTGTCTCGCCGGGCGGCGGCAACGGGCCAGGGTCGAGGCCGGGCGGCAGGGTGAGGCGGCGGGGGGTCGGCGCCACGTCGCGCCAGGTGGCGGCGGTCCAGGCGCGCCAGTAGGGGGTGAAGACCCGGTAGGAGGCCGCCCCGCCGGCGGGGCGCAGGGCACCCGGCGGCACGACGGTCACTCCTGGGGTGACGACCAGCTCGATCCGGTGTGTTTCACATTCCTCGGCGAGTCGGCGCTCGCGGCGGCGGGCGAGCGAGCTGACGTCCCCGGCCACCGTGACCAGCGTGGCATCGACCTCGCCGGCCAGGCGCAGCGTCTCAGCCACCACGTCGCCGTGCCGGATGACCAGGTCGCCGCCCCGGTCGCGCAACGAGCCGCGCAGGTCAGCGAGGCACTCGTCGAGGAACCGCCACCGGACCGCGCCGCCCGGCATCGTCGGATCCCGGACAAAAAGGGGCACAACGCGCTCAGCATTGGCGCAGGCCAACGCCAGCGCGGGGTTGTCGCGCACCCGCAGGTCGCGCGTGACCAGCGCGATCGCGGTGCGCACCTGAACAGGCTACGCGGCGTTTAGTGAAGCGGGCACCAGCCGCGGCGCGGGTGCCCTTGTGTTGTGGTCACCGGCCGGAGGGGGCGCGGATGCAGGGGGTACGCGGTCGCACGGACCGGATCGTGATCATCGGAGCGGGGCTGGGTGGGTTGGCCTGCGCGCTGCACCTCGCCGCCGCGGGCCGCCAGGTCGTGATCCTGGAGAGTACGGGTCGACCCGGCGGCCTCGCGGGGCGGCTGAGCATCGGCGGGTTCGAGTTCGACACCGGCCCCAGCGCGGTCGCCGCCCCGGAAGTGCTCGCGGAGACGTTCGGGGCGGTCGGCGAGGAGCTGCGCGACTGGCTCGACCTCATCCCGCTCGACCCGACCGTACGGGCGCACTTCCCGGACGGGTCCACCCTCGACGTCATCCCGGACCGCGACCGGATGGCCGACGAGGTGCGCCGCGTCTGCGGGCCGCGCGAAGCCCGGGCGTACCTGAACTACGCCGCGTACGCCGAGAACGTGTGGCACACGCTGCGGCGGCGGCTGCGCGACCGCAGCCCGAACTCGCCCGCCGACCTGCTGCGCCCCGCCCTGCTCGGGGAGGCGCTGCGGCTGGCCGCGGGCGGGATGCGCCACGGCCTGGAACACCGCATCGCCCAGTTCTTCACCGACCCGCGCTGCCGGCGGCTGTTCGCCGTCCAGTCGCTGCTCGCCGGGGTCGCCCCGCACCAGGCGCCCGCCCTGTTCACGGCCCTGCCGTTCCTCGACCCGTGCGGCAAGGTCTTCTTCCCCCGGGGCGGCATGCACGCCATGCCCGCGGCCCTGGCCGGCGCCGCGCAGAAACACGGCGTCACCATTCGGTACGACACGGCGGCCGCGCGCCTGGAGACGTACGCGGGACGGGCGCGCGCCGTGCACACGGTCGAGGGCGAACGGATCCCCGCCGACGTGGTGGTGCTGCCGCCCGTACTCGCCGATGACGACAGATCGCCCGCACCCGCCGGCGGGCCCGGGCGGGCCACCACCTCGTGCGTACTCGTGCACCTGGGCTCCCGCCAGAAGTACGGGCGCATCGCCCATCACAACCTGCACTTCGGCCGGGGGTGGCGGGAGCCGCTCGCGGACGTGCAGCGCCACCGGCGGCCCATGCGCGACCCGGTGCTGCTCGTGGCCAATCCGACCCGCACGGACCCGCAGCTGGCGCCGGCCGACCGGGAGATCTACCAGATCATGGTGCCGGCGCCGCCCGCGTCGGACGCGACCGCCGCGGCGCGGTGGCGCACCGGACTCGCCCAGCGGTACGCGGGGGAGCTGATCGCCACCCTGGAGGCGCGCGGCTACCTCGACCTGGGCCAGCACATCGACCTCGCGCACGTCGTCACGCCCGCCGACTGGGCCGCCCCCGGGCACCGTCCCCTGCGCGGGGGCCGGCCGCATGGCCACCCCTCGGGAGGGCGGCGGGGCTCCGGCCAGCCCGCGGAGTCGTCGAACATAGTCTTGGTGGGTTCGGGGACGAGACCGGGAGTGGGTGTGCCGATGGTGCTGATGTCTGGACGACACGCGGCGGCCCGCATCACCGGCGCGCGGCCGTGATGCCGGCGGTGTCCCGCGAACTCTCGTTCGTGGAACTCGTGACGCCCGACGGCGAGGCCGTCGGGTCGGCCACGGTCGAGTCGGCGCACCAGCAGCCGGGCGCGCTGCACCGGGCGTTCTCCGTGCTGCTCGTGACCGCCGACGGGCGGACCCTGCTGCAACGGCGCGCCGCGCAGAAGACGCGCTTCCCGCTGCGCTGGGCCAACTCCTGCTGCGGGCATCCGGCGCCGGGTGAGCCTGTCGCCGAGGCCGCCGCCCGGCGGCTGACCGAGGAACTCGGCATCTCGGGCGTGGAGTTCGTCGAGGCGGGCGTGTACGCCTACCGGGCCGACGATCCGGCCACCGGACGGGTCGAGCACGAGTACGACCACGTGCTCGTCGGTCGGGTCGAGGCCGACCTCGCCGTGGCACCCGACCCGGCGGAGGTCGCCGAGCTGCGCTGGGTGGCGGCCGAGAGGCTGCGCGAGGAGATCATCGCCGCGCCCGACGCGCACGCACCGTGGCTGCCCGGAGTACTTTCGGTAGCTTTTGATCTTTCCTGAGTGTGTGTCAAATCTCATGCCGCCTCTCGCCTTCGTCGGCGCGCGCGGCTAGCGTGAGAACGTCCCTCTCCCCCGCGGGACGCGTCGCCACCCCCTCGACGGCGCGCCCACCACCCCTCGGGAGCCAGCGTTGGTCCGCCCCCTCAGCGGCCCACGTACCACCGCGCTCTTCGTCGTGCTCGTGGTCGTTGTGGGTTGCGCGATCACCCGGTACGCCTTCGTCGGCGGCGACTCATCCGCGCCCGGCGCGGCCCACCCCGCCCCGATCGGCGTCGCCGTCGCGCCCATCGTCCAGGCGCCGCCCACCACCGCGCCCGCGCCGCCACCGACGACGAGACCGCCCGTCAAGCCCGTCGCGCCACCCAAAGGCCCCGGACCGGGCGGGTCACTGAAATTCACCGGCAACAAGGGCGTGGCGCTCACCTTCGACGACGGGCCCGACCCCGACCTGACCCCCAAGGTGCTCGACCTGCTCAAGAAGCAGAAGGTCAAGGCCACGTTCTGCGTGCTGGGCTACCGGGCCAAGAAGTACCCCGGGCTGGTGAAGCGGATCGCGGCCGAGGGGCACGCGCTGTGCAACCACACCTGGGACCACGCCCTCGACCTGGCGGCGAAGAAGTCCGGCGGGGGATACAAGCACTCCGACGCGGCCATCCGCGCCGACCTGCAGAGGACCAACGACGCCATCCGCGCCGCCGTCCCCAAAGCCAAGATCGGCTACTTCCGGGCGCCCGGCGGCAACTTCACCAAGCGCCTCGTCGGCATCGCCGCCAAGCTCGGCATGAAGTCGATCTACTGGTCCGTCGACCCGTCCGACTGGGACAACGGCAAGTACGGCAACGGGTCCCGGATGGCCAAGCACATCATCGGGGTTGTGAAACGCGACACCCGGCCGGGCGCCATCGTGCTCTCCCACGACCTCGCCGCCCCGGCCACGCTCACCGCCTACCGCACCCTCCTGCCCTGGCTGAAGCACCGCTACAAGCTCGTACCCCTTCCGTGACCTCCCCCGATTTGGAGTCCACAGGAGGGCTCACGTATGCTTGCCAAGCTTCCGGCGGGGCCGGATGGGAGCACACCGCGCACCATCACACGCATGTGCGATGATTGCGGGGCCGCCCTCATCGTCTAGCGGCCCAGGACGCCGCCCTTTCAAGGCGGTAGCACGGGTTCGAATCCCGTTGGGGGCACCAGGTAAGTCATGGCATGATGGCACCTGACCAAGGTCCTGTGGAGCAGTTGGAGTGCTCGCCGCCCTGTCAAGGCGGAGGTCGCGGGTTCAAGTCCCGTCAGGACCGCTTCGGTAAGCGAGGCCAGGTAGCTCAGTTGGTACGAGCGTCCGCCTGAAAAGCGGAAGGTCGGCGGTTCGACCCCGCCCCTGGCCACCAGCTCTTCGCCGGGCTGACGAAACCCCTGACCAGCGGAAACGCCGGCCAGGGGTATTCGCTTTTCTAAGCGTCGCCAGCCTTTCATGATCGAGATATGGCAACCGGGATGGCAACGGCCCTTACGACAGCCGTTCGTCGAGCTTCCGGAGCGCGGCTCGCTTCTCCTCCAGTGAGGCGTGCGCGTAGATCGTCATCGTCACGCCGATGTCGGAGTGCCCCACGATGTCGCGCACGATGTGCGGGGGCACACCGAGGTCGAGCAGGAGCGTCACGCAGCTGTGCCGGAGATCGTGAAACCGGGTCGTTTCGGCGTCGATCGCCGCGCGGAGGGGACGGTCGAGGTGGACGGTGATCCGGACTTCTGGACTCCGGCCGAGCGTGAGCAGCCGTCCCTCTACGTCTCCAAACTCGCGGTCCGCCGGGATAGGTCCGGGCACGAGCTGGGCACGCTGCTTCTGGACTGGTGCCGCGCAAGGGCATACGCGCTTGGCTACACGTGGGTGCGGCTAGACGCGTGGAAGACCAACACCCGGTTGCACCGGTACTACCTTGACCGGGGGTCGCACTACGTCCGGACCTGCGAGAATCCCAGACGGCGATCCGGTGCGCTCTTCCAGCTGCCGGCGGCGCCGCTCAGCCAGCGATCACGGAGGCAACTACACGAAATGCCCGCCGCGACAACCCTTCCTACAAGTTACGTATCGGTCGACTTCGACCCAGCAACCAACCATCAGCCTCGCCACCATCACCGTGCACCCGGCCTCGTAGTCGACTATCCCGGTGCCGGACATTTCACGGCCCTGCTGCTGGCCGACGCCAGATACCGACTGCGCCACGACGGGTCAGCATGGGTGCTCGAAGGCGACCTAGTAGTGCTTTGTTAGGTTGGCGTGTCGTTGGGGTCGCTGGGCGGTGTGCGTAGTTTCATGTTCTGGTGACCCCTGACGAGCTTTCGGTTGTGCGGCAACGTCTTGAGGTGTTCGCTGCCGATGTGTTCGCACCCTTGGCGCGATCGGATCAGCGTGCGAAGGGTGTGACCTACTTGCGCGGGTTGCTGTTGGACGGGCGGCGTAAGTCGATGCAGCCGATGGCGGACCGGCTCGGGGTCGATCATCAGGGGTTGCAGCAGTTCGTGACGACGTCGACCTGGGACACGGCGGCGGTTCGGGCCAGGCTGGCACGCCGGGCGGTGGAACTGGTGGAGCCGGTGGCGTGGGTCGTGGATGACACCGGTTTCCCGAAGGACGGCACGGGTTCTGCGGGTGTTGCCCGGCAGTACTCCGGCACCCTGGGCAAGGTCGCCAACTGCCAGATCGGGGTGAGCGTCCACGCGGTCACCGACACCGCGTCATGCCCGTTGGATTGGCGGCTGTTCCTGCCGGAATCATGGGACGAAATGAAGGCAGGACCGGCTGCGGTGCGTGCGGCGAAAGCTCGACAGCGCAAGACGTTGAAGAACGCACCGCGTGCAACCGCGCCGGCCGATCGTGACGCCATCGCTGAGGTCGACGTCGAGGCGGTGACGCAAGCGGCACGGCTACGTCGAGGCCGGTGCGCGATCCCGGACGAGGAAAACCATCGCCCTAAGTGGATGTTGGCCGTAGAGATGATGGACGTGTCAGTAGGTCTGTGTAACGGATAGATCAAAGATCCGTTATGCCCGGTTGAGAGTCCGGGTGCACAGACAGGAAGACCCATGGTTTACCCAGTTCAGACGCAAAGCCCTTTCGTGATCGAGCCGGATCGGGTGGCGAGTCCGTCGTTGCCGTTGGCCGGTGTGGAGCACCCGCCGGCGACGGCGGAACGGGAGAAGGTCAGCGACACTGTGCGGTCGCTGCTCGATGACCAGCTGCTCGACCAGCTCGTGGCCCGGATGCGCAGCGAGGGGACCCGCCTGACCGGGCCGGGTGGGTTCCTCACCGAGATGCTCAAGGCGGTCCTGGAACGCGGCCTGGCCGCGGAGCTGACCGACCACCTCGGTTACGACAAGCACGATCCGGCCGGCAACGGCAGCGGGAACTCCCGCAATGGGTCGACGTCCAAGACGCTGTTGACGGAGGTCGGGCCGGTGCCGTTGGACGTGCCACGAGACCGGGCCGGCACGTTCACCCCGCAACTGGTGCCCAAGGGCGAACGACGCCTGGGCGGGTTGTCCGACATCATCATCAGCCTCTACGCGGGTGGGATGACGGTGCGCGACATCTGCCATCACCTGCACCGCGTCTACGGCTCCGACCTGTCGCCGGACACGATCTCCACGGTCACCGACGCCGTGCTGGAGGAGGTCAAGGCGTGGCAGACCCGACCGTTGGACGAGTGCTACCCGGTCATCTTCGTCGACGCGCTGATGGTCAAGGTCCGTGACGGCAACGCGGTGCGTAACAAGGCCGCCCACCTCGTCGTCGGCGTCGACACCGACGGCGTCAAGCACGTGCTCGGCATCTGGCTGCAGAACAGCGAGGGCGCCAAGTTCTGGATGCAGGTCTTCGCCGAGCTACGCAACCGTGGCGTGCGCCGCGTCCTGATCGCCTGCTGCGACGGCTTGGAGGCCCTGCCCGAGGCGATCGAGACGATCTGGCCCTACACGATCGTGCAAACGTGTGTGGTGCACCTGATCCGCAACAGCCTCAAATACGCCAGCTACACCGACCGCAAGAAGCTCGCCACCGCCCTGCGTCCGCTCTACACCGCGGTCAACGCCGACGCCGCCGAGTCCGCCCTGCTCGAGCTGGCTGACTCGCCCCTGGGCCGCAAGTACAAGGCCGCGATCGCCGTGTGGGAACGCGCCTGGGAACGCTTCACCCCGTTCCTGGAGTTCCCACCCGACCTCCGCAAGGTCATCTACACCACCAACACGATCGAGAGCCTCAACTTCCAACTCCGGAAGATCATCAAGAACCGTGGGCACTTCCCGACCGACGATGCCGTCGTCAAGCTCCTCTGGCTGGCCATCTGCGACATCGAGGACAAGCGAGCCCGCGCCCGCGAAGCCGACCGCGGCAAGCCCGCAGGCGAACGCACCGCACCCGCCCGCCTCATCGAAGGCTCCATCACCACCGGCTGGCGCAGCGCCCTCGCCGCCCTCGACGAGTTCTGCCAGACCCGTAACCTCGACCCTATCCACTAGTTAGTCCGAATAGGACGGTTACACAGCCAATCTGACAGGCTCGAGATGATCGACGCGCTTGCCGGGCACGGGCTACAACCGCCGTTGCTGGCCGCTGACGCCGGATACGGCGACACCAGCCAGTTCCGCGCCGCGCTGGACGAACGCGACATCATCTACAGCCTGCAGGTCAAAGGCGACGCCCTCGCTCACACCGCCGACGCGACCCCGATCAGGCGAACCTGGTCGGGGCAGGGTCGCCCGCCGTCGTCCACGACGCCCGTCTACCCCGATGATGCGCTCAGCCTGACCGGGCACGTCACCGCCGCCGGCCGCGACAAGGCGATCACCGTCTCCTGGCGCGAAGGCAGCAAAGGCACCCTCACCTCACAGTTCGTGCTCCTACGCGTGCGGCCCGCTGGGCA
Organism: Luedemannella helvata; assembly: GCF_039528415.1. Lineage (NCBI taxonomy): Bacteria > Bacillati > Actinomycetota > Actinomycetes > Micromonosporales > Micromonosporaceae > Luedemannella > Luedemannella helvata. The sequence continues at coordinate 78,587 of NZ_BAAALS010000007.1, forward strand.
TCGCATCCCCCGCGACCCCGACGGCAGCCTGCCCGAACGGTGGCTGATCGCCGAATGGCCGCACACCGAACCCGAGCCCGCTACCTACTGGCTGTCCAGCCAGCCTGCCGACACCAGCCCCGCCGACCTGATCCGCGCTGCAAAGATCCGTTGGCGAATCGAGCACGACTACCGCGAACTCAAAACAGGTCTTGGCCTCGACCACTTCGAAGGCCGTTCCTTCACCGGCTGGCACCGCCACGTCACCCTCGTCACCGCCGCCCACCTATTCATCACCATGCTGCGACACGACCCAAAAGCGGCTGCGCCGGCCTGACCCTCTACAAGGTCATCCGCGAACTGCAACAACTCCTCGCGACCTGGACCGGCGCCTGCCCAACCTGCCACCAACGGCTGAAACCCTTACAGGACAACAACTCTCGACACACCTAACAAAGCACTACTAGGCCGTGTTTCATAAGTGCGCTTCGAGGCGGCGGAGCCAGATGTCGATGACGCTGATGGTGACCGTCGCCTCGTAGCGTACGGCGAGTTTCTCGTAGCGGGCCGCCACACCGCGGTGCTGCTTGAGCAGGTTGATGCCGCACTCGACGGCGTGACGCTGCCGGTAGGCGACCGGATCAAAGTGCGGCGGCCGCCCGCCCCGCGAGCCGCGCTTACGACGGTGGGCGGCCTGGTCGACCTTGACCGGGATGACGCACTTGATGCCCCGACCACGCAGGTAGGCGCGGTTAGCCCGGCTGCTGTATGCCTTGTCCGCCAGCACCCGGTCCGGGCGGTGCGCGGCCGGCACCGGTCCGGGGCACCCGGATACGCCCCAGTACGGCAGCGAACTGCGGACTGTCCCCACGCTGACCACCGGTGACCAGCAATGACAGCGTCTTACGACCCTGCTCACAGGCTAGGTGCAGCTTTGTCGTCAACCCGCCCCGCGAGCGGCCCAGCGCGTGGTCGTCTGGTTCGGCGTCACCGACCCCACCGGGCGGTTCGACCTGTTGGTGTGAGTCTCTGCGCGCACCGGCCGCGTGCTGGTGAGCTCGCATGACGGTGGAGTCCACGCTCACGTCCCATGTGATCAGGCCCGCCGCGTCGGCACGGCCCTGCAGCGCGGCCAGCAACCTAGCCCAGGTGCCATCCCGTTGCCAGCGCCGGAACAGGCCATAGACCGTGCGCCAGTGCCCGTAACAGTCCGGCACGTCACGCCACGGCGTACCAGTACGTACCCGCCACCTGATCCCGTCAATGAGCTGCCGTCTGCTCCACCTCGGCGGTCGCCCTGCCTTCTTGCCCTTGGGCAGCAGGGGTCGCAGCAGCGCCCACTGCCCGTCGGTCAGGTCGAACCGCCTCGTCACCGCTACGCTGGCCACGAGGTCTCCGGAAGAAGTTCTTCTTGGTCGATGAACCGTCTACCGGAGACCTCGCCATCTATTGCTCATCGACACGCCGGGGCACACTCGTCGGCGCCACCACATCGAGCCAGTTCGGCGGAACACCCAACGCCTCACAGCCGCCGATGTCGAAGTTGGTAACGAACTCGCCACGTGGATCGAGGCTCACCTCACCCACCACGTCGCCGGACATCTCCAGCCAGAGCATCCCTGAACCCGAAGACCCAGGTGGAGCGGTCAGGATGAACCGGCACCCGGGCCGGCAGTCACAGCGTCCATGGAACTGCTGTCGTAACAACTGCGCCGCAAGATCAGGCTCGTCCATGTCAGCCAGGATCCCGGCAACACCCCTGGTCACCCTGGGAAACACGTCCATCAGCAACGGCACGTCCGGATCGTTCCAGACATGTCCCCGCAGCGAGTCAACTGACACAACCGGGAGCGTATGCCGTCAGCCGAAGCGGTTGACCCACTCCACACCACCGCACTTATGAAACACGGCCTAGGCGGCGGCCGGTGGGAACACAACGGCATGGTCGTGAGCGAGGCAATCGATCTCGACCGCAGCACGGTCTACGTGTTGAGCCACAGCGACGAAGTACCGTGCCGAATTGTCATGGAAGCTAGTAGCCCGGCTGGTCGGTGACGCCGGGACGAGCGGTGGAATTGGCGGGGCCTCTCGGGTGACCTACCGTTCCGGCCTCTGGCTATACGATCTGCTCCATGGTGCGCTGCCCTGTTCCGGGTGGGGTGGCAGCGCGACAACGCCTATACGGGATGGCCAGTGGATACAGTCGACGAGTTCATCGGACGATACCTCCGCGAATATGACTTTTACGCCCAGGCTGCCCGATTGGTGTCTGATTTTCTCAAGTCGGATCTAAACGCCGCCGGCGTGCGAGCCATCGTCACGGACAGAGCAAAGGATGTCCGCCGGCTAGAAACGAAGTGCAGGCAGCGCCAGCGCAGGACACCGTATAAGACGGTCAACAACATCTACGATGACATCGTAGACCTGGCCGGCGTAAGGATTGCACTGTATTTCCCAGGGGACCGTCACCAGGTCGATCAAACAATCAAGAATTTATTCAAGCTGCTAGTTCCCCCGAAGACCTTTCCCGAAGACCGAAACGATCGCAAGGGCAAACGCTTCACGGGCTACTCCGCAGCACACTATCGAGTACAGCTTAAGGAAGAATCATTACCTGACTCGGCCAAACGCTATGCCAACGCTCGGGTGGAAATTCAGGTCGCCTCTGTTCTAATGCATGCATGGGCTGAGGTTGAACATGATCTCGCGTATAAGCCATCAGAAGGCGCACTTTCCGAGGAAGAGGAAGCCATTCTCGATGAACTAAACGGCCTCGTACTCGCGGGCGAAATCGCACTTGAGCGCCTTCAAAAGGCCGGCAAGGCACGTAGCTCGACTGCTGGCCGTCAGTTCGCGAATCACTATGACCTTGCCGCATATCTACTTGACCGTGCCTCAGCAGCGCTAAACGGGCCAGTAAGCGACTCGGGGATAGGTCGCGTTGACTACCTTTTCGACCTGCTAAGGGAACTAAGAGTCGACACCCCAGAAAAGCTATCTCCCTACATTCAGGCATTGCACAGCAATTTTGAACTGCGCCCACTAGCCGAGCAAGTGGTAGACGAGTTGCTGACCGAAGATCCTTCTCGATACAAGGTTTATCGCGATCTTCAAGCAAAGTACTTGGGTGGGAAGCGCCATCGAGACGAAAGCCCGTCGTTGGTAGAGATAGGCCGCTTCATCACCAATTGGGTAACGCTTGAAAATCTCGTGCGACAGTTCTTTCCAGACGAGCTTCAGCAGAAACACTTTGCCATGCCGACGACCAGAAAGCTGGCATCACTAAATATTCTGGAGCCTGCACTTGTCGGCGAGATAGACGCCTTGCGAAATTTGAGGAACCAACTGGTCCACGGGCATCGGGTACAGCCACCTAACGTCATCGCGTCAGCTAACGAGGTGCTCGAAATAATTGTTGCCAAACTCCAGGCCGCACAGAAGGAAGAACCCGGGTCCCCCTGAACTCAGGAGAGTGCCGAGCGGAGCCCGAGCCCGGCGGAGCCTGTGCGGGCGGCACGCCGGTGGCAACTCGTGTGGCAACAGGGCCACACGACGGCGGATGCCTGGCACCCCCAGACCTTGCCGACACACAGCAGGCCACCAGGATGCTCATACATCACCACACCTGAAAAGCGGAAGGTCGGCGGTTCGACCCCGCCCCTGGCCACCAGCTCTTCGCCGGGCTGACGAAACCCCTGACCAGCGGAAACGCCGGCCAGGGGTCTTCGCTTTCCAGGCGTCGTCAGTTGCTCTTGTGATCGAAATGCAGCAACGCCCGGCTCACCGACAGCGGGCGATCGAGGTCACCGGGCCGGCTCTGGCGACTTCCAGGCGCCCCGCCCGCCCATCCTCGGCATGCGAGACTGTGTCAGAGCCTCGGGAGGTGATCCGGGATGAGCGTTACAGCGATCGAACACGTCGGCCCCTGGCACGAGGCGGACTATCTTGCCCTGGGTGAGACGTCGAACCGCATCGAGTTGATCGATGGGAGCCTGCTGGTGAGCCCGGCGCCGAACTCGCGTCATCAGCGCTTGTCCCGTCGATTGGCAAATGAGCTGGACGCGGCGGCCTCGGCGGCAGGGCTGCTGGTTTACGAAGCGGTCAACGTGCGGCTGGCAACCGATCGGCTGGTGATCCCCGACCTGGCCGTCGTGGACACCGACGACGACTTCGTCGTGATCGACGCGGCGCGCGTCCCGCTGGTGGGTGAGGTGGTCTCGCCGGGCAATGCCGGCGCGGACCGGGTCGTCAAGATGCAGCTGTACGCGGCGGCGAGGATCCCGTGGTACCTGCTTGTCCAACAGGACTCGCCCGATGACCTCACCCTTCGGCTCAATCGCCTGAACGGTGCCCATTACGTAGAGGATCAGACCGCCAGGACGGGCGAGACGCTGTCTTCCCAGAAGCCGTTCCCGTTCATGATCGACACGCGTTCGCTGCTGCGCCCGGTGTAGCAACGCATACAGCCACGGATCCGTACGACGGCAGACCCCTGCGGCCAGCCAGCTTGCGGAGGGCGGCCCGCTTCTCCTCCTGCGAGGCGTGCGCGTAGATCGTCATTGTCACGCCGATGTCGGGAGCTACCGGGCGACCAACAGCAGGTCGCTCAGTCCTTTTCTGCACGCTGCTGTCCTACCAGGGTTAACAGTGCGACGTGTGTTTGCTCGTCGGCCGCCACGACGAGACCGCCCGTGCCGAGGTGAAGAGGTTGGCCGTCGATGCCGGTCACCACACAGCCGGCTGCCTGACAGAGGGCGATGCCAGCCGCGAAGTGGACACTGTCGCTCAGGTGGCCGTCGGTTACGTAGGCGGCTCGTCGGCCGGCAGCGACCCACGCCACCGCCAGGGTGGTGGAGACGACGCGTGGGCGGAACTGCTCGATGAACCCTTGGTCGGCAAGTAGCCGCGCGGCCCGGAAGGCGTGCTCATTGGGGAACGGGGGATCGAGATTGACGTCTACCAGCCTCGACGCGGCCGACGGGGCAAGTCGCTTGTCCGCGCCGCCGTGCCGCACGTGTGCCGCAGCCCCGTCGGTCCAGAACACCTCACCGGTGAAGGGGTCCGCCGATGCCGCCACGCCAACCTGCGTTCCAGTACGCAGAGCTACGTTGACCGACACGAGCATGTTGTGTACGGCGTAATTCAGCGTTCCGCACAACGGGTCGACCAGCCACATGCGTCCGTTCCCGCCGGTCCCCGTGCGTCCGCTTTCCTCTCCCACCACAAGGTCGTCCGGCCGGGAAGCGCGCAGGACGTCGATGATGGCCTTCTCTGCTTCGATGTCGGCCGTCGTGGCGAAGTCTCCGGCCGACTTCTCGAAGCGTGTCAGCGATGACCCGTAGTGTGCGCGCACGACCGCCGCGCCGGCTTCCACGGCTTTGATAACCAGATCGCGGTCAGTGATCGACATGCCCACACGTTAGTTGCCGCATGGCCGCGGCCCTGGTCCCTGGGACACCCCGACGACCGTGCCGCCTCCGCGATGTCCGCGGAGGTGGCACGGTCGCCGGTACTCAAGCCGTGACGACTACTCCTTCACGCCGATGTTGTCGATCGGAGGAGCGCTGAGCAGCCGGCGGACGGGCCACACCGTGGTTGCCAACGCCAGCAGTGTCGTGCCGCCGAGCACCGCTACCCAACCGAGCGGCGGGACGTACGGGATCGGGCTGCCGGTCAGTCCGTTGACGATCGCGCTCAGGGTCAGCGCCGCGATCGTCGCACCGATCAGTACCGCGGTGCCGAGCAGGCCGGCCTGTTCGGCCTGGACCATCCTGCGGATCTGACGGCGGGTGACCCCGACCAGTTGCAGCATCGCCAACTCGCGGCGGCGGGCCAGCGCGGCCATCACCATCGTGGTGGCCGCCGCGAGCGCCGCGTACCCCACCATGACGCCGATCAGCAGCCGGTTCAGCCAGGCGCCGAGCGCCAGGTCCGTGCCGATCAGGCGGGTACGGGTTGCGGCGTCGAGAACCTCGGTGCCCGGTCGCCCGGCCGTCCACGCGGCCAACGCGGTGTCGGCCTCCGGGCCGGCGCTGACCAGGATCTCGTCGACCGTATTCCCGGCCGTGTGCCCGGCGACCGTTTCGGCAGCCAGCGTGACGTCGCCGAAGCCGAGGCCCCGGCCGTAGATCGCGATGACGTCCAACGTGACGGAGGTGCCGTCGCCCAGCCAGAGTTCCGCCTGATCGCCGACGTCCCAGCCGGACGAGGATGCCAGCGTCGCCGACAGGGCTACCGTGCCCGCGCGTAGGTCGGCCAGGTTGCCCTCACGTACGGCGAGGTCCATCGTCGACGTGATGTCGGCCGGGTCGACCGACTGCGCGCCGACCGGCTCGATGCCGTCGAGCGCCCGCACCACCACCTGCGTACGGCGCACACCGGTGGCGGCCCGCACCCCGGCCAACTCGCGGACCTCCCGCGCCGCGTCCAGCGGCAGCCCACCCGGAGCGACCAGCACCCGCTCGGCGAGAGTTCCCGCGCTGCTCTGCGTGGTGGTCTGGCGTTCCAGGTTGTTCTGCAGGAACCAGACCGAGCCGCCGAACCCCACCGACAGCACGAGGGCGGTCAGGACGGTCGCCATGCCCTGCGCGTTGGCCCGCAGGTTGGCCGCGGCCAGGTAGCCGCTGACCTTCCATACCCGCGGCAGCAACTTTGTGAGCAGGCGTGCCGCGTACGCGTTGATCCTCGGTGCGAGCAGCGCCACCGCGGTGACGAACAGGTACAGCATGCCGACCGCGCCGGCCAGCGCCCCGGTCGACCCGGCGGCACCGAGCGTGAACGCCCCGGAGGCGCCGGCCGCCGCCAGCGACAGCAGGCCGGCGACCAGCCGCACCCGGCCGCCGCGCCGAGGCTCGACAGCGATCTCGCCGAGCGCCTCGATGGGCTTGATCCCGGTGACCCGGCGGGCGGCGACCAACGCGGCGAGCACCGCCACGAGGACCGCCGTACCGACCGCGGCCGGCACCGCGAACAGCCCGTCGGCCATCGGAAAACCGGCCGGCACGAACCCGCGCCCGACCAGTTCGCCGTGCACCCAGCGGGCCGCCAGCAGGCCGGCCGGGCCGCCGATCGCAGAGCCGACCAGGGCGAGCAGCGCGGCCTCGGCGATCAGCATGCGGCGCACCTGTCCCGGCGTGGCCGCGACTGCGCGTAGGAGCGCCAGGTCGCGCCGACGGTGCCGGACGGACAACCCGATGGTGCCGGCCACCACGGAGACGATCAGTAGTACGACGTACCCCCCGAAAGCTGAGCCGGCCGTGACCAGCAACGTCTGCGCGGCCTGGTTCTCCGATTGCTCGACCTTGCCACGGTCCTTCCCGGCGTACGTCGTGGCGCCGAACGCCGACGCGATCTCGCGTACCGCGCCGAGGTTGGCGCCGGGTGCCATCCGCACACCGATCGCGTCCACCCGGCCCGGGTGGGCGGACAACCGGGCGGCCTGCGCGTCGGTGAAGAACACCTCCGCAGCACCGGTCTCGGCGCTTCCGCTCACCTGGTACGACCGCCTGACCCCACCGACGACCAGGTCGATGCGGTCGCCGGGTGCCACGCCGAGGCGGGTGTCGACCAGCACCTCGTCGTCGGCCCGTGGCGCGGCACCCGCGACGATGGGACGCCCGGCGAAGGCGAACGTGCCCCAGCCGTGTCCCACGGCAGCGGGTGAGCCGATCAGCACCCTTGTGTCGCCGTTGACAGCCGCGACGCCCGGCACCTGGCGGATCCGGTCCACCAGGGCCGCGTCCACGGTGCCGCCCTCGGGCAGCCAGACGGTGCTCGTGGTGGTGTCGCCACCGAACTCCTTGTACGTGTGGCTGACCGTACGGTTGGCGATGACCGCGTCGGCGGCGGCCCAAAGCCGTGGCTCCGCACGGAAACGCAGCCCGGACTCGACGAGGGTGCCCATCGCTACCAGGATCATCACGCCGGCGATCAGGGCCAGCAGGGTCGCGGCGGCGGGGCCCGCGCGGTGCCGCAGCAGGCGGGCGGCGAGTCCGATCATCGCAGGACCCGCCGATCCAGCGATGCCAGGTGCTCGGCGATACCGGCGGCGCCGAGCTGCGGAAGATCGGCCACGATCGCCCCGTCGGCCAGCACGAGCACGCGGTCCGCGTACGACGCGGCGATCGGATCGTGGGTCACCATCACCACGGTCAGCCCGTGTTCGTCCACGACCGCGCGAAGCAGCGTCAGCACCTCCGCCGCGGTCCGCGAGTCGAGGGCGCCGGTGGGCTCGTCCGAGAAGATCACCTCGGGGCGGGTGGCCAACGCCCGGGCGATCGCCACCCGCTGCTGCTGGCCGCCGGAGAGCGCGGCCGGCCGGTGGTGCAGCCGGTCGGTGAGGCCGACCCGCTCGACCACCTGGGTCAGCCAGGCCCGGTCCGGACGGACGCCGGCCAGGCGCAGGGGCAGCGCGATGTTCTCCTCGACGGTGAGCGCGCCGATCAGGTTGAAGGCCTGAAAGACGAATCCGATCTGGGTACGACGCAGTTCGGTCAGACGGGTCTCGGACAGCCCCGACAGGTCGGTGCCGCCGATGACCACCCGACCGGAGGTGGGTCGGTCGAGCCCGGCCGCGGTCTGCAGCAGGGTGCTCTTGCCGGAGCCCGAGGGCCCCATCACCGCGGTGAAGGTGCCCCGGCCGAAGCCGACATTGATGCCGGCCAGCGCGGTCACCTGGTTACCGCCGGTGTCGTACACGCGGGTGAGTTGTTCGACGCGTACCGCCGGTTCGACGGTCCGTCCCGGATTGTCCGGCATTCTGGTGGCCTCTCCATGTCATAGGGCAAGAACTGCGCGCACCAGAAACGCTATTGACGTGGGAGAACGGCGACCATCCCGTGGGCTGCCAGGTCCGGGTACAGCAGGCGCTACCGTCGATCGCCGTTGAGGTAGCGCAGCACCGCGGTGACCCGGCGGTCGGCCTGGTCGTCCGGTGGAAGCTGAAGCTTCGAGAAGATGCTGCGGATGTGCTTGTGCACCGCGCCGTCGGTGACGAACAGCCGCTCGGCGATCGCACTGTTGCCGAGCCCTTCGGCCATCAGCCCCAGCACCTCACGCTCACGCGGCGACAGTTGGCTCAGCGCCGTGTCCGTCCGGCGGTTGCGGGCGAGCAACTGCGCCACCACCTCCGGGTCGATGACGCTGCCGCCGTCCGCGACGCGGTGCAGCGCGGCGAGGAACTCCTCGACCCGGCCCACCCGCTCTTTCAACAGATAACCGAGCCCGACCGCGCTGACCGAGAACAGCTCGGTGGCGAACGCCTGTTCCACGTACGCCGACAGGACCAGCACCGCGAGGCCGGGACGGCGCCGCCGGGCCTCCACCGCGGCCACGATGCCCTCGTCGGTGTGGGTCGGCGGCATCCGTACGTCCACAATGGCGACGTCCGGCGCGTGTTCGTCGACGGCGACCAGGAACTCGCCCGGGGTACCGGCCGTGGCGACCACGTCCAGGTCCTCCGCCCGCAGCAGGAGCGCCAACCCCTCACGCAGCAGCGGGTCGTCCTCGGCGATCACGATCCGCATGGCAGCTCCACGTCCATTCTCGTCGGCCCTCCCGGTGGGCTCGTCAGTGTCATCCGGCCGTCGTACGCCTCGACCCGCCGGCGGATACCGGTGAGTCCTGACCCGCGTGTCTCGTCCGCGTCGCCGTGCCCGTCGTCCTCAATGCGCACCAGCAGCCGGCCGCGCTCGCGGCGCACGGCCACGTCCACCTGGCTCGCACCGCTGTGCCGGACGACGTTGGTCAGCGCCTCGGCCACCACGAAGTACGCGGTGGCCTCGACGGAGGCCGCGCACCGCACAGCCACGTCCACCTCAAGTCGGCAGGGCACCACGCAGCTGCCGGCCAGGCCCGCCAGCGCGCCGGCGAGACCCCGGTCGTCCAGTACGGGCGGCAGGATCCCGCGCACCACCGTACGCAGCTCGCCGAGTGCCTGTTCGGCAGCGTCCTGCGCCTGCTCGAGGATCTCGTCGGCGCGGTCCGGATTGCGGCGCACCGCCCGCCGCGCGGCACCCAGCAACACGTTGACCGCGACCAACCGGTTCTGGGTGCCGTCGTGCAGCGACCGCTCGATGCGGCGCAGCTCAACCGCGTGGGCGTCCAGCGCCGCGGCGCGGGTGGCGGTCAGCTCGGCCACCCGCCGCGACAGGTCGACCCCCGGCGGTGGCGGCAGCAGCCACCGGCTCGGCCATGCCTGGAGACGGGCCAGGGCCGGGCTGAACCAGATCGCGGCGGCCAGCCAGCCCACCCCGAGCAACCCGACCGCGAGTGCCTCAGGCAGTCCGTCGATGCGCCACCAGACGATCCCCGGCGCGCCGGCGTCGGCGGGAACCAGCTGGTACCACAGCGGGAATGTGATGTCCTGCACGGCATAGAGCGGCAGTGCGACGCCGACCAGCCCGGCCACCGGGCCGATGAGCGAGTACAGCGCGACCCAGCGCAGTTCCCGGCGCACGAAGGGATCCCGCCTCGCCGCCCGCAACCCGGACGGCACCGGCCCCGGGCTGGGGATCGGCTCGCCCCAGCGGGACAGCCGGGCGCGCTCGCGATCAGCCACCCAGTGCACCGCCCGCAACGCGCCGGGCGCCGCCCGCTGCCCCACCCCGATCAGGCAGGTCACCGCCACGATCGCCGCCCAGAGCAGCACGCCCAGCGCCAGCGTGGCGGTGCCCAGCCCGCCGACGAGGTGCTCCAGGGCGTCAACCGAGGCGCGAAACCGGCCTCGCACGTACGCCATCGGACCTCACCTCCGCCGCCAACATAGGCCACCGCCGGCCCTGCCCGGCAACGTCCGGCACGGAAGGTACAGCCTGCTGTACCACGGTTGTCGAGCTGGTGGGATCGGTTGCGCCGCGCCGCCCGCCTAGCGTTGACGGCATCAAGGAACGTCCGTCCAAAGGAGGCAGTCATGACCGATCCGTACCGCATCACCGAGGCCCCGGTCGCCGCACCGAAGAAGCCGGGCGGCGTGCTACGTCCGCTGCTGTGGCTGGTGCTCTTCGTCAGCGCGGCGGCCAACGTGGTGCTGTCGACCGCAACGGACAACCTGTGGATCAGCTCCGCGTTCGGCCTGGTGGCGGCGACCTGCGCGATCGTGCTGATCGTCCACCACCGCCGTAACCGCGCGCGGGAGTCGTAAGGACACCTTTCACGACCGAGGTCTGGTGCGCGCCGCTGTGGTCGACAGCAGTCGACGCTCGCGTCAGCCGTCGCTACCGTCAGGGCATGCCTGAACTGGTCGCGCCGACGACCGCGCTGCACGCCGCGTTCCTGGACTGCCACCGCGAATGGGGCCCGGGCCTCCACGAGGACGGGTTCGGGCTCCGGCCGGACGACGACGTGGAATCGCCCGAGGGGTTCGCGACGTGGGTGGGTCAGCGCCTGCGACTGGACCATCCCGCCGGTACGCCATGCCCCGCCGAGCAGCACGCCTCGTTCCGGTGGATCGTCGACGACGGCCGGATCCTCGGCTCGGTCGCACTGCGGCACATCTTCGACGACGTACGTGGCCACCTCGGGTACGGCATACGCCCGTCAGCGCGCCGCCGTGGGCTGGCGACCTGGGCGTTGGTCGGGATGCTCGGCGAGGCGAGGGCCGCCCTGGGCGTCGACCGTGTCCTTGTGGTCTGCGCCCCCGATAACGTCGCCTCGGCCCGCACCATCGAACGCGCCGGCGGCGTCTTCGAGGGCGTCCGGGAGACCGAGCTGGGCCCCACCAGGCGCTACTGGGTCAGCCCGCCCGGTGGCGGATAGTCGCGATCGTGGAGCCGGCCAGGGTCAGCAGGCACTCGGAGAGCTGCCCGTCGACCAGCGCCGCACTGAACAGCGCCTCGCCGGTCGACTCGTCGGCGTTGGCGCACGCGCTCACGAAGCGGGCCACCCAGCGCAGGTCGTACCCGGCGTCGTCGATGTTCGGGAACTCCAGCGCCGCGAAGGATCTCGGGGCGTCGTCGCCGACCAGGGTGGCGGCCAGGCAGACGGCCACGTCGTAGGCGCCACGGACGCCGCGCTTGTCGACGGCCTCGTCGAAGGCGTGCACGACGCCGTCACGGTCCCCCTTCAGCGCCGAATCCAGGACAGCGGCCGCGTCGCCGTACACCTCCGGAGGAATGCTCACCACGGGACGCAGCGTATGCCGCCGCGTCAACTGGGCGGGGGACAAGCCACGGATGTCACCCGCCGGAGCGGCGCAGCACGCAGGTGAGCCGGGCGGTGCAGACGCGCCGCTCCTGCTCGTCGGTGATGACGATCTCGTACGTGGCGATCATGCCCCCCAGGTGCAGCGGTGTGGCCACGCCCGTCACCGTGCCCGAGCGCAGCCCGCGGTGGTGCGTGGCGGAGATCTCCACGCCCACGGCCATGCCGCCGAACAGTTCCACCGCGTGCAGCGTGGCTCTGATGGAGCCGAGCGTCTCCGCCAGGACGCAGGATGCGCCGCCGTGCAGCATCCCGTACGGCTGGGTGTTGCCGGCCACGGGCATGGTGCCGACCACCCGCTGGGGACTCGCCTCCAGGATGTCGATGCCTATGCGCTCGGCAAGGGTGGGCTCGCTCTCCGTCATGCGGGGAGGTTACGTGACCGTGTGTGGTTAGCCGATCGGGCTGACGGGTACCGGCCATCTGTTGGGCTGGCACGGGATGCGCCTTGGCCCTACCGTGAGCACGACGTGAAACGACGTCAGATCGGCACGAGAGGACAGTTCCCATGAGCGAGACCGCGGAGACGCGGGGCGACGAGCGCATCGAGCTGATCGCCGCGGACACGAACAACGACGGCAAGGCCGACCTGTGGGCAATCGACACGGACGGTGACGGCGTCGCGGACGTGTACCAGTTCGACCACTCCGGCGACGGCACGGTGGACACGACCATCGTCGACCTGAACCAGGACAGCACCCCCGACCAGATCATCGACGGCGACGGCGGCCTGCCCCCCGCGTAACGTTTTGCCCCACCGGCCGGTGGCCCCCTCCCCGGGGCGCCACCGGCCGAACCATGTCCGAGCCCCACCCACCCCTCTCCGCCCCGACGTTTGGGTGGTTTCGCGCGTCATCCGGCCCCTACTTAACACGCGGAATCACCCAAACGTCAGGCGAAGCCGCGGGGCGGGGAGGCGCGGGGTGGGGTGGGTTAGAGGATCGTTAGGTAGGGCGGGGGGACGTGGGCCGTTAGCCAGACGCCGTTGTCGCTGCGGTAGAAGAGGGCGCCGGTGCTCGCCAGGGGCGCGGCGTCGACGCGCAGGATGACCTCGTCGCCGCGGCGGCGGCCGACTGCCCGGGCCGTGGTGAGGTCCGTCGAGAGGTGTACGTGGTGGCGCTGCCCTGGTCGTAGGCCCTCGGCCATGATCGAGGTCACGTTGCGACGTGGGGTGCCGTGGAAGAGTTCGGCGGGCGGGTCGGCGGGCTCCAGGCCGAGGTCGACGGGGACGGAGTGGCCCTGGCTGGCCCGGATCCAGGCGGTGCCGTCCGGCGCGACGCGGATGCGGAAGCGCTGCTTGTCGTTCGTGGCGACGACGGCGTCGAGGTCCTCCCGGGCGACGCGGACGGCCGCGAGGAGCGCGTCGACGCGCACCCAGCCTTGAGTGTCGAGGGTCAGCCCCACGCTGGCCGGGTCGTGGCGCAGGACGTAGCTGAGCTTTCTGCTCAGGCGTACCAATGTGTCTTTCATGTCCCCCGCACGGTAACGCTGGGGTGCCGGCGGCCACACCCATATTCTGTCCGCATGAATTTGCTGGAGCTGGGTGCGGAGCCCTACGTGCTGCTGACGACGTTCCGGCGGGACGGGACGCCCGTGGCGACGCCGCTGTGGGCCGCGCGCGACGGCGAGGCCGTCTATGTCTGGACGCCGCTGCGCAGCGCGAAGGTGAAGCGGCTGCGCCACACGTCACGGGTGCTGGTCGCGCCGTGCACGATGCGGGGGGAGCCGACCGGCGAGGCGGTCGAGGGGGTCGCCGAGCTGCTCGACAAGGAGGGCAGCGCGCGGGTACGAAAAATGATCAAAAAGAAGTACCGGCTGCAGGGGTGGCTGATCGTCGGGGCGAGCGAGCTGTTCAAGGGCAAGGACTCGACCGTGGGGATCCGGATCACCGGCTCTTGATCGACAATGGCCCCGTGGGAGCGATCCCACGGGGCCATGAAGAAGAGGCCCGGGCGCTAGCGCTCGGGGCCTTTGCGTGGTCGGAGCCGACGGACGTTACTCGCCGGCGCGCTGCTGGGGGATCTGGCCCTGGAGCAGGGCGCGGACCTCCGACTCGCGGTAGCGTCGGTGGCCGCCGAGCGTGCGGATCGCGCTCAACTTGCCAGCCTTGGCCCACCGAGTCACGGTCTTGGGGTCGACACGGAACATCGACGCGACCTCGGCCGGTGTGAGCAGCGGCTCAGGCTCGTGCGTACGGGATGCCATCGGTTACTCCTCCACATGTGCTTTCAGACGACGACCGGGGTCCCACCGGCCGACGCGCATCCCATCGTCCGGCTAGTCCCCGATGTCCGACATGGGCCGAACGGTTGAACCGCCCCACACGGAAGGCTGATGATTGAGCGATTTATCCGGATTTCAGGTGATAAGTCAGTTGCAGCGCTCCAGCAACTGGATGGCCCTCCACCGCTCGACCAGTTCCTCATATGCCCTGGTGGCGGCGTCGCCATCGCCCTTCGCAAGCCCCTGAAGGCCCTCGGCGACCAGCGAAGGTGAGTCATCTTCGGCTAACGCATTATCCGACAAAATAGCCGTAAGGCCGCCGTAGTCGAGCTCCACGACCGAGCGCGGATGAAACTCCTCCAACCAGCGGGCGCTCTCCTCGACGGCCTCGGAGATGGGCACGTCACCGACGCTGCGGCGCAGTACGGACAGGGCGCGGTGGGCCCTTCGACGGGCCTTGGAAATTTCAGTTCGGTACCGAAGCACCTTGTGCCCCGGTTCGAGGGAAATTTCTCGTTCTTCGCTATCAATAAGGACAAACCACCGCAGAGGTACGCTCCACGTCGAGATCTGCTCGTGCTGACGCGGCGTGCCGTGCTCCAGGACACGAGCGCCGGAGCGCCAGTCCGAAACGATCTTCTGGGCCAGGCCGGCGAGCGCCGGCGGGACGAACGCGTCTGCCAGGACGGCCGGGACGCCGTCGCGCGCGTTCAGTGCCGCCTCCGCTACCCGTACGCGCAGGTTCCAGGGGCAGACGAGCAGTGTGTCGTCGCCCTCCATGACGTACGCCTCATCGGGCAGGTCGTCCAGGCGGGTCCAGCCGGCGCCGAGCGCCTCCAGGACGGAGGTCCGCTGCCGGCCGGGGCCGTCGTCCGGGGTGACCACCCGCCCGTCGCGCACGTACCGCCGCCAGTACTGCTGCTGCTGGCGGTCGAAGGCGCTCAACGGCTCGTACACGCGTAGGTATGCGGCGAAGAGTTGCGGCACTGCGCGATCGTCCCACGGATCGTGGGGCGGTGACCACCGCGTGCGCTCTTCCGGCGCCGCCACCGGTGGCGGACACTGGATGGGAGGCGAAACACGATCACCTATCCCCCGCGGCGCGGCCGGGGCGAGGTGTCAAAGGTGGTCCCGGCCATGTACCGTATGAGCCACGAGAGATACCTGACGTCGTCGGGGCTCGCCTTCGGGCTGCCCCGCAATTTCTGTGCGAGGGGGTCGAGCCATGGGGCGCGGCCGTGCTAAGGCCAAGCAGACGAAGGTGGCCCGGGAGCTGAAGTACCACTCCCCGAACACCGACCTCGCCGCACTTCAGCGTGAGCTGGGCGGCAGCCACAAGGTCGACGACGATTTCGACGACGCGTTGCGCGACGATGTCGATCTGGATGACGACGCTGACGACGCCGGCGACTGGGCCGCCCCACGGCGCTGACCCCGGCAGAGGGTCCGGTTCCCCCGAATAAGCACGCGGCAAGCCGCGTGCTTATGAGCGCCCTCGTCACTTCACGGACTCCCCGCGCGGGTGGCCGGCGTGCCGGCCGCCCGCGTCGGATATCCGACGGGTTACCGCGTCAGCGGGGTCGGTTGTTCCAGTTGTAGAACGTCGGGATGTTCTCGAAGTGATTCCAGGCACAGACGGCGCCATCGCCCGTGCCCGCTTCGGTCCGCTGCCGCCGTGCCACGTCTGCCTCCGCGAGCAGCTCCGTAAGGCCGGCTGCCGCACTGTGCACCCGATGTCGCACCGACTCACCGTGTTCCGACATGATCGAGGATCCCTTCCAGTAGTCGGATCTTGCTGTTGCGGCAGTGGTCCGTCTCCGTCCCGGTGAAGCCGCCCAGCTCGAAGTACCGGTTCGCGGCGTGCGCCCCGCCGCAGAACCCGAAGTACGCACACGTCGCGCGGCACGCCTCGACGCCCGCCACGAAGTCCGCGATCCAGTTCGTGCCCGCCGCCGCCCCGGCGATGATCTCGTCGAGTGGCCGGTGCAGCACGTTTCCCGAGGTGAAGTCGCCGTACCGGGCGTCATGGAACCCCGCCAGCTCGGGCGACAGGAGTACCACCGAGCCGTCGTAGGCGACCGTGGGGATCGGGTCGAGCTGACGCGGCAGGACCGCGTCGGCGGTGCCGTCCAGCTCGGCGGCGGCGTACCGCAGTGTCCACTCGATCTCGCGGACGTGGATGCGGGGCTCGCGCCGCCACGCCCCCACCAGCTCCGCCCAGAACGCGCGCACCCGCGCGCCGCGGTGCGCGTTCGAGCGCACGTTGACCCCCTCCCGCTCCTCGATGTTGACGCCGAGCACGTCGCAGCCGAGGTCGAGGAAGTACGCGTACAGCTCCGCGGCCTGCTCCGGCTGCGGGTCGGTCACCACGGCGAGCGCGGAGAACGGCAGGCCGTGCCGGCGAAGCGCTTCGATACCCTTCATGATCTTGTCGTACGCCGGCCGACCAGCCCGGTCGACGCGGTCGCCGTTGCGCGCCTCCGGGCCGTCCACGCTCACGCTGACGCGCACCTCGTGGGCGGCGAAGAACTCGCACCACGCGTCGTCGATGAGCGTGGCGTTGGTCTGCACGTGGTGCTCGACACCGGCGAACGGCGCCATGAGGTCCCCGAGCTGCTCGCGGCCGGCCGCGAGCGGCTCGCCGCCGTGCCACACGACCGAGAAGCGGTCGTTGTCGCGGGCCCAGATATTGACCGTGGCGGCCACCGCTTCGGCGACCGCCACGCTCATCGGGCGCCGCTGCGCCCGCCAAGGCAGATAACAGTAGGAACAGTCGAGATTGCACAGCGTGGTGGGCTGCATGACCACGTAACCCGGAACCGCGGCGACGCCGCGCATACCCGTCCAGTCGTGCGACACGGACCCCTCCCGCAGCAAGAGTCTGGGCGCCCGACGGCGCGACGCTGCGCCGACAACGCGGCAGACGGGGGCGTGTCGTTCCAGGCTAAGGCCTGCACGCTATTCGGATAAGTCCCTCACGTAGCCCAATCGCCGGACGGTCAGCCGCGCGTGTGAGAACCGATCATCTGCACCTCACCGGTGCCTTCGACGACCTCACCGACGGCCCACGCCTCGAGGCCGCGGCCGCGCAGGAACGCCAGGGCGCGCTCGTGGTCGTTGGGGGAGACGATCGTCATCATGCCCACGCCCATGTTGAACGTGGTCTCCATCTCGGCCTGGTCGATGCGCCCGCGCGTCTGGACCATGTCGAAGATGTGCTGCGGGCGCCAGGTGGCACGGTCGACGATCGCGTCGACGTTGTCCGGCAGGACGCGCACCAGGTTGCCGGCGATGCCGCCGCCCGTGATGTGGGCCAGCGCGCGGACATCGGCCTCCTTGATGAGGTCCAGGCAGTCCCGGGCGTAGATCTTGGTGGGGGTGAGCAGCTCCTCGCCCAGCGTGCGCTGGTTGCCGAACTCCTCGACCACGGTGTCCAGGCGCATCCGGGCCATGCCGAGCAGCACGTGGCGGACCAGCGAGTACCCGTTCGAGTGAAGGCCGGAGGAGCCCATGGCGATGACCACGTCGCCGACCTCGACGCGGTCGCGGCCGAGGATCTGGTCCTCCTCCACGACGCCCACGCCGGTGGCGCTCAGGTCGTACTCGTCCGGGCGCAGCACGCCCGGGTGCTCGGCCGTCTCGCCGCCCAGCAGGGCGCAGCCCGCGTACCGGCAGCCGTCCGCGATGCCGGCGCCGATCTCGGCGACCTTCTCCGGCACGACCTCGCCGCAGGCGATGTAGTCGAGCAGGAACAACGGCTCGGCGCCGCACGCGACCAGGTCGTCGACGACCATCGCGACCAGGTCGATGCCGACCGTGTCGTGGATGTCCAGAGCCTGGGCGATCACCAGCTTGGTGCCCACACCGTCGGTGGACGAGGCCAGGATCGGGTTCTGGTACTTCTTCGTGTCCAGGCGGAACAGGCCGGCGAAGCCGCCGATGTCGCCGAGGACCTCCGGACGCATCGTGCGGTGGACCTTCGACTTGAGCAGCTCGACCGCCTGCTCCCCGGCGTGGATGGAGACGCCTGCCTCCGCGTAGGTCACCGTCCGGGGACGTCGCTTGCTGCCGTCGCCGTCCTGGCTCCTTCGACCATTGCCAACGGCGCGACCGGCTGCGTTGCCGGCATCCGAACGCTCAGTCACGTGCGTCACGGTACTCCCCTTGTGGTGCGTTGTGGACCTTGAGTGAGTCTCAGGGGCGCAGAAGCGCGCCCTCGCCGCCCGGGCTGGCGGCCAGTGGGCCGTCCGCCAGGGAGACCGTGCCGGTATCTGCCGCACGCCGGGGAACGGTCTCCAGCATGTGCTTCCCGATGAGATCGTCATCGGGAAGCTCGATCGGGTAGACACCGTCGAAACAGGCCCGGCAGAGCCGGGACTTGGGCTGTTCGGAAGCCGCGATGAGACCGTCGAGCGAGACGTAGCCGAGCGAGTCGGCGCCGATGGAGCGGCGGATGCCCTCCACGTCCAGCCCGTTGGCGAGCAGCTCAGCGCGGGTGGCGAAGTCGATGCCGTAGAAACACGGCCACTTCACCGGCGGGGAGGAGATGCGCACGTGCACTTCGATCGCGCCCGCCTCGCGCAGCATCCGCACCTGCGCCCGCTGGGTGTTGCCGCGCACGATCGAGTCGTCGACCACGACGATGCGCTTGCCCCGGATCACGTCGCGCAGCGGGTTGAGCTTGAGCCGGATGCCCAGCTGGCGAATGGTCTGGCTGGGCTGGATGAAGGTGCGTCCGACGTACGCGTTCTTGGTCAGGCCGGCGCTGTAGGGGATGCCGGACGCCTCGGCGTAGCCGATCGCAGCGGGGATGCCGGACTCCGGCACGCCGATGACCACGTCGGCCTCGGCCGGGTGCTCCTTGGCCAGGGTGCGGCCCACCTGCACGCGCGAGGCGTACATGTTGCGGCCCGCGATGGTCGTGTCGGGGCGGGCGAGGTAGACGTACTCGAAAAGGCAGCCCTTGGGCTCGGGCGTCGCCCACCGGGACGACCGCAGCCCGTGCTCGTCGATGGCGATGAGCTCGCCGGGCTCCACCTCGCGCACGAAGCTCGCGCCCACGGTGTCGAGGGCGGCCGTCTCGCTGGCCACGACCCAGCCGCGCTCCAGGCGGCCCAGAACCAACGGGCGTACGCCCTGCGCGTCGCGGGCCGCGTACAGCGTCTCCTCGTCCATGAACACGAAGCTGAAGGCGCCGCGGAGGGTGGGCAGGATCTCCAGCGCCGCCTGCTCCACGGACACGTCGGGCTGGGCGGCGAGCAGGCTGGTCACCAGGCCCGTGTCGGACGTGGCGCCCGCGTCAAGGTCGAGGTCGGCGGCGCGGCGGAACAGGTCGGCCGTGTTGACCAGGTTGCCGTTGTGTGCCAGCGCGATCGTCGTGCCGCCGCGGCTGTCCGGCCCGTCAACCGGGGTCGCGCGCAGCGTCGGCTGGGCGTTTTCCCAGGTAGAGGCGCCGGTCGTGGAATAGCGGGTGTGGCCGATCGCGATGTGGCCGCGCAGGCTCGACAGCGTCGCCTCGTCGAAGACCTGCGACACGAGGCCGAGATCCTTGAAGACGACGACCGACCGGCCGTCGGAGACGGCGATGCCCGCAGCCTCCTGGCCGCGGTGCTGCAGGGCGTAGAGGCCGAAGTAGGTCAGCTTCGCGACCTCTTCACCCGGGGCCCAGACGCCGAAGACGCCGCACGCGTCCTGCGGGCCTGGCCTGAGTGGATCGAGGTCATGGCTGAGCTTGCCGTCGCCTCGGGGCACCTTTGCCGCTCCTCATCACGTGGGGCGCTGGGGGGACATGAATCGGGGTCACCCCCGCGTGGGCACCAGTCTACGCGAGCCTGCGTGGATAACGGACCGCCATCATCCCTGTGCTTTGGGTAGCCGGTCAAGCGCCGAGCGTGTCGCTCTGCGTCGTACTCACGGTGTTTTTTCGCTTTTCTCGGGCCAACAAGGAAGGTACGAACTGAGGTCCGCCCGGATTCCGCTCATGGCGATCTTTCCGCTCGTCAGCGCGTCGGCCCAGTTGAGAATGCCGGTGGCTAATTTCACAAAGGTGATCGGATCGGTCTCGACAACATTGGGCGGGGTGCCGCGCGTGTGCCGCGGACCCTCGACGCACTGAATCGCACCGTATGGAGGAACCCGCAACTCCACCGAACGGCCGGGCGCGCGCTGCGCAAGAGCCCACAACAGGGCACGAACCGCATCACGAAGGCTCTCCCGGGCCGGTTCCCGGCCAACCTCAAAATCCTCGAGTACGACGGGCACGGCGTCCCAATTGACGTGACGTTCGGGCACGTCAGGACGATACGACCCCGGTCGGGTATCGCTCGCGGCAGGTCTGGGTCGCGGGAGGGTGACCGGACAGGGCATAGTTGCCTGCGGTGCTCATTCGTGTGGAGCAGGATCGGGAGGGGCGGTAGGTGTGAATACGCACCGACAAGCGTGGATCATCCGCGCCAGCGTCATAGCGGTGGCCGCGGCCGCGACCCTGCTCGGCCTCGCCTCACCAGCTCTCGCCGCGCCGCAGGAGCCGACCGTCACCATCGTCAGCCTCTCCAACGGATCGCTCAAGTCCGGCGAGACGGCCACGCTGACCTACAAGGTCACCAATAACAACGACGAGCCCACCGATCCGCAGGCCATCACCATCAAGGTGAACATGCCCTCCGGCGCCTCGTGCAGCGGCAAGTGCAGCTTCACGCAGTCGATCCCGAACGGCATGACGTCCAGCAACTTCACCGCGACTATCAAGGCCAGCAACCTCAGCCCTGGCGATACCAAGTCGGGTGAGATCGAGGTCGTCGCCACGGTGTCCGGGCAGTCCGGCTCGGCGTCGGTCGAGTTGACTGTCAGCGGGCCGGAGCAGGCGCCGTTCGTGCCCGAGGTGTCGGGCACGGTGACCAACCGGATGACCGGCGAGCCTGTCTCCGGCGCCCGGGTGTTCCTCGGCGACTCGGCGAACCAGCAGTGGTCGACGGCCACCGACAAGAACGGCCGGTTCAAGTTCGTCTCCACCGCCACCAAGCCCATCGCGCCCGGCCTGCTCGCCATCCAGACCGAGAAGTCGAACTGGGAGAAGGGCGAGGAGGGCGTCAACGGCACGGCCGGCGAGCCCGTCACGAACGTACGGATCACCATGGTCGGTCCGGAGGCCTCCGCCACGCCGACGGTCGAAGCGACCGAGGACCCGCTGCCGACCGACGAGACGTCGACCGAGCCCGGCGCCGGCGAGCTGTCGCAGGCCGCCTCGGACCAGGGCGACAGTGGCGGCGGCCTGTCGTGGGTGCTCATCGCCATCGGCGCCATCCTGGTCCTGCTGGGCATCGGCGCGATCGTGCTGCTGTTCATGCGCCGCAAGGGCGAGGACGAGGATGAGGACGACGACGCCACGGCCATGCCGGCGCGCGGTGGCCGTCCGGGCGGCCCGCCGCCGCGGGTCGGCAACCCGCGTCCCGGCCCGGGTGGGCGGGGTCGACCCGGCGCCCCCGAGCCGACCTCCGTCATGCGCCGGCCGGAGCCGGCGGCTGCCTCCCGCAACGACGCCACCATGATCACGCGGTCGCCGCTGGCGGACATGCCGCGCTCGCCCATGGGCGCCGGCCCCGTGCCGGGCCCCGGCCTGGCCGACGCGCCGACGATGCTGCACGGCCGGGTGCCGGCCGACCAGAACGACCCGTACTCGTCGCCGACGCGGCCCGGGCCGGGCGGCCAGCCCGGTGGCGGCTACGGCGCCCCGCCGGCCCCGGGCGGCTACCAGCCGCAGGGCTACGGGCAGGGACCCCAACAGGGCGGATACGGTGCCCCTACCAGCGGCGGCCAACCAGGCGGCTACGGCCGGCCCGGCTACGGGGACCCCGCCGGTGGCGGGCCCACGGGCGAGTACCCGGCCCCCGGCGGCTACAGCGGCGGCGGATACGGTTCGCCGGTCGCGCGGCCCTCGTCCGGCGGCGGCGCGTACGACCAGGGTGGCTACGACCAGGGTGGGTACGGCAGCTACGGCGGCCACCAGGCCCCGCCCGCCCACAGCGCCGAGCCGGGCTACGGCGACACGTCCGCCTACGACCGGTACCCGGGTGGCCAGGACAGCTACGCCGGCCCGGCGTCCTACCGGGGCGGCGACGCCTACGGCCAGCAGCAGCAGGGCGGCTACGACTACCCGACGCAGCAGCCGCCGGCTCAACAGCCGCCACCCAACGACTACGGCTACGACCAGTACGGCTCGCCGAACCAGCCGCGGCACGGGTCCCGCCCGCAGCCGGGCGACCGGCGACTGGACTGGCTCGACGACTGATCAGCCCAGCGGGGCCGGCGCGACGCGTGTGTCGTGCCGGCCCTGTTCCGTCGCGGGAGAGATGTACGACTGCCACTGGCGGGACAGGCGGTCGTCGCACTCCGCCAGCTCGATCGGCTTGTTGATGAACATGGTGGCGCCGCGCGCGCTCATGCACAGGCCACTGTGCGGGTTCACGATCCGGTAGCGCGTACTGGTGAGCCATTCCCTTTTCCACCAACGGGAGGGATGGTCGTCGCAGACAAATTGGACGATCACCTCGCCCGCGTCGCGGTGACCGCCCGCCGGCGTGAGGCACTTGCCGGTGCTGTCGTTGCGGATGTAGAAGACCTCCGGGTCATCGCGGGTCGCGACGTACTCCCAGAAACGCGTCGGGTCGGCGTCGCAGAAGTACTGCACGATCACGGTGTTGTTGCGGGTGTGCGCGCCGGCCGGGGCCAGGCAGAGGCCGGTCCGGTAGTTCTGTTGCATCGCGACGGTGCCCCTCGCCGCGTACGCCGGAGGGCCGACGACCGCCGGTGCCAGGGTGAGCACAAGGACAACCGCCGCCGAACGCCATCGACTCATGTGCCGTCCCCTCGCTACTTAAAAGCGACAAAAAGGAAAACCGACGCGATCATCGTAATCGCGTCGGTTTCCCTGTTCGTTGGGGACAGTCAGCCCGTCACTCGTCCGTGGCGTCCTCAGCCGCGCCCTCGTGCGCGTCGACCGGGCGGCCCAGGTGGATCTCCGGGGCGGCGACGTCCGCGACCTCGGGCTCGGCCGCGGCCGGCTCCGCGACGACCGGACGCGGCGCCGGCACGTAGTCGGGCTCCTCCGGCTCGCCCCGGCCGAACAGGTCGGGCAGCGTCGCCGCGTACGCCGCGCGCAGCTCGTCGAGCGGGATGTCGAACAACCCGTCAATGACCAGCGCGTCGCCGCCCACCGTGCCCAGCGGGGTCGCGGCGACCCCGTGCGCCGCGGCGAGCGCGAGCAGATCGTCCTCCGCGCCGGCCGGCACGCTGACGAGGATCCGGCCCGCCGACTCGCTGAACAGCTGCACGAACGCGCTCTGCCCCTGCGGCAGCGTGATCCGCGCGCCCAGGCCCTTGCGCATCGCCGACTCGGCGAGCGCCTGGGCGAGGCCGCCCTCGGACAGGTCGTGCGCCGAGGTGAGCGGGGCGGCCGTGACCACGGCCCCGAGGCGGCGCTCGGCGTCGAGGTCGACGACCGGCGGGTGCCCGCCGAGGTGGTTGTGCACCACGTTGGCCCACTCGGAGCCGGACAGCTCCTCGCGGGTGGTGCCGAGCAGCACGATCGCGTCACCACGGTTGGCGAAGCCCATCGGGGTCCGCTCCGCGACGTTGTCGATCACGCCGAGGACGCCGACGATCGGGGTCGGGTTGATCGGCACCGTGCCGGTCTGGTTGTAGAAGCTGACGTTGCCGCCCGTGACCGGGATGCCCAGCTCCAGGCAGCCGTCGGCGAGACCGCGCACGGCCTCCGCGAACTGCCACATGACGCCCGGGTCCTCGGGGGAGCCGAAGTTCAGGCAGTTGGTGACGGCGACCGGGGTCGCCCCGGTGGCCACCACGTTGCGGTACGCCTCGGCCAGCGCGAGCTTCGCCCCCTGGTACGGGTCGAGCCGGGCGTACCGGCCGTTGCCGTCCACGGACAGGGCGATGCCGAGCCCGGACTGCGGGTCGATGCGCAGCACACCCGCGTCCTCGGGCTGGGCGAGCACGGTGTTGCCCAGCACGTACCGGTCGTACTGCTCGGTGACCCAGCTCTTGTCGCACAGGTTCGGCGAGGCGATCAGGCGGAGCAGCGTGTCGCGCAGCTCGCTGTCGGCCGGCCGGGGCAGCGTCTCGGCGCGGTCGGCCTGCAGCAGCCAGCGGTCGTTCGGCTCGCGCATCGGGCGGGCGTAGACCGGGCCGTCGTCGGCGAGGCTGCCGGGCGGCACGTCGACGACCGTCTGGCCCTTCCAGTTGACGACCAGGCGGCCCGGGGTGCCGTTCTCCGGCGGGGTGACCTGGCCGATGGCCGTGGCCAGCACGCCCCACTTGGCGCAGATGCCGAGCACCGCGTTGAGCTTGGCCGGCTCGACGATGAGCAGCATGCGCTCCTGCGACTCGGACGCCAGGACCTCGTGCGGGTCCATGGACGCCTCCCGCAGCGGCACCCGGTCAAGGTCGATGACCATGCCCGTGCCGGCCGCGGCCGAGGTCTCGGTGAGGGCGCAGGTCAGGCCGGCCCCGCCGAGGTCCTGGATGCCGACGACCAGGCCGGCGTCGTAGATCTCCAGGCACGCCTCGATGAGCAGCTTCTCCGTGAACGGGTCGCCGACCTGCACGGAGGGCCGCCGCGCCTCGCTGCCCGCGTCGAAGGTGGCGCTGGCGAGGACGGACACGCCGCCGATGCCGTCGCGGCCGGTCTTGGCGCCGATGAGCACCACGACGTTGCCGGGGCCGGCGGCGGCCTTGTTCTGCAGGCGGTCGACCGGCAGCACGCCCACGCACAGCGCGTTGAGTAGCGGATTGCCCTGGTAGCAGGGGTCGAAGACCAGCTCGCCGCCGATGTTGGGCAGGCCGAGGCAGTTGCCGTAGCCGCCCACGCCGCCGACGACGCCGGGCAGCACCCGGGCGGTGTCGGGGTGGTCGGCGGCGCCGAAGCGCAGCGGGTCCATGACCGCGATCGGGCGGGCGCCCATGGCGAGGATGTCGCGCACGATGCCGCCCACGCCGGTGGCCGCGCCCTGGTACGGCTCGACGAAGCTCGGGTGGTTGTGCGACTCGACCTTGAAGGTCACCGCGAGCTGTTCGGAGATGCGCACCACACCGGCGTTCTCGCCGATGCCGGCGAGCAGCCGGTCGGAGTGCGGGGCCTTCTCGCCGAACTGGCGCAGGTGCACCTTGCTCGACTTGTAGGAGCAGTGCTCACTCCACATGATCGAGTACATGGCCAGCTCGGACTGGGTGGGCCGGCGGCCGAGGATCTGGCGGATCCGCTCGTACTCGTCATCGGCGAGGCCCAGCTCGGCATGCGGCTGAGGGGCGTCCGGCGTGGCGGTGGCCCAGTCGACGGTGTCCGGGCCGTCGAACGGCGTGCCGCTGGCTGCGGGCGGCCCCACGAAGGCGGTGGAGGTCATGACGTCGTCACTCTCTCGTATGCGGCGAGGTGACGGAGCACGGAGCTGAAGAAGCCGAGTCCGTCCGTGGAGGGTCCGGTGAGCGCCTCGACGGCGTGTTCGGGGTGCGGCATGATCCCGACCACGTTGCCGGCAGGGTTGCGGATCGCGGCGATGCTGCGCTGCGACCCGTTCGGGTTGCCGTCGACGTAGCGGGCCACGACCAGCCCTTCGGCGTCGAGCTTGTCGAGCGTGGCCTGGTCGGCGACGTAGCGGCCCTCACCGTTCTTCACCGGGATCAGGATCTGCTGACCCGGCTCGAAACTGCTGGTCCACGCGGTGCCGGTGGACTCGACGCGCAGCAACTGGTCCCGGTTGCGGAAGTGCAGGTGGCTGTTGCGCGTCAGGGCGCCGGGCAGCAGGTGCGCCTCGCAGAGGACCTGGAAACCGTTGCAGATGCCGAGGACGGGCATGCCGCCCTTGGCCGCGTCGATGATCGACTCCATGACGGGGGAGAACCGGGCGATGGCGCCGCACCGCAGGTAGTCACCGTAGGAGAAGCCGCCCGGCAGGACGACGGCGTCGACGCCGTGCAGGTCCGGATCGGCGTGCCAGAGCCGCAGGACGCGGGCTCCGGCGAGGTAGGCGGCGCGGCACGCGTCGCCGTCGTCGAGCGACCCCGGGAAGGTGACGACGCCGATCGCCGCGGTCACGCTTCGGACTCCTCGACACGGATGGTGAAGTCCTCGATCACTGGATTGGCGAGCAGCTTGTCCGCGATTTCCTGCGCCTTGTCGAGGTCGGCTTCGCCGGTGAAGTCGATCTCGATCCGCTTTCCGATGCGGACCGCTTCCACCCCGGCTACGCCGAGGCGGGGCAGCGCGTTCGCGACAGCCTGGCCTTGGGGGTCCAGGATCTCGGGCTTGAGCATGACGTCAACCACGACGCGAGCCACGGGCACTCCTGAGTCGACTTGGCACTGGGCCAGGACAGCTTACCCGCATGACGACCTGCGGTTTTCGTCGACCTTTTCACGCCGAAAATGCGGCGATTAGGGTCACTACCGCAAGGATGGCGCAAACCGCGCCGCCGATATATCGGACGACCGACAGTCGGACGCGCCGCAACAGAACCCGGCCGAGCAGCACTGCGGCGCCGGAGACGACTGCGAGCCCCAGCCACGCGCCCAGGAACACGCCGACCGGGTGCCCGCCCCGGGCGACCAGGCCGGCCGTCAGCAACTGCGACAGGTCGCCCCATTCGGCAGCGAAGAGGACGAGAAAACTCGCACCGAAGGCCCGCAGCCCGCCGGCGGCCGGCCCGCGTACTTTCGCCGCGAACTCGGCCTCCTGCTCCCGCTCGACCGCGTCCGCGTTGCGGGCTCCCCGGACCATGATCACAGCGCCGACGGCGAACAGGACGGCCGCGACGATCTGGACCGGCCGCGGCGGCAGCAACGCGATCAAGCCGCCGGCCGCGACCGCCACCAGGCACTGCACCCCGAACGCGCTCACCACGCCCAGCCAGACCGGAAGGGCCCGGTAGCGGGTCGCCAGGACGAGCGTCGCGACGAACGTCTTGTCCGGCAGCTCCACCGGGACGATGAGCACGAACGCGGTGAGCAGGGCCTCCACGGTCAGAGGATGGGCTCAGGCGCGTAGTTGGCGGCGGCCGGATGCAGGGCGACGACCGCGCCGACCCGCGACGCCACGGCGGCCACCTGAGCGGACGCCGCACCCACGAAGCTGAACCGGTCGGCGATCAACTCGTCGATCTCGGAGCGGCTCAGGCCCAGGCGGGAGTCGGCGGCGAGCCGGTCGAACAGGTCGTTGTCCGGGGTGCCCTTCTCGCGCATGGCCAGCGCCACGGCGACCGCGTGCTCCTTGATCACCTCGTGGGCGACCTCGCGGCCGACCCCGCGCCGGACGGCACCGACGAGGATCTTGGTCGTCGCCAGGAACGGCAGGTATCGGTCGAGTTCGCGCGCGACCACGGCGGGATAGGCGCCGAAATCGTCCAGTACCGTGAGGAAGGTCGCGAACAGGCCGTCGGTCGCGAAGAACGCGTCCGGCAGGGCCACCCGGCGCACCACCGAGCAGGACACGTCGCCCTCGTTCCACTGGTCGCCGGAGAGTTCGCCGACCATCGACAGGTAGCCCCGGACGACCACGGCCAGCCCGTTCACGCGCTCGCACGAGCGGGTGTTCATCTTGTGCGGCATCGCCGACGAGCCCACCTGACCGGGCCGGAAGCCCTCCGTCGCCAGCTCCTGGCCCGCCATGAGCCGGATGGTCAGCGCGAGCGACGACGGTGCGGCGACGACCTGGGCCAGCGCGGAGACGACATCGAGGTCCAGCGAACGCGGGTACACCTGGCCGACGCTGTCGAGCACCCGGGCGAACCCGAGGTGGCGGGCCACCTCGGCCTCCAGGGTGGCCAGCGCCTGCGCCGACCCGTCCAGCAGGTCGAGCTGGTCGGCCGCCGTGCCCACCGGCCCCTTGATGCCGCGCAGCGGGTAGCGCTCCAGCAGCGTGGACAGCCGCTCGTACGCGAAGAGCAGCTCCTCGGCCGCCGTGGCGAAGCGCTTGCCCAGCGTGGTGGCCTGCGCCGGCACGTTGTGCGAGCGCCCGACCATGACCAGCTGGTCGAACTCCACCGCCCGCGCCCCGAGCCGGGCCAGCGTGGCAACGACCCGGTCGCGCACCAGCTCCAGCGACGCCCGGATCTGCAGCTGCTCGACGTTCTCGGTCAGGTCGCGCGAGGTCATCCCCTTGTGGATGTGCTCGTGCCCGGCCAGCGCCGAGAACTCCTCGATCCGCGCCTTCACGTCGTGCTTCGTGACCCGCTCGCGCGCCGCGATGGACTTGAGGTCGACATCATCGAGTACCCGCTCATAGGCCTCGATCACCCCGTCCGGAACGGTCACGCCCAGTGACCGCTGCGCCCGCAGGACGGCGAGCCACAACCGCCGCTCGGCGCGCACCTTCTCCTCGGGCGACCAGATGTTGACCAGTTCGGCGGACGCGTACCGCCCGGCAAGCACATTGGGAATCACCCCCGCATTCTCCCGCGCGTCCACCCCGCCCGGGGGCGCAGGGCCGCCGACGTGATGCTCCTACGGTTTGTCAACGGTGAGGTCGTGGTGGACTTCCCGGCCGACGAGCCGCGACCCCTCCTGACCCGTCACACACCCATAGCCCGGCGTTGGGCGAAAAGGCGCGTAATTCGGGAGCGTTATTACACGCGCAACCGCCCAAACGTCGGGATGCGAGGGCCAGCGCGGAGCATCGGAGAGCGGTCGAGCGCGAGCGGACCCACGTGCCCCACGACGCACCCGCACTCCGATGTTTGGGCGGAAAGGCGCGTTATTCGGGAGCGTTATTACACGCGCAACCGCCCAAACGTCAGCGAACGAACGAGCGGCGAGCGAGCGAGCCGGCGAACGAGCGGGCGGGCGAGCGAACGAGCGAGCGAGCCGTCGGGCGAGTGAGCGCCCGACGTGCGCACCTTGGCGGCCCGGAGGTGCCCGTCAGGCGGGGGTGGGGAGGTCCACGGGTGTCGGGTGGTGGGTGCCGTGGCGCAGGGTACGGACCGAGCGGTTGAGGATGGCGGCGATCGTGGCCGCGAGGACGATCCCGGCCGCGCAGATGAGCGCCGGTCCGACGCCGATCGCCTCCGCCACCGGCCCGGCGGCCACCTCGCCGAGCGGAATGGCGATGAACGACCCGAGCGCGTCGTAGGAGTAGACGCGGGCGAGCCGGTCGGCCGGGATGTGGTCCTGCAACGTGGTCTCCCACGCGACGCCGAACTGTTCGAACCCGAAGCCCGCCACGAGCGCGCAGGCGAGCAGGATCGGCAGTGTCGGGGCGACCCCGAGGAAGAGCAGGAACGGCACGTCCGCCGCGACGAAGACCGTCCCGAACAGCAGCAGCCGTTTGACCCGCAGGCGCATGGCCACGACGCCGCCGATGACCATCCCGGCGGTCTGGGCGGCGAGCACCAGGCCCCACGCCGTACGGCCGATGGTGTCGTCGGCCACGGCCGGCCCGAGGACGGCCTTGCCGCCGACGACGGCGGCGTTGATGAAGCAGAACGCGATCACGATCACCCACACCCAGCTGCGCGCGGTGAACTCCCGCCACCCGTCGCGCAGGTCCACAAGGGTGTTCGACGAGGAGCGGGCAGCCGCCCGTACGCGCGGGACGCGTACGAGGGCGAAGGCGACCGCGGACAGCGCGAACGTCGCCGCGTCGATCGCGAGACCCCAGCCGGGCCCGACGAGGGCGATCAGCGCGCCGCCGGCCGAGGCTCCGACGATCATGCTCGTGTTGATGCCGAGCCGGTTGAGCGCGTTGGCCTGCTGGCGGCTCTCCTCGGGCACGGTCTGGGGCAGCAGCGCGCTGGAGGCCGGGAAGCCGAACGCCGCCGCGAACCCGTTGACGACGCCGAGCGCCGCGAGCAGCGTGACGGTCGCCGACCCGGTGAGCACGAGGGCGGCGACGACCGCCTGGCTGGCGGCGGCGAGCACGCTCGACGCGACCATGACGAGCTGGCGCGGCAGCCGGTCGGCGACCACCCCGCCGACGAGGAGGAACACCACGTTGGCCAGGGACCTGGCGGCGACGACCAGGCCGAGGTCGGAGACGCTGCCGGTCAGGTCGAGGACGGCGAACGCGAGCGCGATCGGGGCGATGGCGTTGCCGAACATCGTGGTGGCACGACCGAGCACGAGGAACAGGAATGGCCGGTGGCGCAGCGGGGCCAGCGTCGGGGGGCCGGGAGGCATGGCGGCCAGCCTGCCATCGCGGCGCGGCCCGCGCTGCCCCGCTCAGCGCTCCATGATCGCCAGGACGCCCTGTCCGCCGGCGGCGCAGATGGAGATCAGGCCGCGTCCCGGGCGCCCCCGCGACGCGAGCAGCTTGGCGAGGGTGGCGACGAGCCGCCCGCCGGTGGCCGCGAACGGGTGCCCGGTCGCGAGCGACGACCCGACCACGTTGAGCCGTTCGCGGTCGACCGTGCCGAGACCGAGCGACTCCCACGCGGCGAGCGTCGCCAGTACCTGGGAGGCGAACGCCTCGTGGATCTCGTAGAAGTCGAAGTCGCCCAGGCCGACGCCGGCCCGTTCCAGCAGCGGGGGCAGCGCCCGCACCGGGGCCATGAGCAGCCCTTCGCCGTTGACGAAGTCCACGGCGGCCGTCTGGGACCAGGTGAACCACGCCTGCACGGGCAGCGACCGGGCGGCCGCCCACTCCTCGCTGGCCAGCAGCACGGCCGACGCGCCGTCCGTGAGCGCGGACGAGTTGCCGGCCGTCATGGTCGCGGTCGCCGGGTCGCTCAGCCCGAACACGGGCCGCAGCGCGCCGAGCCGTTCGAGGGTCGTGTCGGGCCGCAGGTTCTGGTCGCGGGTCAGCCCGCGGAACGGGGTGATCAGATCGTCGAAGAACCCATTCGCGTACGCCGCGGCGAGCCGCTGGTGCGACACCAGGGCCAGCTCGTCCTGGGCGGCGCGGGTGATCCCGTACTCCCGGGCCGTGATGGCCGCGTGCTCGCCCATGGACAGTCCGGTGCGCGGCTCGGCGTTGCGCGGTACCTCCGGCCGCAGGCCGGCGACCGGGTTGATCCGCGAGATCGCGCGCAGCCGGCCGCCGGCCCCACGGGCCCGGTTGAGTTCGAGCAGCCGCCGCCGCAGGCCCTCGTTGACGGCCAGCGGCGCGTCCGAGGCGCTGTCGACCCCGCCCGCGATCCCGGCCTCCAGCTGCCCCAACGCGATCTTGTTGGCGACGTTGATGACGGCGGCGAGCCCGGTGCCGCACGCCTGCTGGAGGTCGTAGGCCGGGGTGTGCGGGTCGAGCGCGGTGCCGAGCACGCACTCGCGGGTCAGGTTGAAGTCGCGGGAGTGCTTGAGCACGGCCCCGGCGACCACCTCCCCGAGCCGCTCGCCGGCCAGCCCGAACCGGGCCACGAGCCCGTCGAGCGCGGCCGTGAGCAGGTCGGCGTTGCTGGCGGTGGCATAGGGCCCACCGGCGCGGGCGAAGGGGATGCGATTGCCGCCCAGCACGGCGACGCGGCGTACCTGCATGGAGTCACCCTAGAGGGGCTGACAGCGCCCGTAGGGTTGGAGCATGACCGAGCGCAGCGAGGTGAGGCAATGACCGACCGGTACCGCAGCTTTGCCAATTCGGGGGTGGGGCGCGGGCTGGTGAAGCGGCTCGGCCTGCCGCAGCCGGCACCCCTGCGCCGCTACACCCCCGGCGATCCGCTGGTCACCGGCCCGGTGCTGCTGGCGGGCGCGGGGCGCGCCGCCGGCCCGGCCCGCGCCGTACTCACCGCGGCCGCCGTCGAGGTGCTGCCGGAACGCGGCACGGCCCCCACTCTCGCCGCCATCGTGTACGACGCGACCGACCTGGCCACCCCGGCCGACCTGGCCGACGTCCACGCGGCCCTGCACCCGGCCGTCCGGTCGCTGATCCCCAGCGGCCGGGTCATCGTCTTCTCCTCCCCTTCGGAAAGCGCGCCGGCGGCCGTCGCGACCCAGCAGGCACTTGAGGGGTTCGTCCGTTCCCTCGGCAAGGAGCTGGGCCGCGGCAGCACCGCCCAGCTGGTCCGGGTCGCACCGGGCGCGGAGGGCAACCTGGCGTCCACGCTGCGGTTCCTGCTCTCCGGCCGCTCGGCGTACGTGTCGGGCCAGGTGATCGACGTGGGCACCGGCAGCGCGCCCATACCCGCCGACTGGAACCGGCCGCTGGCGGGCCGGGTGGCCCTGGTCACGGGCGCGGCCGGCGGGATCGGCGCGGCCACGGCGCGGGTGCTGGCCCGCGACGGCGCGCACGTCGTGTGCCTGGACGTTCCGGCCGCCGGCGACGAGCTGGCGGCGGTCGCCAACGGGGTGAGCGGCGAGGCGACGCAGCTCGACCTGACGGCCGCCGACGCGGCGGAGCGGATCTGCGACCTGTTCGCGGCCCGCCACGACGGCCTCGACATCGTGGTGCACAACGCCGGCGTCACCCGTGACCGCACGCTGGGCCGGATGGGCGACGCGGAGTGGTCGCAGGTGATCGCGGTGAACCTGACCGCGCCGGAGCGGATCACCCAGGCGCTGCTCGACGAGAAGCTCGTGCGCTCGGGAGGCCGGATCATCGGCGTGTCGTCGATCGCCGGCCTCGCGGGCAATCGCGGCCAGACGAACTACGCGGCCAGCAAGGCCGGCGTGATCGGCCTGGTACGCGGGTGGGCGCCGGTGCTGGCCGACCGGGGCATCACGGTGAACGCGGTGGCGCCGGGCGTCATCGACACCGCCATGACGGCGAGGATGCCGCCGATGCTGCGGGAGGCGGCCCGCCGGATGAACAGCCTGGCCCAGGCGGGCCTGCCGGTGGACGTGGCCGAGACGATCGCGTGGCTGGCGGCGCCGGCGACGGGCGGGGTGACCGGCAACGTGGTACGCGTATGCGGGCAGTCTCTGCTCGGGGCGTGACGGCCCGGTATAGGTTTACTGGTGAGTAACTAACAAACGACGGAGGACAGCATGGCCGACTTCGACATCTCCGACCCAGCGTCGGTCGACCCCAAGCAGTTCGCCGAGATGGTGCGGTCGGCGTCGGGCTCGCAGCTGAACGAGGTGATGAGCGGCGAGAGCCGGGGCAAGATCCTGGCCGAGATCTTCAACCGGATGCCGGCGCAGTTCCGCGCGGACAAGGCGGGCAACACGAACGCCGTGATCCAGTGGAACATCACCGGACGTCCCGACGGCGGCTCCGACGTCTACCAGGTCAACATCGCCGACGGCACCTGCACGGTCGCCGAGGGTGCCCAGGCCGACCCGAAGGTCGAGATCACGCTGGCCGGGCCCGAGTTCCTCAAGCTGATCGCGGGCGCGGGCAACCCCACGATGATGTTCATGACCGGCAAGCTCAAGGCCAAGGGCGACATCATGCTCGCCGGCCGCCTCGCGGAGCTGTTCTCGCTCCCTAAGGGGTGACCGAGAAGTGGGATCGCGGCGGTGGTGCCTTGCCGCCGCCGCGTCGCCTCTCTAGCGTCGGCATCGTGGAGATCGCTGACCCCCGCCCGTCTGTCCGGGTGGTGTGTGTGGACGCGCACGGCCGCGTCCTCCTGCTGAACTGGTGCGACCCGCACGACGGCGCACTGCTCTGGGAGCCCCCCGGCGGCGGCATCGAGCCGGGCGAGTCGCCCTTCGAGACGGCCCGCCGGGAGCTGGTCGAGGAAACCGGCCTCGACCCGAACACCATTGTGGACAGTCCGGTGACCGTCCCCCGCGACGTCGTCTGGAACGGCAAACGCCACGTCGAGGACGAGCTGTTCTTCCTGGCACCCGTCAACGGCAACGCCAAGGAGATCAGCCGGGACGGCCTCGTCGGCGACGAGCCCGCCAACCTGCGCGGGCACGCCTGGGTGCACTGGACGGAGCTGTCCCTGCTGCCCGACCGGCTTGAGCCGCCCGAGCTGCTGGAAGTCCTCGCGGCACTCGACCCGTCGGGCCCCTGGGTCACCTCGTCGCAGCGCTGACCGCACCCGCGATCGCCGCGGCGGCGATGTCGCGGCGCGCGTGACTGCCCGCGAGCTCGATCTTGTCCACAAGGGAGTACGCGGCATCGCGCGCGGACGCGAGGTCGGCGCCCACGGCCGTGCACGCCAGGACGCGCCCACCCGCGGACACCAGCGTCCCGTCGGCGCCGCGCGCCGTGCCGGCATGCAGCACCCCCGGCTGGTCGGCGCCCGAGATGACGTCGCCCGTGCGGACCTGGCCGGGGTAGCCCGCGGCGGCCACCACGACGGTCACCGCGGCACCGTCGCGCCAGGCCAGCGGCGGGTGCTCGGCCAGCGTGCCGTTGGCGGCGGCCCGCAGCAGGCCGCCCAGCGGCGTCTCCAGCAGGGCCAGCACGGCCTCCGTCTCCGGGTCACCGAAGCGGGCGTTGAACTCCACCACCCGTACGCCCTTGTGGGTGAGCGCGAGGCCCACGTAGAGCAGGCCGGCGAACGGCGTCTCCCGCGCGCGCATCGCCGCGAGGGTCGGCTCCACCACGGTGGCCATGACCTCGTCGACCAGGCCACCCGGCGCCCACGGCAGCGGGGTGTAGGCGCCCATGCCGCCGGTGTTCGGCCCGGCGTCGCCGTCGCCGACGCGCTTGAAGTCCTGCGCGGGCAGCAGCGGCAGCGCGGTCGCGCCGTCGGTGACGACGAACAGCGACACCTCGGGGCCGTCCAGGTACTCCTCGATGACGACCCGGCCGCACTCGGCGGCGTGCGCCCGCGCGACCTCCAGGTCGTCCGTGACGACGACGCCCTTGCCGGCGGCGAGCCCGTCGTTCTTCACCACGTACGGCGCGCCGAACTCGGCCAGCGCCGCGTCGACCTCCTCGGGCGTCTCGCACACCCGGGCGGCGGCGGTCGGCACGTTCGCGGCGGCCATGATGTCCTTGGCGAACGCCTTGGAGCCCTCCAGCTCGGCAGCGGCCCCGCTCGGCCCGAAGCAGTCGATGCCGGCGGCGCGCACCGCGTCGGCCACCCCGGCCACCAGCGGCGCCTCCGGGCCGACCACGACCAGGTCGGCCGCCACCTCGACCGCGAGCGCGGCCACGGCCGCCGGGTCGAGGGCGTCGACATCGCGCAGTGCGGCGACGGTCGCGATGCCCGGGTTGCCGGGGGCGGCGATGAGGTCGGTGACGGCCGGGTCGGCGGCGAGGCCCACGGCGAGCGCGTGCTCGCGCGCCCCCGAGCCGATGATGAGTACGCGCACGGGCGCAATCCTAGGAGACCGCCGGCGCGCTACCTCAGCAGCGGGGTACGGACGACGTTCTCCTCGCGGCCCGGACCCACCCCGACGACGCTCACCCGGGTGCCGCACAGTTCCTCGACCCGCTCGATGTAGCGGCGGGCGTTGGCCGGCAGGTCCTCCCAGGTACGGGCCTTGGAGATGTCCTCCCACCAGCCCGGCAGCTCCTCGTAGACCGGCTTGGCGTGGTGGTACGCGGTCTGCGTGGTCGGCATGTCGTCGTGGCGCACCCCGTCGATCTCGTACGCCACGCAGATCGGCACGGTGTCCAGGCCGGTCAGCACGTCGAGCTTGGTGATCACGAGGTCGGTGATGCCGTTGAGGCGCACGGCGTAGCGGCCCACGACGGCGTCAAACCAGCCGCAGCGGCGCTCCCGGCCGGTCGTCGTGCCGTACTCGTGGCCGATCTTGCGCAGGTGCTGGCCGTTGTCGTCGAACAGCTCCGTGGGGAACGGGCCGGCCCCGACCCGCGTCGTGTACGCCTTCGACACGCCGATGACCTGGTCGATCCGGGTGGGCGGGATGCCCGTGCCGACGCAGGCGCCGCCCGCCGTCGGGTTGGACGAGGTCACGAACGGATACGTGCCGTGGTCCATGTCGAGCATGGTGGCCTGCGCGCCCTCCATGAGGACGATCTTGCCGGCGTCCAGCGCGTCCCACAGCATCGCCCGGGTCTCGGCGATGTACGGGCGCAGCCGCTCCGCGTACGCCAGGTATTCCTCGACCACCGCGTCGACGTCGATCGCCTTGCGGTTGTAGACCTTGAACATGATCTGGTTCTTCTCGCGGAGCACCAGTTCGAGCTTCTGGCGCAGGATGCCCGGGTCGAGCAGGTCCTGTGCCCGGATGCCCATCCGGGCGACCTTGTCGCCGTACGCGGGCCCGATGCCCCGCCCCGTGGTGCCGATGCGGGCCGAGCCCAGGTAGCGCTCCACGACCCGGTCCAGCGCCCGGTGGTGCGGCATGATCAGGTGGGCGTCGCCCGAGATGCGCAGGCGGGAGGTGTCCACGCCGCGCTCGGAGAGGCCGTCGATCTCGGCGAGCAGCACCTTCGGGTCGACCACGACCCCGTTGCCGATGACGATCACCGCGTTCGGCGACAGGGCCCCCGAGGGCATCAGGTGCAGCGCGTACCGCTGCCCGTCCGGCGTGATGACCGTGTGACCCGCGTTGTTGCCGCCCGAGAAGCGCACGACGTAGTCGACGTGTGCGCCGAGGAGGTCAGTAACCTTGCCCTTGCCTTCGTCGCCCCATTGCGCGCCGATGAGCACGATCGCTGGCATCTCATCTACCGCCTTCATGGCCCCCGCGGGATCACACCCACGGGGCTCTCCGGGTGCCCGACCGGCAACCGCCCCGGGATGTCAGGCTAACAAGCTGTACCCACGGTCATGGTGAGGGAGGTCCGCCCGGTGCGCCAGGTAATCGTTCTGTCACTGGCCGACGACACGGCGGAGACGGCCGGCGGCTGCTGCGGCGCCAGCGCCGGCGGTTGCGGCGGGTCGGCGCCACCCGACGCCGACGCGTGCGCCACGCGGCCGCCGCGGGTGCCCGTACTCCGGTGTTCTGACGCTCTGAGCGCGGGCGGCGCGGCCGTGGAGGTCGTCACGGCCTGCTCCGACGCGGAGATCGACGCCGCCCTCAAGGCGGTGCGCGCCGACGAGGCCGCGCTGGTCGTGGCGGCCGCCGACGACGGGCAACTGCGGGCCGTGCTGCGCCGGCTCGTGCGCGCCTACGCGCCCGCGCCGTCGAAGCGCCCCGCCGACCTGCCCGCCAACCGCACCGTGCCCGACCTGCCGCCTGTCGGCATCCTGCCGCTCACCCCGGGCATCCCCGACATCGTCACCGACCTCGGCCTGCCCACCGACCCGGCGGCCGTCGCCGCGGCCGTCCTCGGCGGCCGCACGCGCCGCCTCGACCTGCTGCGCAACGACGGCGGGTCGGTCACCGCACGGTCCGCGGTGCTCGGCGGAGTGGATGCTTCCGGTACGGCCGTGAGCTGGCGCGGGCGCGTCGAGGTGGACGACGCGGTGCTCACGGACGGGGCGGAGCCCGTGCTGGCCTGCGTGGTGACGAACTCCGGCGGCGTCGAGGTGGGCGGCCTGCCGCTGACCGACGGGGTGGCCGCGGACGACGGCCGGATCACCGTGGCGGTCGCCGTGCCGCGCCGGGTCCGCCGCCTGCTGCGCCGCCCGGACACCCACCTCGAGGTACGCCGGGCGACCGGCCGGGCCGTGGCCATCACCCCCCGGGAGGAGTCCGTCGTGCTGGTCGACGACGGGGTGACCGCCCAGCTGACCCGCAAGCGCAGCTGGTGGGTGGAACCCGGCGCCTGGGCGGTCTACGTTCCCTGACCTTCCGTGTGTCTCCCGTCGCGGTGCGTTCCGTGACCGGGCGGGGCTGTGCGAGGCTGGTAACCCGCACCGCCTGGGGAGGAGGCGCCGTGGATTCCAACGAAGAACCGCCGGTCGAGTACGCGCCGAACACCCCGTGGAGCATCCCGCCCGCTCCCCGGCCGGCCCCAGCCGCGGCGCAACCGGCCCGGCCCGCGTCGCAACCGGCCCGGCCCCCGTCGCAACCGGCCCGGCCCGCGATCGCGGAGGCCCTGACGCCGCCGGAGCCGGCTGAGGCGCCCGACGCCGAGCCCATCTCCGCACCGCCCGTCTCCGCACCGCCCGTCTCCGCACCGCCAGCGCCGCAGCCGCGGGCGCTGCTTGAGCCGCCTGCGGCGAGCATCTCTCCGGCCGCGCCGGCACCGCACACCGGACCCGCGCCGTTCACGGCGCCCGCCCCGGCGGAACCGGGTACGACCTGGGGGCCGGGCGACACGATGCGGTGGCTCGCCGCCCTGGCGGGCACGGCCCCCACGCCGGAGGCGCCCGCGCCGACCAGCCCACCCCCGCCGCCGCCCGACGCCGGCTCC
Source organism: Luedemannella helvata (assembly GCF_039528415.1). NCBI lineage: Bacteria > Bacillati > Actinomycetota > Actinomycetes > Micromonosporales > Micromonosporaceae > Luedemannella > Luedemannella helvata. The sequence goes on from NZ_BAAALS010000007.1 coordinate 117,093, forward strand.
GTCTCACCGCCCGGAAAGCGCGCCATCGCGGGCGGCTGGGCGCCGCAGCCACACCCGTACCAGGAGGTGGAAGCCGACTTCGGCGAGCGGACGCCCAACGCCGAGGAGTTCGCCACCCGACGGCGGGTGCGCCCGCGCGTGGTGTCGGCCGTCGCCGGCGCCCGGGGCGCCGCCCGGCGCGGCTCGTTCGGCCTGCTCCGGCTGCGCCCGAGCCGCGACGAGTCCGACCTGCGCGAGGCGCTGCACACCGTACGCCGCAACTTCGGCGGGCTGCGCCAGATCACCGTGGTCAACCCCAAGGGCGGCGCCGGGAAGACGGTCGCCACGCTGATGCTGGGCCTGGCGTTCGGACGCAGCCGGGGCGGGTTCGTGCTGGCCTGGGACAACAACGAGACCCAGGGGACGCTGGGCATGCGCGCCCAGTCGGAACCGGGCGCCCGTACGGTACGGGACCTGCTGCGCGACCTCGACCGGTTCGCGGGCGGCGCGGGGCGCGTCGGCGAACTGGCCGCCTACCTGCGTACCCAGGACGACGCGATGTTCGACGTGCTCGCCTCCGACGAGGCCGCGACCGCGGGCGAGATGCTCACCGCGCGCGCGTTCCGGGAGCTGCGCGAGGTGGTGGGCCGGTTCTACAAGCTGCTGATCGTCGACACCGGCAACAACGTACGGGCCGAGAACTGGCAGGCCGCCCTCGACGCCACCGATCAGCTGGTCATCACCCTGTCCGGCCGCAACGACTCGGCGGAGACGGCAGCCCGCCTGCTCGACCATCTGGAGCAGACCGGCCGCCGGGAGTTGGTCCGACGGGCCGTCACGGTGTTGACATTGCCGCCGCACCGGGGCGACGTCCCGCCGGGCCGCGTGGCGGAACACTTCGCGGCCCGGTGCCGGGAGGTGTGCCAGGTCCCGTACGACCGGCACCTGGACAGCGGCGCCCCCGTCGACTACCGCGCGTTGTCCCCGGCCACCCGTGCCGCCTGGCTCCGCACAGCCGCCACGATCGCCACCGGCCTCTAACCCCGGCCCCGCTGCCCGCCCCGCCCGCCCCGCCCGCCCGCCCGCCTCGCCCGAGGTTATGGATTTCTTTGGCCGGTACAGCAGCCGGTTAAATCCAAAACCCGCCGGAGGGTTGCCGCCGACGGCCGGCCGCGGTGCGGCGCAGCCCGCACGACGGCCAGCGTGAGCGGCGGGGCAGCGTGCGGGGATTAGCCGGCCAGGGCGTCTGCCGCGGCTGGGTCGCAGTCGCGCAGGAACTGGGCGCAGCGGGCCGCCTCGTCGGCCTCGCCGATCGCGTCAGCCGCCCGGGCCAGGATGTGCAGGCAGCGCAGGAATCCGCGGTTGGCTCCGTGGGCCCACGGCACCGGCCCGCTGCCCTTCCACCCGTTGCGGCGCAACGCGTCCAGCCCGCGGTGGTACCCCGTCCGCGCGTACGCGTACGCCTGGACGCTCGCGCCGGCGGCGAAGGCCTGCTCGGCAAGCGTGGCCCACGCGGCGCTGGACGAGGGGTAGCGCGCGGCCACCTCCTCCGGGGTGCCGGGGGCTGATGCGCCCGGGTCGTCCGGAAGCAGGGTGGGCGGCGGTTCGGGAAGCAGATTGCGCATGGCCTCATTCAACTCCGTTGACTCACGTCCGGATAGCTGAACGGGTGAGGGCTTTTCCACACGCTCAGGGGGTAGTGACCCACGCCACTTCGGAGTTCAATCGAAGGTCCGGAGCCTCCCCAGGACCCGGTAACGCGATGGCCCGGTTCGTCCGGGCCATCGTCCTGTCAGGACCTGGCCAGCAGGAGTCCTGCGGCTTCCGCGGGGTCGTCCGTGAAGTGAATGAGCGGCGACCGGTCGCCGACCGGCGCGGACGACAGCAGCGGCCGCAGCAGCGCCGCGACCGGCAGGTCGTCCGTCCAGAATTGACGCCCGATGAACAGGAACGGCCCGGAGTGTTCGACCGTGCCGTAGAACGTCATCGTGGCCGCCTGGAACACCTCCTGCACCGTGCCGGCCCGCCCGGCCGCGAACACGATGCCGCCGCGCGACAGCTTGAGGATCAGCTCCTCGCGCGAGGCGTTGGAGAACATCTTGCCGATGCGCGCGGCGAACACGTTCGCCGGCTCGTGCCCGAAGAACCACGTGGGGATGGCCAGCCCGCCGGCTTGCGCCCAGGAGGTGCCGGGCGGCGGGGCGTAGCGTTCCCGCACGGCCAGCGCCGCCGCCGTGTAGGCCTGCCCGTCGTGAAAGTCGGTGACGGCGGCCAGCTCGTCGACCGCCAATTCAAGATCTTCAAGGGTACGGGTGGACAGGTAGGCGCCGAGGTTGGCGGCCTCCATGACGCCCGGCCCGCCGCCGGTGAGCACGAGCCGGCCCTCCCGGGCGATCATCCAGGCCAGCCGAGCCGCGTGGCGGTAGCCGGCCGACCCGCGGTGCTCGGCGTGCCCGCCCATGATGCCGACGATGGAGTTCGGCCCGTGCTCGGCGATCCACTTCTGGGTGTCGTTGGCGAGCGCGTTGTCGATGCCGTGGTCGTGGATGCGCTGGGCGAGTGCCTCCCGCAGCGGCGGAGTCGCCCCGCCCTGCGCGTAGTAGTGCCGGAACACCCGGGTGTCGTACATGGCGTCGAACCCGCCGTCGGCGAAGCCGGCGACGAGGTCGTCCGGGGTGTAGAGGCGCGACGGCTGGGTGGGGTACGGCATGTCCATGAAGCGGGGCACGACGTGGGCGCCGCGCGCCACGACATCGGTCGCCTGGGTCACGGAGAGGGTGCAGCCGAGGAAGATCGCCCGGGTCACGTCGATGTCGCGCAGGTCGGCGTCCGTCAGGTCGAGGCCCTGCAGGATCAGGTCAGCGACCGTACCCCGGCGCAGGCATCGGGCGAGCTGCTCGGGCGTCTCGACCTCGGCGGCGCTGTGGTCGACGGACTCGATGACATGCGGAAGCGGGGTAGGCACCCGCGCAATGGTACGAGTGAGGGCCGCCCACGCGCACGTGGACGGCCCTTCAACACGTATGTCAGGCGGTCGGCGAGGTGCCCACCGAGCGCAGGTCGGTGCACGCCTCGACGACGCGCTTGGCCAGGCCGGCCTCGGCCAGCTTGCCCCACGCGCGCGGGTCGTACGCCTTCTTGTTGCCGACCTCGCCGTCCACCTTGAGCACGCCGTCGTAGTTGGTGAACATGTGCGCGGCCACCGGACGCGTGAACGCGTACTGGGTGTCCGTGTCGATGTTCATCTTGACCACGCCGTAGTCGACGGCCGACTGGATCTCGGACAGCAGCGAGCCGGAGCCGCCGTGGAAGACCAGGTTGAGCGGCTTGTTCTGGCCGAACTTGGCGCCGATCGCCTCCTGGATCTCCTTGAGGATCTCGGGGCGCAGCTTGACGTTGCCCGGCTTGTAGACGCCGTGCACGTTGCCGAAGGTGAGGGCGGCCATGTAGGTGCCGTTCTCGCCCAGGCCGAGCTTCTCGACCATGGCGGTGGCGTCCTCGACCGTGGTGTAGAGCTTGTCGTTGATGGCGTTCTCCACGCCATCCTCCTCGCCGCCCACGACGCCGACCTCGATCTCGAGGATCACGTTGGCCGCCTTGCACTGGGCGAGCAGCTCCTCGGCGATCTGCAGGTTCTCGCCCAGCGGCACGGCCGAGCCGTCCCACATGTGCGACTGGAACAGCGGGGTGCCGCCCTTGGCGACACGCTCGGTCGAGATCGCGAGCAGCGGACGCACGAACCCGTCGAGCTTGTCCTTGGGGCAGTGGTCGGTGTGCAGCGCGACGTTGATCGGGTACTTCTTGGCGACCTCCTCGGCGAAGGCCGCGAACGCCACCGCGCCGGTGACCATGTCCTTGATCGTCGGGCCCGAGAGGTACTCCGCCCCACCGGTCGAGACCTGCAGGATGCCGTCGCTGCCCGCGTCGGCAAAGCCGCGCAGCGCCGCGTTGAGCGTCTGCGAGGACGTGACGTTGATCGCCGGGTACGCGAAACCGCCAGCCTTCGCGCGGCTGATCATCTCGGCGTAGACCTCAGGGGAGGCGATAGGCATGGTGCGCTCCTTGTTGACTGCTGGATTCGGATATGTCGCGGTGGCGGACCGCGCTGTCCTCGCACGAAGTATCCCGCAGACCCTGCCGACCACTGAAATCGGGCCTTGCCGGTTGCCCGGCGCGGGCCCTGGGTACGGCCTTACCGTAGACATCTAGGGAGGTGCGTCACACATGACCATGCCCGATGAAGATCTCACCCCGGGTGACCACCTGGCTCCGGAGGAGCGCGACCCCGAGGCGCCCCCGGCCGACGCCGTGGAGCAGGCGATCTCGGCGAACCCCGCCGAGGACAGGCCGGAGGTCCACCGCGGCTTCGAGGTGAGCGAGTACGACGCCGTCGAACAGGCGCACGTCGTCGACCTGGACGACGAGTACCGCGAGGGCTGATGGAGACCACCTTCGCCGCCCAACCCACCACGCTTGAGGGCGTGTGGCAGTGGTGGCGATGGATGCGGGAGCATGATCCGGTCAGCTGGGACGAAAAGTACGGCGCGTGGCACGTTTTCCGGTACGCGGACATCGTGCGCGTACTCGCTGATCCGTTGACCTTCTCGTCGGATCTCGTGGGGCTGCTCCCGCCGCAGCCGGAGATCGAGCTGTTCAGCAAGGGCAACTTCGTCCGGATGGATCCGCCCCGACACGACAAGCTGCGCAAACTGGTGAGCAAGGCGTTCACGCCCCGGGTGGTGGCGGATCTTGAACCGCGCATCACCGAGGTGACGGACGAACTGCTGGACGCGGTCACCGGAGAGCCGGGGTTCGACCTGGTGGCGGCGCTGGCGTACCCGCTGCCGGTCACCGTGATCGCGGAGCTGCTGGGGGTGCCCGCGAGCGACCGTGGGCTGTTCCGGACATGGGCGGACGCGCTGCTCAACCAGCCGCTGCCGGACCGGATGCTGCCCGACGAGGAGACTCTGCGGCTGCGGGCGGCGCCCCTGCACGACATGATCGGGTACCTGCTGACGCACATCCGCGACCGTCGCGCCGCCCCGCGCGACGACCTGACGAGCCAGCTCATCGACGCAGAAGTCGACGGCGAGCGACTCGTCGACGACGAGATCGTGGGGTTCGTGGGGCTGCTGCTGATCGCCGGCCACATCACGACGACGACGCTGCTCACGAACACGGTCCTGTGTCTGGACACGCACCCCGACGCGGCCCGCGACCTGCGTGCCGACCTGTCGCTGGTGCCGACCGCGCTGGAGGAGGTGCTGCGGGACCGGGCGCCGTTCCCCCGCCTGGCCCGGGTCGCGACGGCGGCCTCGGCCGTGGGCGAGCGGACGGTCCCCGCGGGGCAGGTGATCAACCTGTGGATCGGCTCGGCCAACCACGACGAGCGGGAGTTCCTCGATCCTGACGACTTCGACATCCGGCGCAGCCCGAACCCGCACCTGAGCTTCGGGCACGGGATCCACTTCTGCCTCGGGGCGCCGCTGGCCCGGCTGGAGGCGGCCATCGCGGTGCCGATGCTGCTGCGTCGCTGCCCCGACCTGGCGGTCGCCGACGGGGTGGAGTTGTTCGACGCACGGGTCATGGCCGGCGCCCGGCGGCTGCCGGTCGCCGCCCTGTGGGCGTAGGCCGGCGGCCCGGCCGGATGCCGCCGCCAACCACGCCGCGGCGGGACCGGGCCGTACCGGAACCATTGCGTCAGCGCGGCTCGACTGTCGGCAGGCCGGCGGCCGACGCGGCTGCCAGGAGGCGCTTGTCGTACGTGACGAACCAGGTCAGGGCCGTCCCGAGCAGGGCGGCGGTCGCCAGGTGGATGGCGTCGAGGCTGCGCAGCAGGGGTTCGGGCTGGGCAGCGGCGGCCGAGCACACGCCGTCGTCCATGGCGATGAAGTTGATGGCGCCGAGCACGAGCGGCAGGTTGGCCAGCGCGCCCGGGTCGACCCGGCGCAGCGCGCGGGCACACTCGACGCGGGCCAGGGTGGACGACACGAGGGGCACGCCGCCCTGCGCGGTGAGCCACGCGCGCAGGGCGGGCGTCTCGGGCGTGACGTGCACGAGCTTCACGATCGCGCACGAGTCGAGATAGATCATCAGAACCGGTCGTCCCGGTCCTCGCTGATCACGTCGGTGGCGTCGCGTTCCGGCCGGTGGCCGGTGTCGACGGGTTCGGGCAGGTAGCCGGGGTTGGCCGCCGGGATGAGCCGGCCGGCCGCCTCCAACCGCGCGAGCACGTCGTCGGCGGGGGTGGCCGGAACCATCCGGATCACGGGGGTGCCCCGGTCGGTCACGATGATCGTCTCGCCTTCCCGGACGCGGCGCGCGATCGCGGCCGTGTGGTGCGTGAGTTCGCGCAGTCCGATAGTCGCCATGCGAAAAAGTTACCACAATTTGTGGTCACAACGCCACGGCTGCGTACCCCACGACGCGCGACGCGTCCCCGGCCGTGTCCGCCGAGGTCGCGTAGTGCAGCACGGTCGGTGTCCGCCCCTGCGTACCGGCCCACGCCAGCAGCCCGCGCAGCGCGAACACGCCGCACGCGTCGCGTACCCCCACATCCGCGGACCGCAACCCCACGACCGCCCGCAGCGTCGCCGCGTCCTGGACCCGGGCCCGCTCGTCCGGTTCGTAGTGCGCCAGGTCGGTGCTGCACAGCAGCACCGATCCGGGGGCCAGCGCGGCGGAGATCACCGCGGCCACCTCACCCGCCGCGGCGCTGCCGACCGCGATGGGGAGTACGCCGAAGGAGCCCGCGAGTACGCGCTGCAGGAACGGCAGCTGCACCTCCAGGGAGTGCTCCCGCGCGTGGGCGTCGTCGTCGACCGTCACCAGGCCCGCGTCGACGAGCGCGGCGGCGTCCTCGACGGGCACCTCGCCCAGCGGCGTGCGCCACGCCTCGGCGGACGCGACCGCGCACCCGCGCAGGGGCGCGAAGTGGGCCGGCCCGACGAGCACGACGCGGCGGGTGTCGCGCGGCAGGCCGGCGTAGGCGACGGCGGCCGTGGGACCGGAGTAGACGTAGCCGGCGTGCGGCACCACGTACGCCGGGGCGTGCCGCGGGTTCCCCGGGACGTGCCGCGGGTTCGCCGCGTCCTGTCGCGGGTTCGCCGCGCCGGCCAGCAGGGCGTCCACCTGGTCGGCCAGCAGGACCGGGTCGGCCGGATAGAACTGGCCGGCCACGGCCGGCGCACGGACCGCGCCCATCAGGCGGCCTCGAGGATGTGCACCGGCAGGCGGCGCATGCCCCAGGTGCCGTGCGGGCCGTCGTACACGCCGGGCAGCTGGGTGCCGCACGCCCGGCAGGCGCCCTCGTCGGTGAGCCCGTAGTCGTTGATGGTGTACCAGTCGCGGGCGACGACCCGTGCCCCGCAGTGCGGGCAGTGGGTGGACTGGCCGGCCTCGTCGTGCACGTTGCCGGTGTAGACGTAGCGCAGGCCGTGCTCGCGCGCGATGCGCTGGGCGCGGCTGAGCGTTGCCGGCGGCGTGGGCGGGACGTCCATCATCTTGAAGTCCGGGTGGAACGCGCTGAAGTGCAGCGGAACGTCCGGCCCGAGGTTCTCGACGAGCCAGGCGGCCTCCTCGGCGATCTCGGCGTCGGAGTCGTTGTGGCCCGGGATCAGCAGCGTGGTGATCTCGAACCAGACGTCCGTCTCGTGCTTGAGGTAACGCAGCGTGTCGAGCACCGCCCCGAGCCGGGCGAAGGTGATCTTCTCGTAGAACTCCTCGGTGAACGCCTTGAGGTCGATGTTGGCGGCGTCCATGTGCGCGTAGAACTCGGCCCGGGGCGCGGGGTTCATGAACCCGGCGCTCACGGCGATCGCCTTGATCCCCTTCTCGTGGCACGCGTCGGCGACGTCCATGCCGTACTCCATGAAGATCACCGGGTCGTTGTAGGTGAACGCGACCGAGCGGCAGCCGAGCCGCTGCGCGGTCTCGGCGAGCGCCGCCGGCGAGGCCGCGCCGGCCAGCGTGTCGATCTCACGCGACTTGGAGATGTCCCAGTTCTGGCAGAACCGGCAGGCCAGGTTGCACCCGGCCGTGCCGAAGGACAGCACGGACGAGCCGGGCAGGAAGTGGTTGAGCGGCTTCTTCTCCACCGGATCGACGCAGAAACCCGACGACCGCCCGTACGAGGCGAGCACGACCTGGTCGTCGACGCGGCCCCGGACGAAGCACAGACCCCGCTGGCCCTCGCGCAGCTTGCAGGCGCGCGGGCACACGTCGCACTGGATTCGCCCGTCCGGTAGCTCGTGCCAGTGCCGCGTCGGCACCGTGTACGGGTCGGCCAGACTGAGCGTGTCGTCGGCCATACGCCCACGGTAGGCCGCCCGAAATGCCGGTGTCCACCCTCGTCAAATCGGGTGTCCTGTCACAGGACGCAGGGAACCGCCCTCGCGTCGTCGCCATCCGTGAGCGCCGCCCGGTAGCCTGTTTCGCCGTGGACACCGTGACGACACAGGCCCTCGGCGAGATGCTCGCCTTCAATCCCCTCGACGTCAAAGGGCTGCTGGCGACGTTCGGCCTCATCGGCGTGCTGGCGATCATCTTTGCGGAGACGGGCCTGCTGGTCGGCTTCTTCTTCCCCGGCGACTCGCTGCTGTTCCTCGCGGGTGTCGCCGCCTCGCCGGTCGCGAGCGAGATCCTGCCCGGCGTGGAGCCCATGCCGATCGCCATCCTCCTCATCGGGGCGCCGATCTGCGCGATCGTGGGCGCCCAGCTGGGGCACTACCTGGGCGCCCGCTACGGCCCGCGGATGTTCGCCAAGCCGGAGTCGAAGCTGTTCAAACGGGAGTACGTCGAGAAGGCCGAGTACTACTTCAACAAGTTCGGTGCCCCGAAGGCCGTCGTGCTGGCCCGGTTCATTCCGATCGTCCGGACCTTCCTGAACCCGGTCGCGGGCATGCTCGGCATGTCGAGCCGCCGGTTCCTCCTGTGGAACGTCATCGGCGGCATCCTCTGGACGGACGGCATCCTGCTGGTCGGCTACCTGCTCGCCAAGAAGATCACGGACGCGATCCCGGCCGAGAAGATCGACTCGTACATCCTGCCGTTCGTCCTCCTGATCATCCTGATCTCCATGATCCCGATCTTCGTCGAGGTCTTCCGGACCCGCCGCGAGAAGAAGCGGCTGGCCGCCGCCGGCCTGGCCCCCACCACGCCCGCCACGACGCCGGCCGGCCCGGCCATCGGCACGGCCTCGGTCCCCACCTCGCCCCCCTTCACCTCCGACGGGCGTCACCACCGCCCGTAGTGCGCTGAAGTCAGCGATGAACCGGATTGGCACCCTGGGTGACCCTGGGTGCCAATCCGGTTCATGGTTTTCGGGGAACGCGCTAGCGCGGCGGGCCGGCGCGCAGGCGATCGGCGCACTTGGCGAGGACGTCCTCCTTGGGCAGCGCCCAGTCCGCCTCCAGCCACCACGTCGCCCCGGCCTCTGCCCACGCCTTGACCGTCTGCGCCGCCTCGGCGCCCGGCTCCGTGGTGCCCTCCATGACGACGTCGAAGCCGGTCATGTCGAGGCCGTTCGCGGCGCGCTCCTCGCGCAGCCAGGCGACGCCCTCGGCCAGACCCTCGTGGGTGGGCCGGTTGAGCTCGCCGGGCGGCGCGTCCGCCGGCGGCTTGAAGTACGGCAGCCAGCCGTCCCACCGGGCGACCCGGCGCATGGAACGTGGCGCGGGCCACAGCCCCACCACCCAGACGGGAATGCGCGGTTGCTGGGTGGCCGGCGGCGGCAGCATGACGTCCGTACGGTGCGCCCGGTAGTGCTTGCCCGCGTACTCGAACGGTTCGGCCCGCCACAGGTGGGTGAGCAGTTCAAGGCTCTCGTCAAGGCGCTCGGCGCGCACCTTGCGGCCCGCGTCGTCCTCGAAGATGAAGAAGCGCTCCTCCGGCGCGCCCAGACCGACCGACAGGGTGACCCGGCCGCCGGAGAAGTTGTCGAGCGTCGCGGACTGGCTGGCCACCTCCCACGGCTTGCGGTACGGCAGCGGGGTCAGCATCGTGCCCAGCCGGAGCCGGCTGGTCCGCGCGGCGACCGCCGTGAGTCCCACCCAGGGATCAATGCCCCACACGGACTCCCACATGAAAAAGCCGTCCCAGCCGGACTCCTCGGCGACGACCGCCAGCTCGGCCGCTTCGGCCGCACCTCCCCAGGGGAGTACAAATCCAAACTTCATGCCGGCGACGCTAGTCGCGCCCACCGACATTGCCGCTCAGATGAGGGAGCCGGCGTCCCGGCCGGCGAGGAATTCGGGCGGACACTCGGGCAGCGCCCGGTCGCCCACGAGGGAGACGGCCTGGTAGGTCAGGCGCGCGGCCTCCTCCAGGTTGACCGCCCGGCGGTGGGCCATCTCGACCGTGTCACCCAGCACGGCGCAGCCGTGGAAGGGCAGCAGGACGCAGTTGGTGCCGTCCGCGACCGCCGCCGCGACGGCCTCGCCCACCTCCGGGGTGCCGGGCGCGTGCCAGGCGGTGACGGCGACGCGGCGCAGATAGAACGCGTGGTCGGTCGTCATGAGACGGATCGGCACGCCGAGCGCCTCGAGCAGGACGGCCGTCTGCGGGTGCAGGTGCACGACGGCGTTCACGTCGGGTCGGGCGCGGTAGACGGCCAGGTGCAGGCCCACTTCGGAGGACGGGGTGGCGCCGTCAAGCGCCACCCCGTCCGTAATCCGCACCCGGACGAACGACGTCCGGGACAGGCGGTCCAACCAGGTGCCCGACGCGGTCACCACACATTCGTGTGCGCCGTGTGACCGCGCCGAAAGGTTGCCGCCTGACCCGACGGCGAGCCCCGCGCCGATGACCTCACGTCCGAGGTGGACGAGTTGGTCGATGGGGTCGCCGTCGGGGTAGGTCAGCGGGCCGCCTTCTTCGTCGCCCGCTTGCGGGGCGGCGTGAGCAGGTCGGCGATCTGCTGGATCGCGGAGGGAACGATCCGGTAGTAGGCCCACACACCCCGCTTCTCCCGCTCCAGCAAGCCGGATTCGGTGAGAATGCGAAGGTGGTGGCTGACGGTCGGCTGGGACAGACCGATAGGTGCGGTGAGGTCACACACGCACGCCTCGCCATCAGGCGAAGCCTGGATCAAGCTGAGGAGGCGAAGCCTCGCGGGGTCGGCAAGTGCCTTGAGGACACCAGCCAGACGCTCAGCGTCGATCTTGTCGTAGGGCTCGCCGGCCAGCGGCGAGTTCGAGGGCAATATGAGTTCGGCCAGCGCAGTACGCACTACTCCATCCTTCCACCACCGACCATCGATCTGACCCCATATCCGCAGGTATCAAACCGGCAGTCTTTCCTGCCTGAACGTCAGGCCGTGAGGCCCAAATCGGCCAGCGTGTATGCCGACCGAAAGTCCAACCCGGCCGACCGAATCGCTGATCCGGCGCCCCGATCGACGATCACTGCTACTCCGATCACCTGAGCCCCGGCTTCCCGGAGCGCATCGACCGCAGTCATTACGCTACCGCCCGTAGTCGTCGTGTCCTCGACGGCGAGCACCCGACGGCCCGCCACGTCCGGTCCCTCAACGCGACGCTGAAGGCCGTGCGCCTTTTCGGACTTACGGACCACGAACGCGTCCAACTGGCGCCCCCGTGCCGCCGCGGCATGCATCATCGCCAGCGCGACAGGGTCAGCGCCGAGGGTCAGGCCGCCCACGGCATCGAAGTCCCAGTCATCGACGACATCGAGCATGACCTGTCCAACGAGCGGACCACCCGCATGATGCAACGTCAGTCGCCTGAGGTCCACATACCAGTCAGCTTCTTTGCCTGACGACAGCGTCACACGACCGCGCACGACGGCAAGATCATTGATGAGTTTTCGCAGCTCTTCGCGGTCGGCCATGGCTGCAAGCGTACGTCAGCCATTTCCACACGATGATGCGACCCGGCATGGGTCGTGCGTCACACCTGGGGGTCGTTACGGCCGATGCGCCCTCGGGTGTCCCGCGCTACCCGCTGGATGAGCGGGCGCGGCAGGTGTTTGAGCCCGAACGCGGCGAGCTTGTACTTCCATGTAGGAACGCTCACGTACTTGCCTTTGCGCAGGTCGGCCATGCCGTCCGCGACGACCGCGTCGGCGTCGAGCCACAACCAGTCCGGCGTACCGGACGTGTTGATGCCGGCCCGGTCGTGAAACTCCGTGCGCACGTATCCGGGGCACAGCGCCATCACCCGTACTCCGAACGGGCGAACCGACAATCCGACAGACTCGCTGAAGTTCGTCACCCACGCCTTCGAGGCCGGGTACGTCGAGCCCGGCATGCCCGCGCCGAAGCCCGCCACGGAGGACACGTTCACCACGGCCCCGGCGCGCCGTTCCACCATGCCCGGCAGTGCGGCGAGGGTCAGCGCCATGACGGCGTGCACGTTGAGCGCGAGCAACCGCTCCTCACCCTCCGTGGTGGAGCGCAGAAACGGCGTGTTCAGGCTCATCCCGGCGTTGTTGACAAGCAGGTCAATCTGCCCGGCCCGCAGCAGCTCCTGCACGCCCGCCCGGCCATCGTCAGTGACCAGGTCGGCGGTCACCGGCTTCACCGCCACGCCGTGCTCCCCGGCCAGCCGCTCGGCGGTCTCCGCCAGCCTCGCCTCGTCCCGGGCCACGATCGTCAGGTCGTACCCGGCCTTCGCGAGGTGGCGCGCGAAGGCGGCGCCGATGCCCGCGGTGGCGCCGGTGACGAGTGCGGTGCGGCTCTGCGACACGAAATCACCCCATGGGAGTACGTGGTTCCTGCGGCGGTTCAGGCCAACTGCCCGGCGGCGGCTGGTTCGGCGGCCCCCCGGCCGGCGGCTGGCCGAACGACGGCGGCTGGTTCGGTGGCGGGCCCTGGGGCCAGCCGCCCTCCGGAGACTGCCACGGCATGGGCGGCTTGCGGAAGTACCGGTTGGCGGCCGGCAGCGCGAGGAGCACCGCCACCGCGAGGTAGCCGAGAACTTGCAGGCAGCCCAGGCCGCCGTTGGTGGCCGCCAGCCAGCCGGGCACCGCGTCATGCAGCGCCCGGCCCATGACCTGGGCGGTCTCCTCGCTGACGTTCTCCACGCTGAGGGACAGGTCCTCCGTGCCGAACGTGCTGAACGTGAACAGCGATCCGCAACCGCCGCAGCAGACCGACACGGCGATGAGGACCCAGGTGCCGATGCGGGCGGCGTTGACGCCGCGCAACACGAACATGGCCAGGAGGCCGACGACGATCGCCAGCAGGATGTGCAGCACGCCGCTGAGCATCAGTCCGGCGCGCAGGCCGTCGGCGACATCGTTGACGGTGGCCATGGGCGCGCCGCCGCGTACGGCCCGGCGCTGGAAGTCGTCCGCGATCGAGTCCGCCCCGACCAGCGACGCGATGCCGTTGGTCAGCCCGAAGGCCGCGCCGACCAGCATGAGGATCGCCGCCAGGGTCACGGGGACGGGACGGCGGGCGGGCGCGGGCGGGGCACCCCACCCGTACTGGTCAGCCATTCGAGTGGTCCTTTCCGGACATTACTGCCTATCCGGAAGATACCCCTCTACCGCTGGCGCTGGGCGGAACCTGATCAGGCGGTCGGCGGAGCCGGCGGCTGGTTCGGGTCCGTGCCCGGGGTGCCGGGGGCGCCCGGCGTGCCCGGGTAGCCCGGCGTGCCCGGGGCCGGCGGCCAGTTGGTCGGCGGCAGCCACACCTCGGGCTCCTTGCGGAAGTACGGGTGGGCGGCCGGCAGCGCCAGCAGGATGACCACCGCGAGGCAGGCCAGGGTCAGCAGGATCGCCAGCGTCGTCGTGGCCGGCGTGTACCAGCTGGGCAGGCGGTCGTCGAGCAGCCGCTGCAGCTCGGCCGGGTCGGGCTGGCCCGGCGCCGGCTCGGCGCCGGACGTGAGGCTGTCGGTGAGGCTGCCCGAGGCGGCGCCGAGAATGCCGCCGCACCCGCAGCACAGCGCCACGAGCCCGGCGACCACCCAGGTGGTGATGCGGGCCGGCTGCTTGCCGCGGCCCACGAAGATCGCGAGCACCAGCATGACGATGGCGAAGACGATGTAGAGCGCGCCCGAGCCCCAGCTCGAGGCGGTGCCGATCGTGCCGCCCGCACTCTCCGCGCTCGTGCCGCGGTAGGCCTCCTCGTACACGTCCGACATCGTGCCGGCGTTGCTGATGGAGATGATGCCGAGCAGGAACAGGATGCCCGCGGCGGCGTAGAGCAGTCCCACCGCGGCGGTGACCACCGTGGGACGTGGCTTCGGCGACTGCACCGTGTTCGACATGTTGGTCCTCCCCTGCTCTCTGCCGGATCACCGTACCGTGCGGGGAAACCCGGTGCGACCCACGACCTCCGGGGTCGCACCGGGTGCGTCTCAGGTTGCGGTCACGGTCAACACGTCCGCTCCCGGCTCACGGTCCACGAACACCTTGTCGCCGTCGCGGATCTCCCCGGACAGCAGGGCCTTGGCGAGGCGATCGCCGATGGCCGTCTGGATGAGCCGGCGCAGCGGGCGCGCCCCGTAGATCGGGTCGTACCCGTGGCTGGCCAGCCACGACCGGGCCGACTCGCTGACCTCGAGGCCGAGCCGCCGACCGGCCAGCCGCTGGCGCAGCCCGGCCAGCTGGATATCCACGATGGAGGCGAGCTCGGCGGGCGACAGCGCGTGGAAGACCACGATGTCGTCGAGCCGGTTGAGGAACTCCGGCTTGAATGCCGACCGTACGGTCGCCATGACCGCGTCGCGGCGCTGCTCGTCGGACAGCGTCGGGTCGGCGATCGCGTGCGAGCCCAGGTTGGACGTGAGAATCAGGATCGCGTTACGGAAGTCCACCGTGCGGCCCTGGCCGTCCGTGAGGCGCCCGTCGTCGAGCACCTGCAGCAGCACGTCGAAGACCTCCGGGTGGGCCTTCTCGACCTCGTCGAGCAGCACCACCGAGTACGGCCTGCGCCGCACGGCCTCGGTCAGCTGGCCGCCCTCCTCGTAGCCGACGTAACCGGGCGGGGCGCCGACCAGCCGGGCGACGCTGTGCTTCTCGCCGTACTCGCTCATGTCGATGCGGACCATGGCGCGCTCGTCGTCGAAGAGGAACTCCGCGAGCGCCTTGGCCAGCTCGGTCTTGCCGACGCCGGTCGGGCCCAGGAAGAGGAACGAGCCCGTGGGCCGGTTGGGGTCGGCGATGCCGGCCCGCACGCGGCGCACCGCGTCGGACACGGCCGCGACGGCCTCCGGTTGGCCGACCACGCGCTCGCCGAGGGACTCCTCCATGCGCAGCAGCTTGGCGGTCTCGCCCTCCAGCAGGCGGCCGGCCGGGATGCCCGTCCAACTGGCCACGACCTCGGCCACGTCGTCCGGGCCGACCTCCTCCTTGAGCATGGCGCCCTCGCGGCCCTGCAGCACCGCGAGTTCCTGCTCGGCCGCGCCGAGCTGGCGCTCCAGCTCGGGAATCCGCCCGTAGCGCAGCTCGGAGGCCTTGCCGAGGTCGGCGTCGCGTTCGGCGCGCTCGGCCTCGCGGCGCAGCGACTCCAACTGCTCCTTGGCGGCGGAGATCTTGGCGATGTGCTCCTTCTCGGTGCGCCACCGGTCGCCGAGGGCGGCGAGCTGCTCGCGCCGGTCGGCCAGCTCCTTGCGCAGGGCGACGAGCCGGTCGGCGGAGGCCGGGTCGTGCTCCTTGGCGAGCGCCATCTCCTCGATCTCCAGGCGCTGCACGGCCCGCTCGATCTCGTCGACCTCGACGGGCCGCGAGTCGATCTCCATGCGCAGCCGGGAGGCAGCCTCGTCCACCAGGTCGATCGCCTTGTCGGGCAGGAACCGGTCCGAGATGTACCGGTCCGACAGCGTCGCCGCGGCGACCAGGGCGGCGTCGGTGATCCGCACGCCGTGGTGCACCTCGTAGCGCTCCTTCAGGCCGCGCAGGATGCCGATCGTGTCGGTCACCGTGGGCTCACCCACGAGTACGGGCTGGAAACGCCGCTCCAGCGCGGGGTCCTTCTCGATGTGCTCCCGGTATTCGTCCAGCGTGGTCGCGCCGACCATGCGCAGCTCGCCCCGGGCCAGCATCGGCTTGAGCATGTTGCCGGCGTCCATCGAGCCCTCGCCCTTGCCGGCGCCGACGACCGTGTGCAGCTCGTCGATGAACGTGACGATCTGCCCGTCGCTGCCCTGGATCTCCTCCAGGACGCTCTTGAGCCGCTCCTCGAACTGCCCGCGGTACTGCGCGCCGGCCACCATCGCGGCGAGATCGAGGCTGACCAGCCGCTTGCCGCGCAGCGACTCGGGCACGTCGCCGGCCACGATGCGCTGGGCGAGGCCCTCCACGATGGCGGTCTTGCCGACGCCGGGCTCGCCGATGAGGACGGGGTTGTTCTTCGTGCGCCGGGAGAGCACCTGCACGACGCGGCGGATCTCGGCGTCGCGGCCGATGACCGGGTCCATCTTGCCCTCGCGCGCGCGGGCCGTGAGGTCCACGCCGTACTTCTCGAGGGCCTTGTACGTCTGCTCGGGGTCGGCCGTGGTGATGCGCCGGTCACCCCCGCGCACGGTCGGGAACGCGGCCACGAGCGCCTTCTCGGTGGCCCCGGCGTCCGTGAGCAGCTTGGAGACGGCGCCGCCGACCTGGGCGAGGCCCGCGAGCAGATGCTCGGTCGAGACGTACTCGTCGCCGATGGAGCGGGCGATCTGCTCGGCGGCGTTGAGTGCGTTGACGAGCTCACGCGACAGGGAAGGTTCGGCCACGCTCGCGCCGCTGGCGCTGGGCAGGGCCTCCACCGCGCGTACGGCCGCGCGGCGGATGTCGGCGGGGTTGGCGCCGATCGCGCGCAGGAGCGCGGTCGACGTCGACCCGCCCGTGTCGAGCAGCGCCAGCAGCAGGTGCCACGGCTCGACCATGGCGTGCCCATGCTGCGCAGCGGTGCTCACGGCGGCGGTGATGACCTCGCGGCTTTTCGTGGTCAGTCGCTCGACGTTCATGTCTCCCTCAATGGGTTCGTTCGTGGACCAGAGTTGAGCGTACTAGGCTCAACTCTTTCGGGCCACCGCGGATTCCCTCGGATAATCCTGCCCGCCTACAGCTTTCCGGGGTGCGTGATTCACGCATACCCTCAATTCATGTCGGACGTCTCCCGGACCGCTCTCATCACCGGAGCCGGTCGCGGCATCGGCCGCGCCGTCGCCCTCCGACTCGCCGCCGCGGGACACCGCGTCGCCCTGACCGCGCGCAACCGCGACGAGCTCGACGAGACGGCGAAGCTCTGCGACGGCCCGGCCATCGTGGTGCCCGCCGACCTCACCGCGCAGGGCTCCGTCGACGACGTGTTCGCCATGGTGGAGGCCGAGTTCGGGCCGGTCGAGATCCTGGTCGCCAACGCGGGCGCGGGCAACTCCGCGCCGATCGCGCGCATCACCGACCTCGACTGGCAGCGCATGCTCGACCTGAACCTGACGGCGCCGTTTCGCTGCATCCGCCGCGCGGTGCCCACGATGGTCGACGCCGGGTACGGGCGCATCGTCGTCGTGGCCTCGGTCGCGTCCAAGCGCGGCGAGCCCTACATCGCGGCGTACACGGCGGCCAAGCACGGCGTGCTCGGCCTGGTGCGCTCCGCCGCCGCCGAGTTGGCCCGCACCGGCGTGACCGTCAACGCGGTCTGCCCCGCCTACGTGGACACGCCGATGACCACGGACACCATCACGATGATCGCCAATCGCACGGGCCGCAGCCCCGAGGAGGCCCGCCGGCTGCTCGCCGACAAGCAGCCGATCGGTCGGCTGATCACCTCGGAGGAGGTGGCCGACGCGGTCTGGTTCTGCGTGGCCAACCCGGGCGTCACCGGCCAGGGCATCAACGTGGACGGCGGCGCGATCCAGTCCTAGCTGCCGAGCTTGCGCGGGTTGCGCACCAGGCCGCCCTCGCACCAGTCGTGGTAGTTGAACAGGTCCGGCCGGGCGATCAGCATGCGGGTGTTGTAGGCCCACTGGCGGTTGAGGTCGTCGCCGCGCGCCTCCGCCTGCTCCACCAGCTTGCGCAGCCGGCGCTTCGGGTGCGCCCGGAAGTTCGTGCGCACCGTGTCGGCCGCGTAGATATGCAGGCAGTGCAGCGCGAAGCGACGCGCCGGGCAGCGCGGGTCGAGCGCCAGGTCGGCCAGCGTGCCGATGAGATGATCGCCCGCCACGAGCAGGTCCCAGTCCGCCGGCATCGACTGCAGGCTCACCGAGTCCGGCTGGTAGGCCCACGCGCGCAGCTCCGCGGCCGTCGGGTCGACCGGATTCGTGAAGCCGGTGAAGGCACTCTGTTGCACGGACACGAGGGGCTACTCCTGCCAGGGGCGTGGGGCAATTCCAACGTATCCGGCGCACCTGCTCAATGGGAAGCCCGTTCCCAGGACTTAGCCGCAATCGTGATCAGGTGTCCGCGCCCGGGCGGCGCGGCTTCCACACCACAAGGGCGGTCGGCGTCCGCCGCGCCGGTACGAGCTCGGCCCGGGGGTAGAGATAGCCGGACTGGGCGCGCGACAGCTCCTCGCGGGTGGCGGCCAGCGCTTCCTCCAGGGCCGCGACGCGCTCGCGCAGCTCCAGGTTCAGCTGCTCCAGCTCGATGATGCGGCGGATGCCCGCAAGACTGACGCCCTCCTCCTGGCTGAGCCGCTGGATCTCGCGGAGCAGCACCACGTCGCGCGCGCTGTAGCGGCGGCCGCCCCCGCTGGCCCGGCCCGGCTGAAGCAGGCCCAGCCGGTCGTACTGGCGCAGCGTCTGCGGGTGCATGCCGGCCATCCGGGCGGCGACCGAGATGATCAGGACTTTGGCGTCGTCTTCGGACTTCATGTGTCACCTCTCCCGTGTCCGGGGCGGAAGGCGAGGCGTTGCACGGCATCCTCGATGGCGCCGCGGGGGGCCTTGGGGCTGTACAGCGCGAAATCCTCCAGCGCCTTGCGGGCCTCGGGCGACAGCGCGCTCGGCACGGTCACCTCGATGGTCACCAGCAGGTCGCCGGCGCCGCCGTCGCGGTGCGGCACGCCGCGCCCGCGTACGCGCAGCACGCGTCCGGTCGGGGTGCCCGGGGGCACCCGCACGGTCACCGCGCCGTCCAGCGTCGGTACGCGCAGGTCGGCGCCCAGCACCGCCTCGGGGTAGGTCACCGGTACGGTCAGGGTCAGGTCGTCGCCGTGCCGGCCGAACAGCGTGTCCGGCCGCACCTTCACCAGCAGGTGCAGGTCGCCGGCGGGGCCGCCGCGCTCACCAGGCTCACCGCGGCCGGCCAACCGGATCTTCTGACCGTCGGCGACGCCCGGCGGGATGCGCACGTTGAGGGTGCGGGTCTTGGTGACCCCGCCCGTGCCGTGACACTCCGGGCACTTCTCGTCGACGACCGTACCGACGCCCTGACACTCCCGGCACGGCTCGGAGAAGCTGAACGAGCCCTGGTTGGACGTGATGAGGCCGACGCCGTCGCAGACGGGGCAGCGGCGCGGCTGGGTGCCCGGCTTGGCGCCGTTGCCGTGACAGGTGTCGCAGACACCCGGCGACCGTACGGTCACCGGCAGCGTGGCGCCGTGCACGGCGTCGCCGAAGTCGAGAACGACCTCCACCTCGACGTCCGCGCCCTTGGACGGGCCGCTGCGCCGGCCGGCCCGGGGGCCGCCGCCGAAGATGGTGCCGAACAGGTCCGTGAAGCCGGCACCGCCGAAGCGCCGGTCTCCCGCCGGCCCGCCGGGGGGCGGCGGACCAGCCTGGCCGCCGAACAGGTCGCTCAGGTCGAAGGTGCTGGCACCGCCCGTGTTCCCCGTGCCGCCCGAGCGGGCGCTGCGCCGGAACGCGCCCGCGCCGAACAGGGCGCGCATCTCGTCGTACTCGCGCCGCTTGCGGTCGTCGGACAGCACGTCGTACGCCTCGGAGACGGCCTTGAACCGCTCCTCGGCCTCCGGGTTGCCGGGGTTGTGGTCGGGGTGGTTCTCCCGCGCCAGCTTCCGGTACGCCTTCTTGATCTCATCAGCGGTGGCCGACTTGGACACGCCCAGGACCGCGTAGAAGTCCTTCTCCAACCAGTCCTTGGAACTCACGCCCCACCTCCTCCGCCGAACGTTGGCCCGTTAGGCGCGTCGGCGCACCGAGGTGCGCCGACGCGTGTGTCCCATCGTGGTGCCACCATCATCATTCAGGGTCGGCCACTGCCACCAGAGCGGGCCGCAGCAGTCGCTCGCCCAGGGTGTATCCGCGGCGCATGATGTCCACGCAGGTCGGCTCCGAGACCTCGGACGAGGTGCGGTGCGCGACCGCCTCGTGGCGCGTCGGGTCGAACGGGTCGCCCTTCTCGCCGAACGCGACGAGGCCGAACTTGCCGACAGCCGCCGAGAGCTGCTCGGCCATCGTCCCGAAGGGACCGACCAGGTCGCCGTGGTCGCGGGCGCGGTCCAGGTCGTCGAGGATCGGCAGCAGGGCGCTGAGCACCGAGCCGGTCGCCTGCTCCGTGACGAGCGCGCGGTCGCGCTCGACCCGGCGCCGGTAGTTGGCGTACTCCGCCGACACCCGCTGCAGGTCGCCGACCCGCTCCTCCAACTCGGAACGCAGGCTCTCCAGCTCGGCGGCGAACCCGGCGGGCACGGCCTCGGCCGGCTCCTTGGCCGGAGTCTCGTCCCCGGCAGCCTCGGCCTCCGCGTCCGTCTCCGCCGCCTCGGGCTCGCCGATCAGCAGCTCGCCGGTGACCGGCTCGACGTCCTCGTTGGCGGCCTGCGCCGGATCAGCCTTGTCGGCCTCCTCCGCCGCCGGCTTGCCCTTGCTGTGGTCGGGCACCGACGCCACGCCAACGGCCACCTCGGGGTCCTTGCTCCCCTTGTCCTGCTCATCCTGCGCGCTCATCGCACCTCCCACCCGGGCTCGACCAAACGGGTTGATCTTGCGTTTATCTTTGATCACGACCTTCTCTCCGGGTCGGTCCGGCCGTTGGGTCACGCCGGAACCTCCCGTCCGTTGTGGACGCGGCCGCCACGCGGTGCGTGGCGGCCGCCTCCCACGGCCGTACCTTGCGTCACTTCTTGTCGTCCTCGTCGACGACCTCCGCGTCGACGACATCGTCAGCGCCACCGGCCTGGCCGGCACCGCCCGGGGCACCGGGGCCGCCGGCGCCGGGGCCACCCGCCGCGTTCGGCGCGCTCTGCGCGTACAGCGCCGAGCCGGCCTGCTGCGCGACGGTCGCCAGGCGCTCGTGCGCCGTCTTGATCCGCTCGATGTCGCTGCCACCGAGCGCGCCGCGCAGGTCGGACAGCGCCTCGCTGACCTCGTCCCGCGAGGCCGACGGCAGCTTGTCGCCGCTCTCGGCGAGGAACTTCTCGGTCTGCCACTGCAGGGCCTCGGCCAGGTTGCG
Organism: Luedemannella helvata; assembly: GCF_039528415.1. Classification (NCBI taxonomy): domain Bacteria; kingdom Bacillati; phylum Actinomycetota; class Actinomycetes; order Micromonosporales; family Micromonosporaceae; genus Luedemannella; species Luedemannella helvata. The sequence continues at coordinate 138,372 of NZ_BAAALS010000007.1, forward strand.
GGTCTCGGCCTCCTCCTTGCGGCGCTTGTCCTCGTCGGCGTGCTCCTGCGCGTCGCGCATCATCCGCTCGATGTCGTCCTTCGGCAGCGCCGAGCCGCCGGTGATCGTCATCGACTGCTCCTTGCCCGTGCCCAGGTCCTTGGCGGACACGTGCACGATGCCGTTGGCGTCGATGTCGAACGTGACCTCGATCTGCGGGACGCTGCGCGGCGCCGGCGCGATGCCGGTCAGCTCGAACGTGCCCAACTTCTTGTTGTACGCCGCGATCTCGCGCTCGCCCTGGAACACCTGGATCAGCACGGACGGCTGGTTGTCGTCGGCCGTCGTGAAGATCTCGGAGCGCTTCGTCGGGATGGTCGTATTGCGCTCGATGAGCTTGGTGAAGATGCCGCCCTTGGTCTCGATGCCCAGCGACAGCGGGGTCACGTCGAGCAGCAGGACGTCCTTGACCTCACCCTTGAGCACGCCGGCCTGCAGCCCGGCGCCGACCGCCACGACCTCGTCCGGGTTGACGCCCTTGTTGGGCTCCTTGCCGGTGAGCTGCTTGACCAGGTCGGAAACGGCCGGCATCCGGGTCGAGCCGCCGACCAGGATGACGTGGTCCACATCGGACACCCGCACGCCGGCGTCCTTGATCGCCTGCTCGAACGGGCCCTTGCAGCGGTCGAGCAGGTCCTGCGTCATCCGCTGGAACTCGGCACGCGTGAGCGTGACGTCGAGGTGCAGCGGGCCGGAGCCCTCGGGGCCGCCCGTGATGTAGGGCAGGTTGATGCTGGTGGTCGTCGCCGCGGAAAGCTCGATCTTGGCCTTCTCGGCCGCCTCGCGCAGTCGCTGCATGGCCATCTTGTCCTGGGCCAGGTCGATGCCGTGCTGGCCGCGGAACGTCTTCACCAGGTGGTCGATGATCCGCTGGTCCCAGTCGTCGCCGCCCAGGTGGTTGTCACCGCTGGTGGCCTTGACCTGGATGATGCCGTCGCCCAGGTCCAGCAGCGAGACGTCGAAGGTGCCGCCGCCCAGGTCGAAGACGAGGACGGTCTGGTCCTTGGTGCCCTTGTCCAGCCCGTACGCCAGCGCGGCGGCCGTGGGCTCGTTGACGATCCGCAGGACGTTGAAGCCCGCGATCTCGCCGGCCTCCTTGGTCGCCTGCCGCTGGGCGTCGTTGAAGTACGCCGGAACGGTGATCACGGCGTCGCTGATCGGCTCGCCCAGGTATGCCTCGGCGTCGCGCTTGAGCTTCATGAGTACGCGCGCGGAGATCTCCTGTGGCGTGTACTTCTTGCCGTCGATGTCGACGTTCCACAGCGAGCCCATCTCGCGCTTCACCGACCGGATCGTCCGGTCGGGGTTGGTGACGGCCTGACGCTTGGCGACCTCGCCGACGAGCACCTCGCCGTTCTTCGCGAACGCCACCAGCGACGGTGTGGTGCGGGAGCCCTCGGCGTTCGCGATGACGGTGGGCTCACCGCCCTCGAGCACGCTCACCACAGAGTTCGTCGTGCCCAGGTCGATCCCGACCGCACGTGCCATAACTGTCTTCCTCCGCATGTCCATGAGGTGATCCACTCTCAGGTTGAGCGAACCGCGCTCAATACTGCCATGACACGTCCCCGTGTCAAATCAGACTTGAGTCCACTGCACGCAACTTCTTCGAACCGACCAGTATTCCACCAGATCACGCGGCATGTGACCTACTCCACACCCCCCTCACATGGCCAAGGTGCGCACCTCGGCGGCCACGGATGCCCCGCGTAGCCGCCGAAGTACGCACCTTGCCGGGGAGCCGGCCGCGCCCTACCGCTTCGGGATGATCACCGCGCGCGCCTTGGGGGTGTCGCCGTCCTTGAAGCCCGCCACGCCGACCTGCATGCCGACCTTGAGGTCCGTGGGCTGGATCAGCCGCCGGTGCTGGAAGAAGTGGTACTTGTCGGCGAACGTCCACGTCAGCGTGTACCCATCGGCGGACCTGACAGTGAGCGTCGCGTCCGTGAGCGCCGTGATCTCGCCCCGCTGCGCCACGAGGGTTCTCGTGCCGTTGCGCGTCTGCACCGTCACCTCGCCGTGCAGAGCCTTCTTGCCGAACGCGTGGCGCAGCCGCATGATCAGTGCCCGCTCGCCGGCCCCGTTCCTGCGCCGGTCGCCCTTGTCGCCCTTCGTTTCCTGCGGCGACGCGGTCGCTCCGGGCGCCTCCAGGCTGGCCGCGTCCGGGGCGTTCGCGACGGCCGCGTTCACGACGTCGGCGTCCGCCTGGTCGAAGCCCAGCGCCAGCAGCGCCTGCGACTCGATCGACATCGGCGCGGCGGCGGTCGCCTCGACGGCGTCGACCGGATGCGCTCCGCCCCCAGGGGGCGCCCCGCCAGCGCCGCAGCCGGCCAGGCCCACGCCGAGCACGCCGAGGAGCACCGCCAAGCCCAAGGTCTTGTTCATCACGCGCCTTCCTTCCGGTTCCGCGTTGTCGTCGACGACTGTGCCGGCCGCCCGCATGGGGGCGGTGAAGCCTATGTACGAGGTTCGTAAGGCAACCGGACGACGAACCGGGCACCGCCCTCGGCCGCGTGGCCGACGGAGATCTGCCCGCCGAGGCGGTGCACGAGCCGGGCGGCCAGGGCCAGCCCCAACCCGCTGCCCACCTTGCGTACGCCCTGGTAGCGCTCGTGGAGCGCGCCGCGTTCGAAGGCCACGGCCAGGTCGTCGTCCGTGAGGCCCGGCCCGCCGTCGCGCACCTCGAGCACCACATGCGCCCGCCCGGCCCACGGCGCGACCGCCGCGCGCCCGCCGAGGATCGGCAACGGCACGGTCGGCTCATCCGAGCCCGAGCCCGAGCCCGAGCCCGAGTCCGAGCCCGAGCCCAGGCCGCAGGCCAGCACGATCGGCGCCCCGGGGGGCACGACGCGCAGCGCGTTCTCCAGCAGCCCGTCGACCACCTGCCGTACGCGCATGGCGTCCGTCGGCACCGGCGGCATCGACCCAGGCGACTCCACGCGCAGGAGCACCCCCGCGTCGGCGCACCGGGCGGCCCACGCCTCGGCCGCCCCGCCGACCAGGTCGGCGACGTCGACGGGGGCGACGCTGAGCGGGAAGTCGTCGGCCTCCAGCCGGGCGAGCGCGAGCAGGTCGGCCACGAGCCGGTCCAGCCGGGACGCCTCCGCGAGCATGGTCTCGCCCGTCCGCCGGGTGGCGTCCGGGTCGACCACGCCGTCGGCCAGCGCCTCCGCGTACCCCTTGAGGGTGGTGAGCGGGGTACGCAGCTCGTGAGAGATCGACATGAGGAAGGCCCGCTGCCGGCCCTCGCTGGTGGCCAGCGCGGCGGCGAGGTCGTTGAGCGCGTGCGCCAGGTCGGCGACCTCGTCGGGCGGCGTGACCGGCAGCCGTACGCCGCGGTCGCCGGCCGACAGCCGGCGCGCCGCCCCGGCGGCCCGGCGGATGGGGCGGGCGAGCAGCCGGGCCAGCAGCACGCCCGCGCCGAGCCCGGCGAGCAGGCCGGCGGCGAGCGCGATCCACAGCCGGGCGGCGATGGCCCGCACGCCCACCTCGGAAGCGGGGCGCAGCAGCACGATGCCGGTGCCGGCCGAGACCGCCCGCGCCTCGATGAGCACCGCCCGGCCGTTGTACCGGCCGTGGCCGCTGAACCCCTTGCCGGCGCGCAGCGCGTTGAGGACCTTCGGCGGTACCCCCGCCTGATCCGGGCTGCCGTCGATCACGACGATCGCGTCCAGGCCCTGGGCCCGCAGCGTGCGGGCGATCTTCTCGGCCCGCTGCCGCTCCCGGACGGCCGCCATGGCGGTGGCGCGCCCCTCGATGGCCTCGGCCGCCACCTGTGCCTTCTCCGCCAGCGCGGCGCGCGACTGCGACTCGGCGGCCCGCACGACGAGAGGCAACGCGACCAGGGCCGTGATCACCACCGACACGACGGCCACCGCGCAGGTGATCAGTGTCGCGAGCCCCGCGAACCGCCGGATCACGCCGTCACCCCAGCCCCGCTCACGCCGCGCCGTCGTCGGCCGTGTAACCCACTCCGCGTACCGTCCGGATCAGGTCCCGGGCCGCGTCGCCGAGCTTGCCGCGCACCTGCGCCACGTGCACGTCGACCGTGCGGGTCCCCGCGTGGGCCGCGTATCCCCACACGGAGGCGAGCAGCTCCTCGCGCGTGAAGACCCGCCCGGGTCGCCCCATGAGCCGCGCCAGCAGGTCGAACTCGGTCGAGGTCAGCGACACCGGGGAACCGGCGACGACGACCTTGCGGCGGGCCGGATCCACCACGACGGGGCCCAGGCGCAGCACGGACGAGGTGTCGACACCCCCGCGCCGCAGCACCGCCTTGACCCGGGCCACGAGTTCGCGCGGGCTGAACGGCTTGGTCACGTAGTCGTCCGCGCCCAGCTCCAACCCGACGATGCGGTCGACCTCGTCGTCGCGCGCCGTCAGGAAGATGATCGGCGTCCAGTCGCCGGCGTCGCGCAGCCGCCGGCACACCTCAGTGCCGTCGAGGCCCGGCAGCCCGATGTCGAGCACACAGGCGACCGGCCGCAGGCGGGGCGCGGCCGCGAGGCCTCCGGGCCCGTCGAGCTCGACGTGGACGCCGAAGCCCTCCCGGCTCAGGTACATGCGCACGAGGTCGGCGATGGGCCGCTCGTCCTCGACCACGAGGACGAGCCCTTTCTCGGTCACCGCACCATGATGCGGCGCCCCGGGCTCAGGGCGACACCGGCGAGGTAAGGATCAGGTACGGACCACTCTGGGCGTACCCCTTGGTGGGAAGAGCGAGCGGCGCAGAGCCGCATCCGCTGACGCGCGGAAGACCTTCTCCAGGGCCGCGTCGAACCGCCACAGCTGGCGGGGGTAGAGCGTGCGGATCCAGAACCGCTGCCGGCCGGTGGCGCAGGTCACGGCCACGTCGACGGAGGCGCCGGCCGGGTCGGCCCGCCAGGTGACGGCCTCCAGGTCCTCGATCCGGGAGCGCAGGTGCAGGCGCGGGCGTCGCCACAGCCGCGACTCGTAGGTCACCACGAGCTGGGTACGGGTGAGCACGAACAGGTGCGGCCCGGCCGCGGGCTTCTCAGGCCGTACGCACTGGGCGACCATGACCGCGGTGTCCGTGCCGGCCACGTGCCGGCGCAGCACCGGAAGGTTGCGGTCGACCACCTGGGTCGGCACGCCGGCCTGCGTGACCAGCGGGAGGAACGTACGGGAAAACTCATCTATCTCGGGCTCATCTTCCATATCCGGTCCAACGACCCGGAAGCCCGCCCCGTCGCGCCGCCGCTGCCCGGCGGTGCCATCCTGGTCGGGTGCGCATCCGCGACCCCTACCCGGACGACGCCCAGCCGCCCCGCGAACCGGAGCCGGTCACGGAGGTCGCCTACCGGGTGCCCGGCCGGCACACGGCGGCCATGCTGGGCCTGGCGCTCGCCCTCGTGCTCGGCGGCTGGTATTCCGGCCGCCCGGCGGGCTGGCTGATCTGCGGCCTGCTCGCGCTCGCCTTCGCCGCCTTCGCGGCGCGCGACCTGATCGCCCCGGTGCGGCTGCGCGCCGACCGGCACGGCGTGGAGGTCATCTCCGGCTTCGCGGGCCGCCACCGGCTCGCGTGGGGCGACATCGACCGGGTACGCGTGGACGAGCGCGTCCGCTGGGGGCGCGAGACCCAGACGCTGGAGATCGACGCCGGCGAGGCGCTCTACCTGTTCAGCGCCCGCGACCTGGGCGCGCCGCCGGCCGAGGTGGCCGGGGTGCTCGACCGGCTCAGGAGTTGAGCGCGATTGTCTGCACGATCGTGAGCCCGCCGAGGATCAGCAGCGTGGCGCCGATCGACGCGAGCTGTAGCGCATTGCGTCTCTCCCGGGGCGCGTACGCCAGGCCGAGGGCCACCAGCGTGCCGATCGCCAGCCCGCCGAGGTGGCCCGCGATGGAGACCCGGCCGGCCGCCGCGAACGTGAAGACCACGTTGATCACGATGATCGGGATGAGCGAGGACGTGTCCCGGCGCAGCCGCTTGAGGACCACGAAAAGGGCCCCGAACAGGCCGTAGACGGCGGTCGAGGCGCCCGCCGTGAGGGCCTCGGGCTGGAACAGGTACGCCGCGACGTTGCCGCCGAGCCCGGCGAGCAGGTAGAGCGCGAGGAACCGGGCGGGACCCAGCGCGGCCTCCAGCGCCCGCCCGAAGATCCACAGGGCCCACATGTTCAGCAGCAGGTGCACCACGCCGTAGTGCAGGAACATGGCCGTGAACAGCCGGTAGAACTCGCCGTCCGCGACGCCGGCCGGGGTGGTGCCCACGATGGCGCCGGTGGCCTGGTTCTGCAGGACGCCCAGGCCCCATACCCCGCCCCACTCCAGCAGGGGGGTGATGCCGCCGAACAGGCCGTTGCCCAGGAACTGCCGCAGGTCCCCGGCGCTGAGGGCCGACAGGAGCGCCATGACCACGTTGGCCGCGATGAGGCCCTTGGTGACGTAACCCTGCTCACCCGCGATGCCGCCGCCGAACGCGGTACGCGCCGGGCGCTGGGTGCGCCGGCCCTCCGACACGCACTCGGGGCACTGGAAGCCGACCGACGCCTCGTTCATGCAGTCCGGGCAGATGGGCCGGTCACAGCGCACGCACCGGACGTAGGTCTCCCGGCTCGGGTGTCGGTAACAGACCGGGGCGGTGACCGGGGGCGGGACCTGCGTCATGGCCGCAAGAGTAGCCGGCCCCGCCCACGATCCTCCGAGAGCACTACTGCTTGCGCTCGATCTCCACGCGCTCGATCACCACGTCGTGCACCGGCTTGTCGCCGGGGCCCGTCGGCGTGCGGACGATGGCGTCGACGACGGCCTTGGACGCCTCGTCGGTGACCTCGCCGAAGATCGTGTGCTTGAAGTTGAGCCAGTTGGTCGGCTCGACCGTGATGAAGAACTGGGACCCGTTCGTGCCGCTGCCGTCGGGCCGCTTGCCCGCGTTCGCCATGGCCAGCAGGTACGGCCGGTTGAAGTGCAGCTCGGGGTGGGTCTCGTCGTTGAAGTTGTAACCCGGGCCACCCCGGCCGGTGCCGGTCGGGTCACCGCCCTGGATCATGAAGCCCGGGATCACCCGGTGAAAGGTCGTGCCGTCGTAGTACGGCCCCGTCCCCGGCGCGCCCGTGCGCGGGTCCGTGTACGGCTGGGTGCCCTCGGCCAGACCCACGAAATTCGCCACCGTCTTGGGGGCGTGGTTTGGGAAAAGTTCCAGCCGGATCGGCCCCGCAGAGGTGTACAGGGTCGCGAAGATCGCCTCGCCCACAGTTACTCCTTGTAGTTCGACTTCTCCCGATGATCCTGCCATTCGCCCATTCTGGTAGTGGCGGGGTGTCCAAAGGTTCAGGATGGGATGAACGCACAGGGCGCGCGGCGCCCCTTCGGGAGGTGGGAAACGTGTTCAAGCGAAAGGCCACGGTCAAGTCGCACAGCGACATGTTCCGCGACGAGATCGCGGAGTCCTACGATCACTTCAAGGCGGCCGCGTCCCACGCACCCGGCGGTGCGGCCGAGATGCTCACCCCCGCGTACGACAAGACCCGGCATATGGCGTCGCGGCGCATGAAACAGGGCGTTGCCGTCATCGTCCCCCTGTACGCAACGATGAAATCAGGGGTGAGACACGCGCGCAGCACCCCGGAGCCCAAGAAGGAGCGCAACGCCCTGCCCGCACTCCTCGTCCTGCTCACCGCCGGGGTCGCGCTCGGCGCGCTGGGCGCGCTCGTCATGCGCCGCCGGCGGGCGGCTCAGGAGTGGGACGAGTTCGAGCCGAGCGGCTCGTTCGAGGACGAGACCGTCGAGGTCCGCAGCAAGGTGTCGACCGCCACGAAGAAGATGACGGAGGGCGCCGCGTCCGTGGCCGGCAACGTCTCCGACCGTGCGGGCCGGCTCGCCGACTCCCTGCGCGGCAAGAGCGGCGAGGCCGAGGACAGGCCCCACGGGGAATCGCCCTTCAAGGCCTTCGCGGACGACAACCCGACCGCCGACGACCTCGTGGCCCGGGCCGGCAACCAGGAACAGAACCCCTGAGTACGCCCTAGAGCCAGCCGGAGCGGCGGAACATCCGGTACAGCCATAACGCCAGGCCGAACATGACCGCGAGCACGCCCGGATAGCCGAACTTCCAGGTCGTCTCCGGCATGTGGTCGAAGTTCATGCCGTAGATGCCGGCGATGGCGGTCTGCGAGGCCGCGATGGCGGCCCAAGCCGCGATCTTGCGCATGTCGTTGTTCTGGTCGACGGTCACCTGGGCCAGGCGCGCCTGCAGGATCGAGTTGAGCAGGTCATCGAACGACGTCACCTGCTCAACAACCTTGAGCAGGTGATCGTTGACGTCACGGAAGTACCGGCGGATCTCGGGGGACACCTCGCCCAGGCGGCCCTCGACGAGCCAGGCGAGCGGGCGTTGCAGCGGCAGGACGGCCCGCTTGAACTCCACCATCTCCCGCTTGAGGTGGTAGACGCGGGCGATGCGCTCGTGCGCGTCCCGGTCGAACACGCTCGTCTCGACCTCGTCGATGTCCGCCTCGACCATGGTCGCCACGTCCAGGTAGGCGTCCACGACGCAGTCCGCGATCGCGTACACGACCGCCCAGGGGCCCAGCGCCAGCAGGTCGGGGCGGGCCTCCAGCTCCGCGCGGACGGGCGCGAGCCGGGCCGCCTCGCCGAGCCGCACGGTGATGACGAAGTGCTCGCCCACGAACAGCATCATGTGGCCGGTCTCGACGACCTCGGTCGCCTCGGTCAGCTTCTCGTGCTCCATGTACCGGGCGGTGCGCAGCACGGCGAACGTCATGTCCCCGTACTGTTCGATCTTGGGCCGCTGGTGGGCGCGGTGCAGGATGTCCTCGACGGCGAACTGGTCGAGCTCGAAGACCTCGCCTATGTCCTCCAGTTCGGCGACCTGCGGGTCGTGCAGGCCCAGCCAGACGAAGGCGTCGGAGCGCTTGCGGGCGGCCGCGAGCGCCTCCCGGTAGCCCCACTGGCCCGGCTGCCGCTTGCCGCGCACGTAGAGCGCGCAGTCCACGATCGCGCTGCGCCCCGGTGCGGGTGTCTTCGGCTCGGTTCTCGACGCGGCCGGCTGGCCGAACATCCGGGTCACGGCGCGCATGGGCGCCGACAGCGCCCGGCCAAGGTTGATCGCCGGTCCGTGTGTCTGCTCGGCGTCGGCCACCGTCGCCTCCCTACATCGCTCGCGCGGAAAGGGGGACGCGGACCGGCCCCGCACGGCAGGGTAGCCGCCGAATGTTGCACCGGGTGAGCCGGCCGCGGCGGGGGTGGGGGTGGTGCGGCCGGCTCACCCGGTGCCCCTTGGGGGCGGGTTCAAAGCCTTCGCGAGCGCGTGACCAGAAGTGATCCGCGTCGCTAAGGCGAATTCTGTTCACCCAGGACACGGAAAGGGAAGAGGCGCCGCGACATACGGCGCCTCTTGTGTCGAAGTTGTGACAATGCGATGTCGGCCGATGTCAGGCCTTCAGGTTGGCGGCCAGGAAGTCGAGCACCTCGGGCTGGACGGTATCCGCCAGCGTGCCCAGCATGCTCCACCCGTGCGCGCCGCTGTCCGGCCGAAAGACGACCTTGGATTTCGCTCGCGCCGGCGACTGGGCGATGAACAGTTTCGCCTCGGCCGGCGGCAGGACGTCCGGGTCCAGTTCCGCCCCCGCGAGCAGCATCGGCACCCGTACCCGCGGCGCCGCGTCGGACGGCGTGCGCACGTCGGTCGCGGTCGGGCCGGAAGCGTTGAAGCTCGCGTTGAACATCGACAGCGCGACCACCGCGTCGACCTGGTCGGGGAACCGGCCCGCGGTCACCACGGCGACGGCCGCGCCCAGCGAGGCGCCCATGACGCCCACGGAGGTCGCCCCCGCCCCGCGCAGGTACGCCACGGCAGCCGCGGCATCGGCGGCCCGGTCCAACGACATGTAGAACGGGTCGCCGCTGAGGCTGGGATCGCAGTCGCTGAGCCCCGAGCACCGGAAATCGATGGCCACGATGTGCAGCCCGGCCGCGATGAGATCGGCCACGTACGGCGTCCAGCCGCACAGGTCGGCGCCGCTCTGGTGCAGCAGGACGAGCCCGCGCGGCCCCGTGCCCGCCTCCACGCCGGCCAACTCGATGCCGTCCGTACTCGGAATGACGATTTTGCGGGCGGACTCCGGGAACTTGAGGCACCGCACGTGCGGCTCAGGGGCCGACCGGGCGAAGGAGAACGTCTTCGTGGGAGTGGGTTTCGGTGGTTCAGCGTGTGATCCGCACCCGGCCAGCAGCGCGCACACGAGCGCCGCACCGCCGGTCAGACGCATGCGCGCTCGGTTGAGGACCGTCATGCTGCCACGAGTCGCGACGCGGCCCGGGGGTTCCGGGCCGCGTCGGACAATGTCACCCAGCCGCTTCGATGAGCCGCTTCGGTCAGCCGCGGACGGCCGCGACCGCCTCGGCGAGCCGGCGCACGCCCTCGTCGATCTGGTCGACGGTCACCGCCGAGTAGGCCAGCCGCAGCGCGTGCCTGCCGCCGTCGAGGTAGAAGTCGCTGCCCTTCACCACGGCGCAGCCGCGCTCGGCGGCCGCCGCGAACACCGCGTCCGCGTCGACGTCCTCGCCCAGCTCGACCCAGAGGAAGTAGCCACCGTCAGGCTCCGTGAACGTGGCCTCCGGCAGGTGCGTACGCAGCGCCTCGGCGAGCTTGGCGGCCCGCTCGGACAGCGCCGCGCGCACCCCGTGGATGGACTTCTCCAGGTCGCCGGCCACGCAGAACTGGTACACGGTCGCCTCGGCGAGCATGTTCGGCGAGATGTAGAGGTTCAGTGCCGTCTTCGCGATCGCGGCGATCAGCTTCGGCGCGCCGATCAGGTAGCCGACCCGCACCCCCGGGCAGACCGTCTTCGTGAACGACGACGCGTGCACGACCACGGGCTCGCCGTCGCCGGCCGCGTCGAGGGCCAGCAGCGTCGGCAGCGGCTCCCCGCGGAACCGGACCTCCGCGTACGGGTCGTCCTCGAAGATCGTGAACCCGTACTCCCGGGCGAGGGTGATGAGCGCGGCCCGCCGCTCCACCGTGAGGGTGACCCCGGCGGGGTTCTGGTAGTTCGGGATGATGTGCGCGAGCTTCGGGCGCAGCCCCGACTCCAGCAGTCCGCGCAGCTCGTCCGTGTCGATGCCGTTCTCGTCGACCGTGACCTGGTGCACCTTGGCGCCCATGGCCTTCAGGCTCAGCAGCGTGCGGTCGTAGGTCGGGCTCTCCACGATCACGTCGTCGCCCGGGCTGACGAGGTGGTTGAACAGGAACGCGTCGGCCTGCAACGACCCGTTCGTGACGAGCACCTGGTCCTCGTTGACGCCGTAACGCTCGGCGATCCACGTCCGCAGCGGGGCGTAGCCGGTCGCCGGACCGTACGCGGTCACGCCCGCCGGGTCGGCGTCGAACGCCCGGCCGGCGGCGGCCTTCAGGCCGGCGATGTCGATGATGTCGAGGGACGGGGCGCCACGGGCGAAGGAGATCAGCTGAGCTGCGGTCATGAGCTATAGGGTATCGGCTCACCCGCGCGGGCCCCGACGCGGTTTCCCCTGGTGTGACATGTGTTTGCGGCCTTCGGCGCCGGCGCGGCGACGATCTTCTGACGGGCCACGTCCGGGGCGCGACAACGTCCCCCGAACGGGTCCGCGAAAGCGAGGACTTATTTTTCGGCCGTCGGCCAGGTCTGCCAGTTCTGCCAGGCCCGACTGGGGGTCGGGCCGCGCTGGTCCTGGTACCGCGAGCCGTAGACGGCCGAGCCGTAGGGGTGTTCGGCGGGCGAGGACAGCCGGAACACGCACAGCTGGCCGATCTTCATGCCGGGCCAGAGCGTCATCGGCAGGGTCGCGACGTTGGACAGCTCCAGCGTCACGTGGCCCGAGAACCCGGGGTCGATGAAGCCGGCCGTCGAGTGGGTCAGCAGGCCCAGCCGGCCGAGGCTCGACTTGCCCTCGATCCGCGCGGCCAGGGCGTCACCGAGGGTGACGACCTCCAGCGTGGAGGCGAGCACGAACTCGCCCGGGTGCAGCACGAACGGTTGCCCGTCCGGCACCTCGACCATCGTGGTCAGGTCGTCCTGCTGCTGAGCCGGGTCGATGTGCGTGTAGAGGTGGTTGTTGAAGATCCGGAACCACCGGTCGAGCCGCACGTCGATGCTGGACGGCTGGATCAGCTCCGACTCGTAGGGCGACAGCTGGAGCTGGCCATTCTTGAGCTCGGTGACGAGGTCGCGGTCGGAGAGCAGCACCCCTGGAGAGTACGGCGACCGTCAAGCCGTGGGACCCGCTGACCTGCGGCGTGTCCGCCATGTGGACCGCGCGATCTTTGTCCTAAAAAGTCCCTCGGCGTGTCGCGCTGCGTCACCGCGTGTCGCGCTTCCGATCTAGAACACATGTTCTATAGAGTTGCCCCATGGTCTTCTGGTCCGCGTTCGCCGCTGCCGCCCCGTGGCTGGCCACCGACATAAAAAACCTGATCCATCAGTACGGGCCAGGGCTCGGCTACCTCGCGACCGTGCGCCCCGACGGCGGCCCTCGCGTGCACCCGGTCGCCCCGGTCGTCGCCGACGGCGGCCTCTTCTGCTTCCTGCTCAACTCCCCCAAGCGACGCGACCTCGAACGGGATGGCCGCTATGCCCTGCACACCTACCCGCCCGAAGACGACGACACGGAGGGTTACCTGTCCGGCCGCGCTCACCCCGTCACCGACCCGGTCCGCCGTCACCGCGTGGCCGCCGCGTCGCGCGCCGCGATCGGGGTCGACTGGCGCCTCTTCGAGCTGGACATCGAAGTGGCCATGGTGACCCGCCACCTCGGCTCCGCCCACACCCCCTCGCACACCGTCTGGCACGCCCCCGGCACGGGCCGCGAACCGTCCGCGGTTCACCAAGAACCGCCAGACGCCCTGACGGTCACCATCCCGCCCACCCTCGTCACGGCCGCCCCACCCCTCGTCCGGTTGGCCTGATCCGACGCGTCACGAACCGGCGTGCACCTTCGCGCCCACCTCGGGTAGAGTGGTGCCGCCCGCGGGTGTAGTTCAATGGCAGAACATCAGCTTCCCAAGCTGACAGTGCGAGTTCGATTCTCGTCACCCGCTCCACACCGAAGACCCTGGTCACGGCGCAAGCCGCAGCCAGGGTCTTCGATTTGTCCGCCACTCGCGAGCCTCCGTGTGCCATTGGCCCCAGCCGGGCCGGTCGTAGAGATCCAGGACCGCGGCGAGCTTGCTGGTGAAGTCGGGGTCGGTGGATGCCTTCCAGGTTTTGGTCGACTGCCAGGTGACACCGCCCTCACGCAGGATCCGGCGCAGCGTCTCGGTACTGATCGCCCGCCACCACGTTGGTGTGCAGCAGGTAGGCACGGAGCTTCGTCAGCGACCAGACCGAGAACGGTTGGCACAGGAAACGGGGGTCACACCAGGCGATGGCCCGGATCTTCGTCCGGGTCGGCTCATCGACCTTCTTGGGTGGACGCCCGCTCCCTTTTGGGTCCAAAGCGCCAAACCCCCGCTCATTGAACGCGTGGATCACGTCACGCACGTAGTCATCGCAGACCTTGAGCAGGTGAGCGATATCGACCGCGGGTTGACCCTGCGCGGACATCAGCACCACAATCGCCCGCCGCAGCTTCACCGGATCCCTGGCAGTGCGGGTGATCCGCCGCAGCAGAGTCTGCGTCACCAGGGACAACGGGCAACTGGTCACTCAAGGTGAGCAACCGAGGCGATGTCCACGATGGACAGGCCGTCTAGCGTAGTGATCGCGCAGGACGGGACGCCGTGCTGTATCAACTCGACCGGCACCGCACCGTCGCCGATCAAGGTACGCAGCAGATCGACGGTGACCCCGCCATGCGTTATCAGGGCGACAGGGCCCGGCTCCTTGGTGAGCTCGACCAGGCAGGCGCGAAATCTCTCTGCGGCATCGTGGGAGGAGTCACCGCAAGCAGGAACGAAGTTCCGGTCCTTCACCGTGGCGGCCCAGTCCGCTAGGAAGTCTTCCATACGCTGTGATCCGTCCCAGTTCATCCTCTCGCGCAGACGGGCGTCCTCTCGAACGCGCAGGCCGGTCTCGGAAGCTATGGACCACGCGGTCTCGCGAGCGCGACGCAAAGGGCTGCAGACGATCGCGTGCACACCCACCTGCTGCACCCAGCCGGCAGTCCTGGCTGCCTGCCGTCGTCCCAGTTCGGTCAGCCCCGGGTCACCGGGCTGGCGTTCCTTCTCAGCGTGCTGCACCAGATAAAACACGGTCACGCTGGCAGGATGGCGGTTCGACGCGACAACTGGCCACTGAAATACCCGCGATCGAAGCCACACTCGTTATGGCCACAACCCTTACAGCGCGCACACAGCACCCGGCGAACCTATGCGGTCAGAGCAGTAGTTGGCCGCGAGACAGTCGGCGGCGGTTGCATCGAACTCAAGAAACAACGGATAGCGGATAAACGGAGGACCAGTGTCGTAGTCCATGCTGCGAAGACTTCCTATACGCCTCAAGTGCGGCCCGCAACGGCAGCACGCGCGGCCGTCTGGCGCCTGGCCTTGGACATGCTTACTCCCTCCGGAGGTGAAAACCTGGAGATGAGCGAGGAACCGTCGGATCGATTACGGTTCGTGAGTTCGGCTGGCGCTCCGGAGGACAACTGTGGCGATTCCTGACTTTCAGTCACTAATGCGACCGGTTCTTGAAGTCCATGCTGACGGGCGACCGCATTCGGCGTCCGAGGTGAGAGACGCAGTGGCTCAACTTGTCGGGGTTTCCACCGAGGACCGTAAGGTGATGCTTCCAAGCGGCGGGTCGCCCGCGTACTCGAACAAGGTCGGGTGGGCGGTGACGCATCTAGCCCAAGCGGCGATGCTGACGCGGCCGGGCAGGGGTATCACCCAGATCACCGACCGGGGCCGACAGGCGATGCAGACACATCCGCAGCGCGTCGACATGCGGGTGCTGAGCGGCTTTGCCGAGTACGTCGAGTTTCGGAATCGAACCCGCGAGCGGCGTACAACGCTGACGTCGGCGGTTGATCAGGGGTTAGAGGCAGCCGCGAGTACGTTGACCCCGCGTGAAGCGATCGAGGAAGTGATCGAGACGGCACACTCGGCTGTCGCCGCGGAACTCCTTGCCAGAGTGCTGAGCCAGCCACCGGAGTTCCTTGAGCGCTTGGTGCTACGCCTGCTTGTAGCGATGGGCTATGGAGGGCTTGAGCGGGTCACCGAACATCTTGGCGGACCGGGCGATGCTGGACTCGACGGCTTGGTGAGACTCGACCTGCTTGGCCTAGACGTCGTGTACGTCCAAGCCAAGCGCTATACCGATCGGACCGTTGGACGACCTGACATCCAGGCCTTCGTCGGCGCACTGAGCGGCGCGCAAGCCAGCCGGGGCATCTTCATCGCCACGAGTCGGTTCAGCGCCGATGCAAGGGACTACGCAGAGCGCGTCAACGCTAGACTCATCTTGATCGATGGACCAGAGCTCGCGACGCTCATGATCAAGCACGGTTGCGGCGTGGTAACCGAGGAGACGTACACACTCAAGCAGATCGACGAAAACTTCTTCCCGGAGACCTAGCGTTGTGGCCGGGCCAGTACAGCAACCAACGAGACCACACCGATCCTCGAGGACTCGAGACGGCCGTCCTTGAAGCGTGCCCGACCCGCCAGCAACCGTACTGCCTGTAGTCGGAGATGCAGGGCTCGAATCCGGCACTGCCCGGAACTCTGTGGGTGATGGTCCGGCGTGATCGATGGTCTTGGTTGCGGTTTCCCGCTCGCAGGGCCGTTATCCCTATTCCTACCGGGGATGTCGGGGCTGGCCAGAACGGCAGAGGGTGGGCGTAGGGGCAGCCCTACCGGTAGGCGGTGCCGGCCTTCGGCCGTGCGGCCCGGCGGGCCTTGATCGCAGCCGTCGTCGCGGCTAGTCCTCGATCGGGATGACGGGGCCGCCGCCGGCGAGGCCGGCGTACAGGCTGGGCCGGCGGGTCAGCACCGCGCAGTCGTGGTCGATCGCGGCGAGCGCAGCCGCGGCGGTGTCGAGGCGGCCCACGATGTCGTAGGTCGCGGCCAGCGCCCGCCAGTCTGCGGCGTCGGCGGAGAGCACGACGGTGGCGTGGTCGACCAGCAGGTCAAGGCGGTCGCGGTCGGCAACGGAGTGCAGCGCTTCGGCCAGGCTGAGAACGGAGATCGCGATGGCGCACTGCTCGTCGTCCACTTCAGCGATCAGCTCACCGACGTGGATGGACTGGCGAGTGAACTCGATGATCGCGGAGGTGTCGAGGACTATCCGGATCGGGCGTTGACGTTCCTCGTCGCCGCTCACGCGGCGGTGACCGGCGGAAGCCCCAGCTGGGCACGCCATGCCGCGCGGCGCTCCGGCGTGCGCTCAGCATCGGCGGCGGCAAGCTTGGCGCGGGCGCGGGCCTTGCCTTCCTCGGTGACATGAATGCCTACGGCAGCCAGCATCGCTGAGGTGTCCTCGCGGAGATCAGGTGAGGGCTGGCTCATGAGTCGAGGATACGGCACCGCGCACATGGCGGGAGGACCGCACGAGCGAGCGATGGGGCCCGGGGTTGCGGCAGCGGTGGGTGGCACAGAGCGCCGCTGGGAAGCCTTTGCCGTGCGCTCAGATCAGCCGCGACCCGCGACCTCGCGGCGGCTTGTGCAGGTCACGACTGTTGTGGGCGGTCGCGGCGCGGGTCGCCGGCTCGCCGTTGCTCACCCACTGCTCAAGGAGGCTTGAGGACATCCAGCGACAGCCGACAGAGGCTGTCCGGCGGCAGGGGCATAACGAGTGCGATACACGCCCGTGGATGGTTTTTGACGGTGGCCAACAACAGAAGCCCTGGTCATGACCAGGGATTCTTTCTTCCGCTGCTCCGTGTCGCTTCCGTGTGGACCTCCCGACTCTGCAGTTGCCCCGACCAAGCGGTCCGAGGATCTACTGGCGCCGGTCGTCAAGGTGGGCCAGTTGGCCGGGGCGGGCGGGATGTTCGACAAGGCGCCAGTGGGGATGCTCGTCCGGCCGGGGCAGCCAGTCGCGGTACGGCAGATAGGCCAGGCGCCAGGCGATCCGAGCGCCAAACCACAGGGAGTAGAACGGAATGAGCCCGCACAGGGCGTCGCGGCGACGGTACGACACCAGCGGCGCGGTGAACCACAGCATCACCACCGGCCGAAGCAGCCGAAGGGCGCCCAGCGCCCAGTTCGACGCGGAGGAGCCGGGCCTCTGCGACGCCAGGTCGCTGGCGACCCACAGCGGAGCGACGTACACCGCGAACGGGAGCAGGGCGAGGACGAACCGCACTGGCCTGGTACGCGGCGGCCGGGCCGGCACCGCGTCGAGCACCTCGTCAACAACCGGTGCGGGCACCACAGCGGGCTGATCGTTAGCCGTCATCCGACGCCCTTCAACGTGGCTAATTGCGCCAGGAGGATTTCACCCTTCAACAATGACGCCAGGTCGACTAGCTACAACCGTGCAAGTCTCGGATCTTGGCATGGAAAGCCGGCCATAGGCGGCCTTGCATGCCAAGATTCGGACGGAGATGGCTGACGACCCGGCGCCATTGACGCATCCGCTACCAACGCACCCATCCAGCTGGGCACCGGGACCAAACGGAACGTTGAAGGGGGGCCTACGTGACATCGCAGTGCACCCGCCCGGCCGCGTCGACAGGGGAGCCGTCGACGATGCCGCGGCGGCCTTCCTTGAGGGGCCCTTCAGCCGGAACGGCGGGTGCCCGCCTTCTACCCGTTGATGCCGTGACGATGAGTGCCACCGCCAGGAAGCCGGCCGCGAGTAGGGCACCGAGCATGTAGCCGTCCCGCAGGGCCGCCTCCGGCGTGGCGTCGGCAACCGACCGCGTACGGGCCGCCGCGACGCTCGTCAGCACCGCGAGGCTGACCACGGCGCCCGCCTGCTGCACAGTGTTGACCAGCCCGGACGCGAACCCGGTGTCCGACGGCGCGGCGCCCGCCATGGCCAGCATGGTGACGGCCGGGATCGCCAGCCCCACTCCGATGCCCGCGAGGACGAACACCGGCAGCAGGTCGACCACGAACGATCCGGCGACGGGGGCGCGGCTGAGCAGCAACAGCCCGGCCACGAACAGGCCCAGCCCGAGGAGCAGTACCCGTCGCGCCCCGTACCGGGAGGTGAGGGCGGGCGCGAGGAGCAGTGACACCGCGCCGATGACGATCGGCGCGGGCAGGAACGCCAGGCCGGCCTCGGCCGCCGAGTAGCCGAGCACGTTCTGCATGTACAGCGCGGTCATGAACTGGAACCCGAACCCGGCGGCGATCACGAGCGCGGCCGTCAGGTGTGCCGGCCCGACGGCGACGCGGGGCCACCGGAGCCCGCGCGCGCCGGGCGACGCCGGCACGACGAACGGCGTCAGGAGAAGCGCGCCGAGTCCGATGGGGACGTTCACCAGGAAGGTCCAGTGCCAGCCGAGTGCCGAGGTGATCACGCCGCCGCCGATGAGGCCGATCGCGGCGCCGGCGGCGGAGACGAAGCTGAACAGGCCCAGGGCCCGCGCCTGCTCGCCGGGCAGCGGATAGGCCGTCACGATCATGCCGAGGATGACGGCGGCGGCCACCGCGCCGCCCGCGCCCTGCACCGCCCGGGCCGCCAGCAGCATTTCGGCGCTGGTCGCCAGGCCGCACGCGAGGGACGCGGCGGTGAAGACGGCCAGCCCGGCCATGAAGACCCGGCGGCTGCCGATCATGTCGCCGAGGCGGCCGAAGGGCAGGAGGAGCAGGCCGAACGGGATGAGGTAGGCGTTCACCACCCACGCCAGGCCGGACGGGGAGAACCCTAGGTCGGACTGGATGGCCGGCAGCGCGAGAGCCACCACGTTCCCATCCAGGATGATCATCAGTTGCATGGCGCAGAGCACGGCGAGCGCGAGGCCGCGCGAAGGAGAACCTGTCACGGCAACGACCGTAACAGATAATCTAATAATAGACGATCCCTTAGCGACCTACTTTCGGGGAGCGCGGGCGCGACGGACCCCCTGCGCTGACGGAACAGGTGCGGCCAGCGGTCCGTCCACCAGCGTCGCGAGCGCGGCGACGAAGTCATCGGGGGGTCCAGGCAGCGCGGACAGCACCTCCCGGTGCACCCGGTCGACGATCTTCTGCCCCACGGCGGCGGCCTCCGCGCCCGCTGGGGTGACCGCGATGATCCGCGCCCGCCGGTCGGTCTCCGACGGCCGGCGCACCGCGTACCCGGCCCGCTCCAGCTCGTCCACCGTGGTCACCATGGTGGTCTTGTCCAGGTGGGCGAGTTCCGCCAGCTCTATCTGCGTCCGGTCGCGCTCCAGCGCGTGGACGAGCACACACTGCATGCGCACGCTCAAGCCCACCTCGGCGAGTTCCGCCGCCAGTCGCGTGTTCAGCACGTGCCCGGCGTGCGTGAACAGGCCGGTCAGGTCGAGCACGGTGCGCTTGGGAGTCGCCATACCCACCAGAATAGGTCGGCTCGCGGATAATCCGTTCGTGGACGTAGTTCTGACCACCGAGCGCCTGATCCTGCGCCGGTTCACCCCCGACGACGTCGGTCTCCTCGTCGAGCTCGACAGCGATTTCGAGGTCATGCGCTTCCTCACCAACGGCAAACCCACGCCGTACGCCACGGTGCGCGACGAGCTGCTACCGAAGATCATTGAGGCGTACTCGACGCAGCCGCGCCACGGAAAGTGGGCCACGGTGGAGAAGGCCACCGGCCACTTCCTCGGCTGGCACTCCCTCGCCTTTCCCGCGAATGGCGACGACACGCAGGCCGAACTCGGCTACCGACTGCGCCGCCCGGCCTGGGGCCACGGGTACGCCACGGAGGGCGCCCGGGCCCTGGTCGCGGACGCGTTCACCACCCGGGGCATGCGCCGCGTGTTCGCCGAGACGATGGCCGTCAACACCGGCTCGCGCCGCGTGATGGAGAAGGCCGGGCTGCGCCACGTGCGCACTTTCCATATGGAATTCGACGATCCGATCCCGGGCACGGAGTTCGGCGAGGTCGAGTACGCGATCACCCGCGAGGAGTGGCTGTCGCGCAAGTGACCGAATGGATGCCAACCGAGGTGCGCACCATCGCGTCATAGGGACGCGACCGTGTTCAGGCCGCCACGAGGGGCTCGGAACGGAGATCACCATGCGCAGACTCGTACTCATCGGGGTTTGTGTCGCGGCCTTGACCGCCGCGGCCTGCACCCCAACCCGCAACACCGGCACCGGGGGCACCACCACCGCGCCCGGCTCCGGCTCCAGTTCGGCCGCAACCGTCACGACGGGACCGGGCGGCGGCGCCACCACCGCCCCGGTGACCGCCAAGCCCGCCACGAAGACGGCCGCCGGCACCCCGCAGGGGACGTGGAAGGTCCGGTACAACTGGAACATCCCCAGCACGCGCGTGGGCATCGACAACCCGCACGCGATGCCGCTGCCGCGCCTGGCCGAGATCCACGTCGGCAACCACGAGAAGGACGGCTTCGCCCGGATCTCGTTCTACTTCCGGGACGGCATGCCCAGTTACAACTTCAACTACGCGCGCGAGGTGCTCAACGAGGGGCAGGGCGAGCCGATCAAGCTGGAGGGCAACTCGTTCCTGCGCATCCAGTTCAGCAACGCGCGCCAGCATGACGACGAGAGCCACAACTCGCTGAAGGTCAAGCCGGCCAACCACATCGGCTTCACGAGGTTGCGCAGCTACGCCTTCGGCGGCGACTTCGAGGGCTACGTGACGTACGGGCTGGGCATCCAGTCCACCCCGAACAGCGACCACATCCTGAAGATCCGGGTGGGCGAGCTGACGAAGAAGCCCGACGGCAAGGGCGGCTTCTTCTACGTCGTCGCCTTCGATGTCGCACAGAACTAGAGCTTGGGTGCCACCGCGATCGTCGCGGCGACCAGCTCGACGGCCGTGACGATCTCTTTAAGTACGTCCGGGAGGGTGTCGGCGAACCGGCCGAGACCCTCCCGGGCCTCTTTTCCACGCACGGCGATGAGGTCGGTCATGCCGACCGCGAGGACCAGGCCCGACAGCACGGCGGTCGGCTCGTCGAGCAGCTCGGGATGGTCGAGCATGTAGCGCAGCCGGGCCCGGGGCGCCGCGGCCTGGTTGCGGTCCACGGCCGGGTAGCGGACGGTCGAGCGGAGCATGCTTCGCGACTGGACCCGGTAGATCAGGCCGGCGTCGACGAGCCGGGGCCGCACCATCTCGAGCGCGTCCTTGCGCAGGTATTCCACCCAGGTCCGGACGGGATGCTCCGCGCGTTCCTTGAGGATCTCGGCGAGGGCGGCGTCGCTGACCCGCTCCCGGTGGGGGCGCTGGTCGATCGTGGTGACGAGCCCGTTGACGATCGTGATCCGTTGCCGCACGGCCAGTTCCGCCAGGACCGCGCCGGCCAGCCCCGAGTCGAACACCTTGGCGTTGATATGGCACTTGCCGGTGTATTCGTCGTGGCTGATCAGGTAGAACTCGTCCGCGAGCGGCAGTTGTCGCATCGGGCAGTCCTTGGTTAGGCCCCGTGTCGTCGCGGCGACAGTAGCGGACCCTTGGTAGTCCTATCAATGCCGAGCGTGCGATCGCCCGCTACCGCCCACGGCATCCGGTTGTCGACCAGGTGACCCCTTGCGTACCCGCCGCGAAACTTGCACCGAACGTATCTGAAAGATCGCTAGGAGTGTGCGTTCCGATGAGGCGCCCCTGGCAACCGGTCGGTAACCTTGGAAACGGACGTGAGAACTTCTCACTCCCTTCCCGCGAAAGTGACCCTCAGCTTGTACCTGGTCCACGGCACCACACCCGACGGCGTCGCCGCCCCCGGCCCGTCGGACCTGGCCGTCAGCGCGTACGCGCACGCCCTGCGGCGCACGCTCGCCATGGCGTCGGCGGGCGACCGCGCGGAGCTCACCGAACGTACTCTCGTGGCGGCCCGTGAGGTCACGGACGCCGCGGTCGCCGCGGTGATCGAGCCCGACGGCGAACTGCGCGCCGAGGGGGACCCGGACCTCGCCGAACGGCTGCGCTGCCTGCCCACCGACCTGTGCCAGCGCCTGTGCCGGGCGTCTGCCGGCCCCACCGACCTGCTCGCCGGGCACGGCCTGAGTGCCGCGACGACCGCGCCCATGAACGGCGGCGCGCTGCTGGTCGTCAACGCCCGCCGCGCGGTGGCCCCGCTGCTCGACCTGGTCGCCGCCCACCACGTCGCCAGCCTCGACCGGCTCGGCAAGCTCGACGCCCTGCACCGCTTCGCCAACAGCGACCCGCTCACGGGCCTGCGCCACCACCGCCCGTTCCGGCGTCGGCTCGCCCGCACCATCCCCGGGCGCACCGCCGTGATCGCGCTCGACGTCGACGATTTCAAGACCATCAACGACGAGTACGGCCATGAGGCCGGCGACAGCGCCCTGATCCGCCTCGGCAACGCGCTGCAGGGCACGTTGCGTGAGGGCGACGGGCTCTACCGGGTCGGCGGCGACGAGTTCGCCGTGATCGTCGAGGTCGCCGGGGAGCCGGAGGCGCTCGCCATCGCCGAACGGCTGCTGCGGGCCGCCCGCGCCGCCGGGCACCCGGTCAGCGCGGGCGTGGCCCTGCGCCGCGCCGACGAGGAGGGCCCCGACACACTGCGCCGCGCCGACGCGGCCCTGTACGAGGCCAAGCGCGCCGGCCGCGACGCGGCGCGCATGGCGGACTAGGCCGGCTTGCGGGCCCGGGTCGCGAAGTAGCCGGGCATGTACCGGGCCGTCGGGCCCGCGTTGTGTGGTGCCTCCTGGAAGGCCGTCAGGACAAAGCCCGCTTCCAGCTGGCCGCCGATCTGGTCGGACAGGGTGTGGCTCCACTCGAGCGGCACTCCCGGCCCGAACACCCGGTCGCGCTCCTCCTGCGTCAGGTGCGTCAGGTCCGAGTAGGGCAGGGCGTGGCGCACCACGAACTCGCCCCGGCTGTCGAGCGCGTCCGCGTCGAAGATGTAGAGGTCGGGGTTGAGGAAGCCGGCGAGCAGCAGCCCGCCCGGGCGCAGCACCCGGAAGCATTCCCGCCACACCGCCCGCACGTCCGGGACGAACAGGTTCGACACCGGATGGAAGATCAGATCGAAGCTGGCGTCGGAGAAGCGGCTCAGGTCGGCCATGTCGCCCTGCTCCAGCCGCAGGGTCAGGCCCTCCCGTGCGGCCACCTCGCCGTCGCGTTCGAGCTGGCGTGGGGAGTTGTCGAGGCTGGTGACGTTCGCGCCGGCCGCCGCGAGCACCGGGGCCTGCTGGCCGCCGCCCGAGGCGAGGGCGAGCAGGTCGACGCCGACCAGCGACGCGGGAAACCAGTCCCGCGGAACGGGCTCGTGGCCGATGAGCACGATCGACCAGTCGCCGCGGCGGGCGCGCTCGATCACGTCCGGGCCGACCGGCTTCGTCCACTCGCTGCCGCTGTCGACCTGCCGGTCCCAGGCATCCCTGTTGTGCGCCACGATGTCCATGGCGGCAGAGATTAGCTGGTAAAAGGCCGCGGGGCCCAAGATATTTTCTCGGGCCCCACGGCTCAGTGGCTCAGCTCTTCGTCAGCTCGGCGGCGAGCAGCTCGGCGATCTGCGCGGTGTTGAGCGCCGCCCCCTTGCGGAGGTTGTCGCCGGTGACGAACATGTCGATCGCCCGCGGGTCGTCCAGCGCCCTGCGGATGCGGCCCACCCACGTCGGGTCGGTGCCCACGGCGTCGGCCGGCATCGGGAACTCGCCCGCGCCCGGGTCGTCGACCAGCACCACGCCGGGGGCGCCGCGCAACAGCTCGTTGCACTCCTCGGCGTCGACCTCGGCGCCGAACACGGCGTGCACGGCCAGCGAGTGGCCGGTCACGACCGGGACGCGCACGCAGGTCGCGGAGACCTTGAGGTCGGGCAGGCCCAGGATCTTGCGGGACTCGTTGCGGACCTTGAGCTCCTCGCTCGACCAGCCGTTCTCGCGCAGCGAGCCGGCCCACGGCACGACGTTGAGCGCGAGGGGCGCCGGGAACGGCCCGAGGTCCTCGCCGATGGCCTGGCGGACGTTGCCGGCGCGCGAACCCAGCGCCCGGTCGCCGGCCACCTTGTTGATCTGGTTGAGCAGCGTGTCGACGCCGACCTGGCCGGCGCCCGACGCGGCCTGGTAGGAGGCGACGATCAGCTCGCGCAGCCCGTACTCGCGGTGCAGCGCGCCGATCGCGACGATCATGGTGAGCGTCGTGCAGTTGGGGTTCGAGATGATGCCCTTGGGCCGGTTGCGCGCGGCCTCCGGGTTCACCTCCGGCACCACGAGCGGCACCTGCGGGTCCATCCGGAAGGCGCCCGAGTTGTCGACCACGATCGCGCCGCGCGCGGCCGCGATCGGGCCCCACTCCATCGACACCTCGTCCGGCACGTCGAACATGGCGACGTCGACGCCGTCGAAGACCTCCGGGGCCAGCGCCTGGACGATGACCTCCTCACCGCGGACGGTGAGGGTCTTGCCCGCCGAGCGCGGCGAGGCGATGAGGCGGATCTCGCCCCACACGTTCTTGCGGGCGGTGAGCAGCTCCAACATGACCGTGCCGACCGCTCCGGTCGCACCGACCACCGCAAGCGTGGGTCTGTCTGCCATCTCGCCTTACCTCCCGGTTCCCGCGTACACAATCGCCTCGGTGTCGCCGCCGAGCTCGAACGCGTCGTGCACGGCACGCACGGCCTGGTCGAGGTCGGTGTCGCGGCACACGACCGAGACGCGGATCTCCGACGTGGAGATCATTTCGATGTTGACGCCGGCCTCGGCGAGGGCTCCGAAGAACTTCGCCGCGACCCCGTGGTGCGAGCGCATGCCCGCACCGATCAACGAGACCTTACCGATGTGGTCGTCGTAGAGGAGGCCTTTAAAGCCGACGCTCTCCTGAATCTTGCCCAGTGCGGCCATCGCCGACGGGCCGTCGGACTTCGGCAGGGTAAAGGAGATATCCGTACGACCGGAGGACTCCGTGGAGACGTTCTGCACGATCATGTCGATGTTGCTCTCCGACGCCGCGACCGTGTAGAAGATCCGGGCCGCCTCGCCGGGCGCGTCCGGCACCCCGACGATGGTGATCTTCGCCTCGCTGCGGTCGTGCGCGACGCCGGTGATGAGTGCTTGCTCCACGGGAAGGTCCTCCATTGAGCCAGTGACCATGGTGCCGGTCTGCTGCGAGTACGACGAACGGACGTGGATCGGCAGGCCGAACCGGCGCGCGTACTCCACGCTGCGCAGGTGCAGGACCTTGGCGCCGCACGCCGCCAGCTCCAGCATCTCCTCGTAGGTGATCTGGGCGATGTGCCTGGCGTTCGGCGCGACCCGCGGGTCGGCGCTGAAGATGCCGTCGACGTCCGTGTAGATCTCGCAGACGTCGGCCTTGAGGGCGGCGGCGAGCGCGACGGCGGTGGTGTCGGAGCCGCCGCGGCCCAGCGTGGTGATGTCCTTCGTGTCCTGCGACACGCCCTGGAAGCCCGCCACGATGCAGATCGCGCCCTCGTCGAGCGCCTGGCGCAGCCGGCCCGGCGTCACGTCGATGATGCGCGCCTTGCCGTGCGTCGACGTCGTGATCACGCCGGCCTGCGAACCCGTGTAGGAGCGCGCCTCGAAGCCGAGGTTGTGGATCGCCATCGCGAGCAGCGCCATCGAGATGCGCTCGCCCGCCGTCAGCAGCATGTCCAACTCGCGCCCGGCGGGCAGCGGGCTCACCTGGTGGGCGAGGTCAAGAAGCTCGTCGGTCGTGTCGCCCATGGCGGAGACGACGACCACGACATCGTCGCCCGCCTTGCGGGCGGCCACGATGCGCTCGGCGACGCGCTTGATGCGCTCGGCGTCCTTCACGGACGAGCCACCGTACTTTTGCACGATCAAGGCCACGTGCGCCGTCGCTCCTCTCGGATTGCGTTCCGCTCGCCGGAAACCGTGCCGTTACAAGGCACAGCGCCGTCGGCCATATGGCCGGCCGGCGCCGACGAGCTCCTGACCAGGATACTCGCGGCCCCGAACGCTCGGGAGAGTCGATCCCACCATCCGGTGGAAGGGTCGTTGACAATGATGTTCGTGCGCTCACGTCCTCGTTTCTCGAATATCGTCCGTACTTTGCCCCCCCGGGTTCGGAAGGTGTCCCGCGGCGGCCACGCCACGAGCTGGCGATTCGGGGTCCTGACGGGAGTGGCGTTGGTCACTGCCGTGGCCGGCTGCGGCGGCTCCGCGCCCACGCCGCAACCGTCCGCGACGCCCGCGGCCTCCCCCCGCCAGGCCGCGCGGGACCTGCTCGCCGCCAGCGCGGCCACCGCGAAGGACCGCCGGTACGTGGCGACCTACACCCTGCGCACCCGCAACCGCGATGAACGCACCGTCACCGTGGCGCTCGCCACGGACAACTCGTGGGTGGTCTCCGTGCCCGCGGGCCTGCTCGGCGGGTACGCCGACGCCGCCGTGTTCCGCTCGACCGACGGCCTGTTCCAGTGCGCCCTGGGCCCGGCGGCCGCCACGGCCGCCGACCCCGCCGCGCCCCGCGTCACCCCCGGCTGCGTCAAGGTGAAGAAGCTCACGAGCGGGACCGACCCCAAGGTCCAGCACATCTTCACCGACTGGATCGACGTGCTGCTCGACCCGGCGGCGCCGTTCTCGGTCGCCGTGGCCCAGCGGCTGGAAAAGGCCTCCGGCACCTGCTACTCCATCGAGTCGAACTCGGCCGCGCTCGCGGCGCCCGTCGACCCGGGGATCTACTGCTACAACGCGGACGGCACCCTGACGGCGGCCCGGACCTCCTTCGGCACGCTCGTCCTGGTCGGCACCCCCGACCCGGCGCCGGCCTCCATCGCGCTGCCCGCACCGATCGTCCCCGGCGGCCCGTTGTCGGTCGCCGCCCCGCCGCCCCCTCCGTCCCCCACGCCGGGCACGACCACGCAGCCCTGAACCCGCTGGCCCAGTGGTCGCCCGTGCGGGCCGTTTGCCGAGCGTGTATTGTCGGGGGCGCTATGTGGCAGGCGCTCCTCCTTCTTATGCGCCGCGACGAGGCTTAGTAGCCCCGGGGAACATCCCGGCGTGAAGGCCGGCACCTCGTCGCGGTGTTTCTGCGCGCCACGCCTGAGCGTCTCCGTGTGAGTCGCGCGGCCGGTCAATTTGATCACCTGCCGAATTGATCACCCGCGAAACGAGGAGCGACTCACCATGGCCACGACCGACCCCATCGCGCGGCAAGTAGCGAGCACGATGCCCGTACACCGCTATCAGCCGTACCAGCAGGTTTTTGATGTTGAACTGCCCGACCGCGCCTGGCCGACCAGGGTGACCACGACGGCGCCGCGCTGGTGCGCCGTGGACCTGCGCGACGGCAACCAGGCCCTCATCGACCCGATGTCGCCGGAGCGCAAGCGGCGCATGTTCATGCTGCTGGTGCAGATGGGCTACAAGGAGATCGAGGTCGGGTTCCCCGCCGCCAGCCAGACGGACTACGACTTCATCCGGCAGCTGATCGAGGAAGACCTGATCCCGGACGACGTGACCATTCAGGTGCTCACCCAGTGCCGGGAGCACCTGATCGACCGGACCTTCGAGTCGCTGCGCGGCGCCAAGCGGGCGATCGTGCACTTCTACAACTCGACGTCCGTGCTGCAGCGGCGCGTGGTGTTCGGGCTGGACAAGGACGGCATCACCGACATCGCCACGACCGGCGCGCGGCTGTGCAAGAAGTACGCCGAGATCCACACCCCGGACACCCAGATCTTCTACGAGTACTCGCCGGAGTCGTACACGGGCACGGAACTGTCGTACGCCCTGGAGATCTGCTCGGCCGTCATCGAGGCGATCGACCCCACCCCGGACTGGCCGCTGATCATCAACCTGCCGGCGACCGTGGAGATGGCCACGCCGAACGTCTACGCCGACTCGATCGAGTGGATGCACCGCAACCTGCCCCGGCGCGAGAGCGTGATTTTGAGCCTGCACCCGCACAACGACCGGGGTACGGGCGTGGCTGCCGCCGAGCTGGGCCTGCTGGCCGGCGCGGACCGCATCGAGGGCTGCCTGTTCGGCAACGGTGAGCGCACCGGCAACGTCGACCTGGTCACCCTGGGACTCAACCTGTTCTCGCAGGGCATCGACCCGCAGATCAACTTCGCCAACATCGACGAGATCAAGCGCACGGTCGAGTACTGCAACCAGCTGCCCGTCCACGAGCGCCACCCGTACGCCGGCGACCTGGTCTACACGTCGTTCTCCGGCTCCCACCAGGACGCCATCAAGAAGGGCTTCGACTGGCTGGACCGCGACGCCGCGGCGGCCGGCACGGCCGTGGCCGACTTCACCTGGGGCGTGCCCTACCTGCCGATCGACCCGAAGGACGTCGGGCGCTCGTACGAGGCCGTGATCCGGGTGAACTCGCAGTCCGGCAAGGGCGGCGTCGCGTACATCATGAAGGAGGAGCACAACCTCGACCTGCCGCGCCGGCTGCAGATCGAGTTCTCCGGGGTGGTGCAGCGGCACACCGACGACGAGGGCGGCGAGGTCCTGCCGGGCGCGATGTGGGAGATCTTCTCCCAGGAGTACCTGGTGGACCACCAGATCAACCCGACCGTGGCCGTGTCGACGTACTCGGCGGCGACCGTCGACGGCAAGGTGGAACTGGTCGCCGAGGGCGGCCCGACCGGGCAGCTCACCGGCGTCGGCAACGGTCCCATCGACGCGTTCGTCAACGCGCTGTCCGACGTGGACATCTCCGTCCGGGTCCTGGACTACGCCGAGCACGCCATGTCGTCCGGCGGGGACGCGCAGGCCGCCGCGTACGTGGAGTGCGAGGTCAACGGCGGGACGTACTGGGGCGTGGGCATCGACGCGAACATCGTCACCGCGTCGCTGCGCGCGGTCGCCTCGGCCGTCAACCGCGGCACCCGCGGCTAGGTCGTGAGAAGTCTCCGGTACGTGGCCGTCACGCGGAAGACCACGTACCGGAGACTCAGTGCCGGCCTGTCCGCGAACCCGACGTTCGCGGCCGAGTCGTTGTGTCGGGCTTCCGCCCCGCACGCCGCGCATAACGCCATAACGTGAGCGAAACACCCGGGTACTTCGGTCCGGGTGCCTGGTTCCTGTCGCACGCGCAGGGCATGCTGTCTGCGTGCGTTCACCCCTCCGCGTCATCCTCGCCTCTGTCGTTTGTGGACTGCTGCTGACCGCTGGCAGCTGTGACGTCGAAACCCCGACCCCCGCTCAGAACAACAACAACGGCGGTGGCGGCGGCGGCAACGTCACCAAGCCGGCCCCGGGCGGCGGGGCGGCACGCGGCATGCTCACCCAGCTCAAGGTCGCCGAGTGGCACTCGATGTCCGGGTACAGCCGCGACCGGTTCCCGCACTGGACGAGCCAGGGCGGCGGCTGTGACACCCGCGAGGCGGTCCTCAAGCGCGACGGCAAGAACGTAAAGACCGCCAGCGACTGCAAGGTCACCGAGGGCTCGTGGCACAGCGTCTATGACGGCAAGGACTTCTCGGTAGCCCGGGACCTCGACATCGACCACGTCGTGCCGCTCGCGGCCGCCTGGCGCGCCGGGGCCTGGGAGTGGACGGACGACGAGCGCAGCGACTTCGCCAACGACATGGAGCGGCCGCAACTGCTCGCCGTGTCCGCCTCAAGCAACCGCTCCAAGGGCGACCAGGACCCGTCGACCTGGAAGCCGCCGGCCCAGGACTACTGGTGTCAGTACGCCACCGACTGGGTAACCGTGAAGTCCTACTGGAAGCTGACAATCACGGCCAAAGAGAAGTCGGCGCTGGAGGACATGCTGGCAACCTGCTGACGCGCGTCCGCCGAGGATGGGAGAGTGGGCGCATGACGGAGCAGCGGGTCACCGACATCGTGCCGGGGCCGGGTGGCGTGATGACCGACGAGGTGGGCGTCGTGACGGGCGACCTCACGCTGCGCACCGAGGTCGATGACGCGCTCAATGTGGTCGTCCGCGTCCAGTACAAGGACGCGGCGGAGTGGTACACGGTGACGGGCGCGCGCTCGCAGCTGGCCGACCTCAAGGACATTGACGCGATCCACACGATCGCGGTCGCGACCCTCCACCGCCCCGAGGGCTGACCGTCGCGTCACGCCACCCGCTGCGATCAGCTCCAGCGGTCGCCCGTGATGCGTTCGTAGAGTTCCACGTAGCGGGCGCGGGTGCGGTCGACGATCTCGTCGGGCACCTCGGGGCCGGGGGCGGTCTTGTCCCAGCCGGTGCTGACCGCCCAGTCGCGGACGATCTGCTTGTCGTACGAGTTCTGCGGGCGGCCCGGCGCCCACTCGTCGGCCGGCCAGAACCGCGACGAGTCCGGGGTCAGCACCTCGTCGCCCAGGGTCAGCGCGCCGTCCGCCGAGTACCCCAGCTCCAGCTTGGTGTCGGCGATGATGATGCCCCGCTCGGCCGCGATCGCGGAGCCGCGCCGGTACACGGCGAGCGTGATGCCGCGCAGGTCGGCCGCGACCTGCGCGCCCACCTTGTCGACGACCTGGTCGTACGTCATGGGCTCGTCGTGCATGCCCATGGGGGCCTTGGTCGAGGGCGTGAAGATCGGCTCGGGCAGCGCGGACCCGTCGACGAGCCCGGGCGGCAGAGCGACCCCGGACACCTTGCCGGAGGCCCGGTAGTCCGTGAGGCCGCTGCCGGTGAGGTAGCCACGGGCGACGCACTCGACCGGCACCATCTCCAGCCGCTTGCACCGCACCGCCCGGCCGGCGAACTCGGCGGGCACGTCCGTGGCCGAGATGATGTGGTGCGGCAGCAGGTCGGCGAGGCGGTCGAACCACCACAGCGACAGCTGGGTGAGGATCTTGCCCTTGTCCGGGATCGGCGTGGGCAGGATGACGTCGTAGACGGACACGCGGTCGGACGCGACCAGGATGAGATCGTCGCCGTCGAGGTAGACGTCGCGGACCTTCCCGGAGTGCAGGAGCTTCACGGCGAACACCTTAGACCGCGCGGCGGCCCTCGAATGCCCTGCCAAGTGTGATCTCGTCCGCGTACTCGAGATCCCCGCCTACCGGCAGCCCACTGGCGAGCCGGGTCACCGAAAGTCCCATGGGCTTGATCAGCAGCGCCAGGTAGGTCGCCGTGGCCTCGCCCTCGGTGTTCGGGTCGGTCGCGAGGATGATCTCTTTGACGG
Organism: Luedemannella helvata; assembly: GCF_039528415.1. NCBI lineage: Bacteria > Bacillati > Actinomycetota > Actinomycetes > Micromonosporales > Micromonosporaceae > Luedemannella > Luedemannella helvata. The sequence goes on from NZ_BAAALS010000007.1 coordinate 169,515, forward strand.
AGCCGCTGGCCAGCCGGGACATCAGTTCGCGGATGCGCAGCTGGTCGGGGCCGATGCCGTCGAGCGGGTTGATCGCCCCGCCGAGCACGTGGTAGCGCCCCCGGAACTCGCCCGTCTTCTCGATCGCGACGACGTCCTTGGGCTCCTCGACGACGCAGATCAGCTCGTCGCTGCGGCGCGGGTCGCGGCAGATGCGGCACTGCTCCGTCTCGGACACGTTGTAGCAGGTGTCGCAGAAGCGCACCTGCTCCTTGACCCGGGTGAGCGCCGCGGCGAGCCGGTTCACGTCGATCTTGTCGGACTGCAGGATGTGGAACGCGATCCGCTGGGCGCTCTTGGGGCCGACGCCGGGCAGCCGGCCGAGTTCGTCGATGAGGTCCTGGATGGCTCCCTCGTACATCGGCGTCAGAAGCCGGGCAGGCCGAGGCCGCCCAGACCGCTGGTGAGCGGGCCCAACTTGGCGTCGGAGAGCTCCTTGCCGGCCGCGGCAGCGTTGTGGATGGCCGCGAGGACGAGGTCCTCCAGCGTCTCGACGTCCTCGGGGTCGACCGCCGACGGGTCGATCTTCACGCCGCGGAACTCGCCGGACGCCGTCGCGGTCACCGTGACCAGTCCGCCGCCGGCGGTGCCGGTCACCTCGGTCTCGGCCAGTTCGGCTTGGGCCGCCTCCATCTGCTGCTGCATGCGCTGCATCTGGAGCATGAGCTTCTGCGGGTTCATTCCGGGACGCACGGTGCGCTCCTCAGGTCGGGCCGGGATGTCCCCCTGAGCCTAGACCTTCAGCACGACCGTCTTCATGATCTTGTCGGCGAGTGTCTGCCGCTTGGCGTCCCACAAGGGGAAGAGCCAGCCGATGTAGCAGATGATCGAGTCGACGATGTGCGCCACGTCGCGCAGGAACGCCTTGAGCATGCCGATCGGCTGCCCGCCGTTGATGGCCACCAGTCGGGTGCTCATGACCCGCCGGCCCCACGTCTGGCCGGTGGTGCCGCCGAGGTACCAGCGGTTGTAGATGAGCAGACCGAGGGCGATGAGGCCGAACACGACGCCGATGAGGCCGCCGAGACCGGTGTAGTTGCCGTTCTCGTCCGATGTCGCCCGGCCGATACAGCTCCCGCACGCCGAGGGGATGGCCACGACGACCCAGTCGATGAGGAAGCCCCCGGCGCGCACGAACCAGTTGGCGTAGGGCGGCGTCGGCATCGTGTAGTACTGCGGCGGTTGGACAGAAGGCGGCGGATAGGACATACCCGTATTGTTCCGGTGTCACCCGTTAGCGGGAGGGCGTTTCGCTGATCTTCTCCGCGCCGAGCTTCTCGGCGAGCAGCCGCAGGGCCTGCTCCTCGCTGGTGCCGAGGCTCGCCTCGGTCTCGTCGTCGAGCGGCTCGTCGCCCGGGTCGAACCCGTCGTAGAACCGGTCCCCGCTCGGCTTGTCGTAGTCCGGGTCGAACGGGGGTTCGTCCGCCGGCGGGCCGTCGTCCGCGCGGCCCATTCCCGGCGTACGGGCGACAGCGGGCGCCGTGCGTGCCCGCGGCAGCCCCCCGCCCGGCTCCGGAACAGTCCCCCGGCCGGCGGTTCCCGCGCGCGCCGCGGCCGCGGCCCGCGCCGCCGCGCCCGCCCGTGCGGCCGGCCCCATCGCAGCCGCCGGGTTGCGCGCAGCGGCCGGGCCGGCCTGGGCCGCGGCGCCGAGCTGACCGGTCTGGGTCGCGGCGCTGAGCTGGCCGGCCTGGCTCACGGAAGGCGGCTGGCTCGGCCGGGCGGCCTCTTCGAGCCCGGTGCCCGATCCCGAGGTCCCGAGCGACGGGCCGACGCCGGCCGGTGCGACCTGACCGGCGCCCGCCGCGGCCGCGTTCGGACCCGCCGCCCTGGCCGCGCTGCCCGGTTGGGCCGTGTCGGGCCAGTCGTCGTCATCGCCGGAGGGCGCCGGCGTGGCGCGCACCGGGGCGGCCGCCCCGCCCGGACCGCGACCCTGACCGCCGCTCTGCCGGCCGGCGCCCTGCGGCGCGGCCCGGGTGGCGTCGCGACCCTGGGCGGGACGCGGCGCGCCACCGGAGCGGGCCGGCTGGGCGGGCGCGGAGCCGGGCGAGAAGCGCTGGGCGGCGTCCCCGCCGACCTCGCAGCGGATCTGCCACGTGCCGCCGAACCGCTCGTAGAGCGCCTCGACCAGCAGCGCCGAGTTGTCCGTCAGCATCGTCGCCAGGGCGGAGGACTTCACGACGAGCACGACGGTATCGCCGTCGAGCGCCCGTACGATCGCGTCGCGCGCCAGCGCGGCGGTTTTCTGGCTCTTGCGGCGCACGGCGGCGAGCAGGTCGTCCCAGACCAACCGCACGGCCGCGACGTCCAGCTGGCCGGGGGCCGCGCCGTCGGCGCCGGGGGGCGCGACCGACGGGCCGGCGGCCTCGGGAGGGCTGGCGGGAGCCTCCTCGCGCGGGGGCTGGCTCGCGGGCGCCACGGCGGCCGGGACGCCGGAGTCGCGGGACCCCGCCCCGCCGGTGGGGTGGTGGCCCGCCGGGTCGGCGGCGGGGGCGGGAAGGGGATCGGCGGCGGGGGCGACGGCCGCGGGCGCGGCGAACGGTGCCTCCGGGGCGGCGGCGAGGCGGCGCTCCATGCGCTCCATGCGCTGGAGCAGCGCGGCCGCTGAGTCGTCCGCCCCGGGCAGGAGCATCCGGGCGAGCACGAGTTCGAGCAGCAGGCGCGGGTTGGTGGTGCCGCGCATCTCGGTGAGGCCGTTGTGCAGCATGTCGGCCATGCGCGACAGGGTCGCGGGGCCGAAGTGGCTGGCCTGGGCGGCCATCCGGTCCAGCTCGTCGGGCGGGCCGTCGATGATGCCCTTGTCGATCGCGTCCGGCACCTGCTGCAGGATGATCAGATCGCGCAGGCGCTCCAGCAGGTCACTGGCGAAGCGGCGCGGGTCGTGCCCGGCCTCGGCGACCTTGTCGACCGCGGCGTACGCCGTCGCGCCGTCCGCCGCCGCGAGCGCGTCGCAGACCTCGTCGAGCAGGGCGCTGTCGGTGACGCCGAGCAGGGCGACCGCGTGGGCGTAGGTCACGCCCTGCTCCCCGGCGCCCGCGATCAACTGGTCGAGCACGGACTGCGAGTCGCGGGCGCTGCCGCCGCCGGCCCGCACCACGAGCGGGAACACGGCCGGCTCGACCGCGATGCCCTCGGCGGCGCAGAGCTGTTCGAGGTGCGGGCGCATGACGCCCGGCGGGATCAGCCGGAACGGGTAGTGGTGCGTCCGCGACCGGATCGTGCCGAGCACCTTCTCGGGCTCGGTCGTGGCGAAGATGAACTTGATGTACGACGGGGGTTCCTCGACGAGCTTGAGCAGCGCGTTGAAGCCCTGGGTCGAGACCATGTGGGCCTCGTCGATGACGTACACCTTGAAGCGGCTCGACACCGGCGCGAAGAAGGCTCGTTCGCGCAGGTCACGGGCGTCGTCGACGCCGCCGTGGCTGGCCGCGTCGATCTCGATGACGTCGATCGAGCCGGGGCCGTCGGGGGCCAGGGCGCGGCAGGAATCGCACTCGCCGCACGGCTCGGGGGTCGGCCCTTTCTCGCAGTTGAGCGAGCGCGCGAGGATGCGCGCGGACGAGGTCTTCCCACAGCCGCGCGGGCCGGAGAACAGGTACGCGTGATGGAGCCGACCCGTGCGCAGCGCCTGGATCAACGGCGCGGTGACGTGATCCTGCCCGATGACCTCGGCGAACGTGCGCGGCCGGTACTTGCGGTACAGCGCCAGAGCCACCCGGACAACCTACCGCGCCGGTACGACGGACGACATGAGCGTGGCGCCGCGCGGCACGGGTACGAGAAAGGTGTTTTGTTCTTTGATTTCCGTTTTAGTCGGATGACACTCGCGGCATGACCAACATCACGCGTCTCGTTGTCCAGGCCGCCGTGGCAGGCGGCCTGGCCGCCGCCCTGATCGTCCCGGCCGGACCGGCCCTGGCCGCCCCCGACAACCTCGACAAGCACCGCGCCCAGGTCACCGAACGCATCGACGAGCGGCTGGAGTCGCTCGGCCGCAGCGCCCGGCAGGTCGCGGACGCCAAGCACCTGACCCACCGCCACAAGGCGGCCCTCACGGCGCTCGTCAGCCACGAACGCACCCTGCTGACCCGGCTACGCGCCCGCGTCGCGGCCGAGCGGACCAACCGGGGCCTGCGGGCCGCCGCCGCCGACCTGGTGGAGCGCCGCGACGCGTTCAGCGCCGTACGGCCGAGGATCCGGGCCGTCATCGCGGCCGACACGGACACCGCCACGGCGGCGTCGCTGATGGAGGTACGCGGCCGGTTCGTCGGCCGGGTGGCCAACGCCACGGCCGCCGGCGCGAACACACGGGCCGCCGAGGGCCAGCTGCGCACCCTGCGGATCTCCGTCACGCGGGCCCAGCGGCTGCTGGCGGGCAAGGCCGACGCCGTGATCGCGGCAGCGCCGGCCGCCGTCGAGCGGATCGCCCGCGTCATCACCACGGCTCACGAACACATCCGGCAGGCGCTCACGGCCGCGCGCGGCGTCCGGGAGTTCCTGGAGGCCCACGAGCGGCGGCGCGGCTAGGCACAAAAAGGGCCTCTCGTGCACCCGCCAGAGCCCGCTTATCCTTGCTGCCTTCCGGCCCTGGGGAGGTTCACGAGATGTACGCCGCACGAGAGGCTCCGACCACTGTACCCGAGTGCACGAGCCGCCAACCCTTCGGTATCGTTGCCGGCGGAGGATTCGCCTAGAGGCCTAGGGCGCACGCTTGGAAAGCGTGTTGGGATAAAACCCTCACGAGTTCGAATCTCGTATCCTCCGCCACCTGAGCAGCACAAAGCTCTTCGCTGACAGGGTTATGGCGAGAACGGGTCACCTGGTGACCGGTTCTCGCCATAACTGTTCCGGGCGGGCTACGGGGTGACGCGGCGGATGATGAGCCAGGAGCCCGCCGCCGCGACGGCCGCTATCGCAACCGGCCACACGGTGAGCAGCACGGCCGTCGGCTGGTCGGCGAAGAAGCCGATCAGCGCGCCCCACCAGCGCTGCCACGTGATCAGGATGGCCGCCGCGCCGAGGGCCACGATGGCCGCCACGGTGAAGATCCAGAAGCCGGTCGCCCCGAAGCGGAGGATGATGGCGCCGAGCGTGAACCCGCAGAACACCAGGGCGAGCAGCGTCACGGCGTACTCGATGATCTGCAGTGGGGGGTTGTCGCGGGCCAGGAACGGCAGGTCGAAGAAGGACATCCGGATGCCCCAGCCGTCCGTGGCGCGTTCGATCAGGGCCAGGAGGTAGAGCACCACGCCCGAGCCGAGCGACCAGGCGGCGGTGAGCACGGTGGTGGCGGTGAAGAAGGTGCGCCGGGTGACGCCGAAGCCCAGCATGAACGGCAGGTGCTGGTGCACCAGGACGGCGCCGACCGCAGCCGCCGTGAGGTAGATGCTGGCCAGCGCGCCGGTCTTGGGGCCCCCGGGGATGTCGTCGCCGATGACGGAGAAGAGGGCCACGTTGATGACGAACGCGGTCGCGAGGATGACCCACGGCCAGGTCAGGCCGTTCTGCGCGGTGAAGGTCTGGATGCGGACGACCTGCAGGGCCCGGTTCATCGGGTCGCCTCCTTCTGGGGTGCCCGCTGAGGGCCGGCTGCGGACTGGGTGGTCAGGCGCACGAAGAGTTGCTGCAACGTGGCCGGTTCGACGGTGACGCCGCGTGCCGCCGCGTCGTCGCGGGTGTCCCTGTCCAGCACGCCGCGCACGGTGACGCGGGCGATGGCGCCGAGGCGCTCCAGGTGGAGCACGTCAAGGTCGGCGGTCAGCTCGTCGACGACGCCCGACGGGCCGGTGAGCAGGGCGGCCTCGCCGCGCAGCGCGTCGGCCTCGCGGTCGAGCACGATCCGGCCGCGGTCCATCACGATCACATGCTCGAGCAGATCGGCGACCTCGTCGATCAGGTGGGTGGACAGCACGACGGTGCGCGGGTGCTCGGCGACGTCGGCGAGCAGCCGGTCGTAGAACAGTTGCCGGGCGACGGCGTCGAGCCCGAGGTACGGCTCGTCGAAGAGGGTGACCGGGGCGCGGGCGGCGAGGCCCACGATCACGCCGAGGGCGGAGAGCATGCCGCGGGAGAGCTTCTTGACGCGCCGGTTGGTGGGCAGCGCGAAGTCCGCGAGCAGCGCGGCGGCGAAGTCCGCGTCCCAGTTGGGGTAGAGCATGGCCGCGCTGGCGAGGACGTGGCGCACCTGGAACTGGTCGGGGTAGCGCTGGCTCTCCTTGATGAAGCACATCCTGGTGAGCACGGCCTCGTTCTCGACCGGGTCGGCGCCGAAGACGCTGATGTCGCCGGCCGTGCGGAACAGCTGGCCGGTGAGCAGTTGCATGAGGGTGGTCTTGCCGGCCCCGTTGCGGCCGAGCAGCCCGTACACCCGGTTTTCCTTGAGTGTGAAGGTGACGTCGTCGACGGCCGTGACCCCGCCGAAGGCCTTCGACACACCGGTGACGGTGATGGTCACGGCTTCTCCTCCCACTGGTCGATCAGTGACTTGATGTCGGTGACGCTGAGGCCGAGCTTTTCGGCCTCGGCGAGCAGAGGTCGCACGTACTGCTGGGCGAACTGGTCGCGGCGGCGGGCGATGAGCTTGGCCCGGGCGCCGGTCGTGACGAACATCCCGATGCCTCGTCTCTTGTAGATGGTTCCGTCGTCGACCAGCTGGTTAACGCCCTTGCCGGCGGTGGCGGGGTTGATCCGGTGGAACGCCGCCAGCTCGTTCGTGGAGGGCACCTGGGCCTCCTCGGCGAGCGAACCGTCGATGATCGAGTTCTCGATCATCTCGGCGATCTGCAGGAAGAGCGGCCGGCCGTCATCCACCAGGGCCGCCCACTGGGGGTCCGTGGCCCCCCGTAGCCCACGGACCCCGGTGTGTTGGTTCATTACTCATGTAACTAACCATGCAACCGACGAACGCGGAAGTCAAGAGACGTTTTCCATAGTCACCAGGGGTAGCGGTTTCGTAGCACTGAGCTAATGTCGATGCATGCGGCGCGCCAGTCGGCGTCCGGAAGCGGTCCTCCACCGCGGTCCCCCGGGCTCGACCGACGCGCCGGCACACACACGGCACCCGAATCCCCCCAGGGTGCGCACACGTCACCGCGGCCGGCTCAGGCCGTGGGAACCGCGCTGGGAGACACCCGGCCGGCCCGAAGGGGGACACATGACGATGAGGCGATCATTCGCGCCAGCCGCCGCTACCGCGGGGCTGTGTGCGCTCGCCCTCGCCGCCTGCGGGCCGGACAACGCGTCCATCGGTACCGCCGCGAGCACCGACCACACCGACCAGGTCACGACAGCCGCCGCCCAGGGCACACCCCGGTCGCCGGTCATCCCGTCGCCCCGGCCCACGCCGGTCGCCGCCCCGAGCGCCTCCATCAAGGCGGCCACCACGGCGACGCCGGCCCCCGCACCGACCACCGGCGACCCCAACGTCATCAGCTTCAACGGGCTGCACGGCGTCCAGATCGGGCAGTCCGTCGGCGAACTCACCGCCGCCGGCAAGCTGGCCGAGGCCACCCACGGCTGCGCCCGCCAGTTCGTCGGCGTCGACCACGCCGACCCGGTCTTCGACCACGACCGGCTGGCGTTCATCTGGGCGTTCCCCCCGCTGCACACGCCCGAGGGGATCATGGTGGGCGACACGAAGGTCGCTCTCGACGAGGCCTACCCGAACGCCGAGCGCCTCACGCCGCCGGCCGGCTCACCGGCGTTCGCCGGTTCATTCGTACGCCACCCCAACGGCGTGGCGTACCTCGTCCTGCACGACGGCCAGACCGTCCAGAAGCTGATCGTGGGCGCCGAGGACGCGGTCCGGGCGCTCTACACCCAACGCCTCGACACCTGTTGAGGTCCGGGTCGCGACCCGGCCCGGTGCGGGCCGGGTCGCGACGACCCGATCAGCTGATCACCGCGTCCAGGGCGACCTCGACCATCTGGCTGAACGTCTGCTGCCGCTCGTCGGCGGACGCGTGCTGGAGCGTCCTGAGCTGGTCGCTCACCGTCAGAATCGTCAGGGCCCGGGCGCGGTACCGGGCCGCGATCGTGTACAGCGCCGCGGTTTCCATCTCCACCGCGAGTACGCCGTAGTCGGCCAGCCGGTCGTAGAACCCCTCCTTCTCGATGTAGAAGGCGTCCGCGGCGAACACCGGCCCCACCCGCATCGGGATGCCGCGCGCCTCGGCGGCGTCGACGGCGCTGCGCAGCAGCGCGAAGTCCGCCACCGGCGCGTAGTCGACCAGCCCGTCGAACCGGAACCGGTTCATGTTCGAGTCCGTGGACGCCCCGATCGCCGCGATGACGTCCCGCAACCCGATGTCCTCGGTGATCGCCCCGCACGAGCCCACCCGGATCAGGGTGTTTACGCCGTACTCGTTGATCAGCTCGTGGGTGTAGATCGACGCGGACGGCATGCCCATGCCGGACCCCTGCACGCTGACCCGTACGCCCTGGTACGTGCCCGTGAAGCCGAACATGTTCCGGACGGTGGAATAGCACGTCGCGCCCTCAAGGAACGTCTCCGCGATCCACTTCGCGCGCAGCGGGTCGCCCGGCATCAGGACCCGCTCGGCGATCTCGCCCGGCTTGGCGCCGATGTGCGTACTCATGTCTGGAGATCCTAGGCGGATACCTCTTCGACGGGCCGCCGGATCGTCCGGTACCCTTCTCGGCGGTGGTGTGTCCGAGTGGCCTAAGGAGCACGCCTCGAAAGCGTGTGAGGGTTTACGCCCTCCGCGGGTTCAAATCCCGCCGCCACCGCCACAAGCACGAACGCCCAGCCGCCTTACCGGTCGGCTGGGCGTTCTCGTGTGCGCTAAGGCGCTCGGAAGACGTCGTGGGTCCCGATGCGGCGCCAAATGATGTGCGGTTCGCCGGGGTGGACCTCCCTGCCGTACTGCCAGGTGGCGCGTCCGTCGGGTGCCCAGGTCATCTCCCATACGCCGGAGGTCGCCTGTACCCGCCTAACGCGGAGGCCGGGACGGAACGGGCGTCCGTTCTTGAGGTCGTCGACCATCTCGGCAACTGCGGCGAGGAAGCGCTTGCGCTGCTCGGGGGTCAGTTTCCGGTAGTCGGCACCGAATATCGGTCGACTCTCGTATGTCGGGGTCACCGCAGGACGGTTGGGTCGTCAATTCCGGCGGCCAGGGTGGCGAGGAACTCTTCATCACTGCCGAAGACCTGACCAGGCTTGCCGGCGGCCAACTCGGCGTCCACCTGTCGCTCGCCGGCCTGCCACTCGGGCGTCCAGAACCAGTCCTGGTCGCGCGGCACGAGTGTGGCGGGCGTGAGAATCACGCGGCCGCTATCGACGGTCACGATGAGGTCATCCCCGTCGCGTAGTCCCAGTTCCATCCGGACGTGAGCAGGAAGGGTCACCTGCCCTCGGGCGCGCAGCACGGCTCGGCCCGGCTGGCTGTCGTGGTGCGTTTCCGCTGTCATGGCGACCTCCGACTTTCTGATACTCCGAATGTACTCCGTGTGACGGCGCTAACAATGTGACCGACCGATCGGTTAGTCGGGTAGAGTCACCGGCGTGACGACCGATGGGCGGCTGGCGCGCGGCGAGCGCACCAGGACGAGTGTGCTGGACGCGGCGATCGAGCTCGCCTCCGTCGAGGGACTCGGCGGCCTCTCACTGAGCCAGTTGGCCCAGCGCCTGCCGGTGACCAAGTCGGCGCTGTTCGCCCACTGGGCCTCCAAGGAGGAACTCCAGCTCGCCACCATCGAGCACGCCCGGGAGCAGTTCGCCAACGTGGTCGTGCGGCCGGCGCTGCAGAGCCCCAGGGGCGTGCGGCGCCTGTTCGCCGTGCACGAGTCGCGCCTGCGCTTCTACGCCGACGGCGTACTGCCTGGTGGCTGTTTCTTCGCGAACGCGCAGTACGAGTACGACGCGCGCACCGGCCCGGTCCGGGACCGGCTCGCGGAGGTGTCCGCCGAGTGGTTGGCCACCCTGGAACGCCTCGCCCGCGAAGCCGTCCAGCTCGGGGACCTCAAGCCGGGCACCGACCCGGAGCTGGTCGCGTTCGGCGTCGACGCCGCCGGCACCGCCGCCGTCTACCGGTCGCGGCTGCACGAGCCCGACCGCACGTACGCCCTGTCCCGCGCTGCCGTGTTGCGCCTGCTGCGGCCGCTGCTGACCGACCCGACCCTGTTGCCTGAGGAGTGAACGCATGACCGGACACACCCGCACCGTCACGGTGCACTTCGATGACCTGGACGCGATGGGGATCGTGCACAACGCGCGGTACGCCCTCATGTTGGAGCGGGCCATCACCGCCTTCTGGGCCGAGCGCGGGCACTCGATCACGGCCAGCGGGCCGACCAGCACGGACGTCATCAACGCGGTGCGCGAGTTCAGCATCACCTACCACCGGCCCATCCGGGGCACCGGCGACGTGAACCTGCGGTTCTGGCTGGAGAAGCTCGGCGAGACCAGCGCGGTCGTGGGCTTCGAGTTCACCTCGCCGGACGGGGACGAGCTCTACGCCGACGGCCGGCGGGTCAACGTGAAGCTCGACCCGCGGACGCTGCGTCCCGCCGCCTGGTCAGAGGAGGCTCGGGGCATCGCCGCCGGCCTGCTGCGTACGCCGGAAAAAATCTCTCATTAGCGCCGCGCACTCCGGCTCGAGCACCCCCGCGTAGACCTCGGGCCGGTGGTTGAGCCGGGCGTCGCGCACCACGTCCCACAGCGACCCGACCGCACCGGTCTTCGGCTCCCACGCGCCGAAGACGACCACCTCGATCCGGGCCAGCACCAGCGCGCCCGCGCACATCGTGCAGGGTTCGAGGGTGACGACGAGGGTGCAGCCGTCCAGCCGCCACCCGTCGCGCTGGGCGGCGGCCCGGCGCAGCGCCACGATCTCGGCGTGCGCGGTCGGGTCGCCGGTCAGTTCGCGCTCGTTGCGACCGCTCGCCAGCTCGACGCCGGACGGGTCGTAGACGACCGCGCCGACCGGAATGTCGACCGCCGGCTGCCCGGCCGCGACCGGCCCGGCGGCGGCCACCTCAAGGGCCCGCCGCATCCACGCCTCGTGACGAGCCCTGCGCCCGCTCACGCCTCCCGCAGTTCTTCGACCTCGTCGCCCGCGCCGATGGCCTGGCACACCTCGGCCGTGATGTCGCTGGGCAGCATGCCCTCCTGCGCGCAGAGCGCGAGCAGCCGGGCCGACGGCACGCCGAGGTCGGCGAGCAGGTCCGCGTCGCCCACCGGGTCCGCGTCCGGCGGCGTCAGGGGTGGTTGCCCGGCGTCGTCGTCCGCCGGCGCCGCGGTCTCCTCCTCAATGTCGAGTACGGGCTCCTCGATCTCGCCCAGCAGGAGCGCGCCGAGGCGCGACTCGTCCGCGAAGGCGGCGTCGGAGCCGAAGACCCGCAGGTCCTCGCCCTCATCCAGGCGGACGATCACCAGGTACGAGTCGTCGGACTCGACGAAGAGGAGCGCCGTGTCGGCGTCGGGATCGATGTCGCGGAGACGGTCCGCGACGTCCTCGATGTCGGCGAGGCCGGCGAGCGAGAACTCAGACGCGGCCCACGCCCCGGCACCCCTGACCAGCGCTGCGGCGAAATAAGACACGGTCCCCCCGGACGACTTGGCACCCCGACCTTGAACAACGAACGATCATGTACGCGGGCGACCGGCCCGGGCGCCCGGATCGCGGGCTCAGTTGGCGACGCGGCGGCGCGGCACGCGGGGCACGATGAGCGCGCCCACGCGTCGCAAACCGGTGCGTTCCCGCAGCGCCTTGGCACTCGCCAGCTCGGCGAGCACCTCCAGGCGCCGCCGGCGGCGATCCGGATCGAGCCGCTGCGGGTTCCACACCATGTCGCCGAGACTGAGCCATGCGCGCGGCGCCGTCAAGGGCCATGACGGCCCGTGACACGCGCTTGACGTGCTGTTTACCAAAGAAACCATCCCGTTGCCGCCCACCGGGCCACGACCAGCGCGATCGCGATCGCCACGCCGCATCCGGCCGAGAGCGCCACGCCGACGGCGACCCCGCGGTCGCCGACGGCGGCCAGCAGGAGGGCGACCAGCCACGCCACGACGGCCGCCCCGAGCACCAGCCACACGAAGCCGCGCGCGGAGGTGGCCAGCATCGCGAAGACGAAAAGCCAGGCGGCCGCCGCGCCCGCGCCCGCGAGCACGGCGCCGACCCGGACCGGATGCGGCTCGCGGAATGCGGGTCGCGCCGGCCGGGTCGGAAACAGGCCCGAAGGGGGACGGGAGCGATCCATCGAACGAAGCGTAGTGTCCCGCGCCGGCCGCAGGAGCGAACTGCGCGAATCGCCGCTACGTGTCACGCGGTACGCGAGGAGTTTCCGCGCCGGAATAGGGTGTGCCCGTGGATGTCGCGGTCATCGGCCTCGGCCTCATCGGAGGCTCGCTGCTGCGTGCCCTGGCGGCGGGCGGTCACCGGGTCATCGGGTACGACGCCGACCCGGCGACGCGCGCCATGGCCCGCACGGCGGCCGCGCAGGCGCCGGCGGCTGCCCGCTGGGAGGTCGCCAAGGCGCTGAGCGACACGCTTCGCCGGGCCGACATCGTCGCGATCGCCACACCGCTGCCCGCCGTCGGCAAGGTCCTCGACCAGATCGTGGCGGCCGGCTACAGCGGCCTGGTGACGGACGCGGTCTCCGTGAAGCAGCCCGTACGCGAGCTTGTGAACCAGCGCGAGCGGCTGTTCGGGTACGTCGGCGGGCACCCGATGGCCGGCCGCGAGCGGGCCGGCTTCGCCTCCGCCGACGCGGAGCTGTTCCGGGGCTGCGCGTGGGTGCTGTGCCTGGACGCCGAGACCGACCTGGGCGACTGGCTGACGATGGCCACCGTGGCCACCGGGCTGGGCGTGCGGGTCGTACCGACCACGGCGATCGCCCACGACGAGGCCGTGGCGACCGTGTCGCACGTGCCGCACCTGCTCGCCTCCGCGCTGTCGCGCGCGGCGGCCGTGCCGCTGGCCGGCACGCTGGCCGCCGGCTCGTTCCGGGACGGGACCCGGGTCGCGGCGAGCCCGCCCGGCCTGATCGCGGCGATGTGCGGCGGGAACTCCGGGCCGGTCCTCGCGGCCCTCGACGCGCTGCTCGCCGAGCTGGCGCACGCGAGGGAGGCCCTGCTGGCCGAGGACCCGGTGAACGCCGTGCGCGCCTGGGCGCAGCCCGGTCACGACGTACGCAGCTCCTGGCCGCGCGGCTGGGGGGCGCCGGTGACGATCCCGGCCCGCCCGAAGGAGCTGCTGTCGCTGGGCGAGACGGGTGGCTGGGTCACCGCCGTCTCCGCCGACCGCCGGACGGTCACGGCGGTCCGCCCGGTCTAGGCGTTCGGCTCGATCACCCGGGTGTCGGTGACGATGGCCGTGACCAGGTGGTACGGGGTGACGTCGAACGCCGGGTTGATGGCGCGGGCGCCGGGCGGCGCACTGCGCGCGTTGCCGAAATGCAGCACCTCGTCGGCCGCGCGGTCCTCGATCTCGACCGTTTCGCCGGACGGCGTGTGCTCGTCGACGGTCGTCTCGGGCGCCACGACGATGAACGGGATGCCGGCCGCCCTCGCCCCCAGCGCGTGCGCGTAGGAGCCCACCTTGTTGATCACGTCGCCGTTGGCGCACACCCGGTCGGCGCCGAGGATCACCGCGTCGACCTCGCCGCGCGCCATGAGGAACGGCCCCGCCCCGTCGACCGCCACCTGGTAGTCGATGCCGAGCCGCCCCAGCTCCCACGCGGTCAGCCGGGCCCCTTGCAGCAGCGGCCGCGTCTCGCTGGCGATCACCGCGCCCAGCCCGCCGCGCCGGTGCAGCTCGGCGACGACGCCCAGCGCGGTGCCGCCGGTGACCGTGGCCAGCCCGCCGGTGTTGCAGTGGGTCAGCAGGCGGGGCGCCGACCCGCAGAGCACGGCGACCAGGTCGGCGCCCCGCTCGGCCATGGCGGCCGAACTGGCGATCTCCGCGTCGCGCAGTGCGAGCGCGGCGTCGAGGACCGCCTGCGGCCCGCCGCCCAGGGCGGACGCCGCCGTGCGCACGCCACGGGCCAGGTTCACCGCCGTGGGCCGCGCTGTCTCCAACCGGAGTACGGCCGACGTGAGCGCGTCGGGCTCGTCGGCGTACTGGCGGGCGGCGATCGCGACGCCCAGCGCGCCGGCCACCCCGATCGCGGGGGCGCCCCGCACGGCGAGCCGCTGGATCGCGTCGATCACCTCGTCGACTGTGGTGAGCCGGAGGGTCCGTTCCGTGTCCGGCAACGCGGTCTGGTCGATGATCTCCACCGCGCCGTCCACCCAGTCGATCGTCCGCATGCGCTCACGGTACCTAGAAGCGCGGCAGGAGCGCGGCGGCGGCGCTGGCCAGCAGCGGGCTTACGATCACGAGGCCGGCCTGGATCTCGCCCAACGTGGTGTGGTCGAGGCCGAGCAGGTGCTCCAGCTTGGCACGGTCCTCGGCGGCCTCGACGAGCCGCTCACGGGGCGCGTGCGCCAGGTCGACGAACTGGCTCACGAAGATGCTCGCCCGCCGCCGCAGCAGCGCCGAGGTGGGCACGTACATGAGCCCGACCAGCAGGGTGCCGGCGGCGCCGGTGTACACGACGGCCGCCTCGTCGAGGTGGTTGGCCGTGCCCCAACCGATCGCGGCCGCGTTCACGAGCACGATGAACACGAGCAGGCTGCCCAGCAGCTGCAGCACCCGCTTGAGCACCCGGCGCAGCTTGATCAGGGCGGCGAGCTGCTCGCCGGGCGTACCGGTGAAGCCCCGCAGGGCCAGGCAGCGCAGCGCGGCGAGGGTGGCCCCGGCGGGCAAGGCACCCACCACGGCGATGGCGGTGAGCAGGACGCCCCGGGCGGTCAGCCCGCTGCCGATGAAGAACTTGGAGCTCACCACGGCGACGGTCGCGAGCAGCAGGAACATGACGATGGCCGGCATCGTCTGCCAGTGCGAGATGCGCAGGACCCGGTTCACCTCGCCGCGGCGGGCCAGTCCGGACCCGAACGCCGAGCCGCTCAGCGCGCCCAGCAGGACCGCCACGGCGGTCCAGATCAGCCAGTTGGAGTGATAGGTGTCCTTGTCCGGGTTGCTCCACGCGACGGCGAATGCGAGCGTCCCGCCGAGCACCATGAGCGCGGTGCGGTAGGTGCGGGTCCAGCCCGCCACACCAAGCGGGCGGGGTGGATAGAACACTGTGGACGAACGCGCCGCGCTGGCCCAGGCCTCGTGCGCGGCCGCCTCATCGGCGGGCCCGAACCCCGGCGAGACCGGCACGACCGGTCCTCTCGCGGATGCCTGTGTCATCGCCCGCCCTTCCCGGTCCATCGACGTGAACGCACCCTATCGAGGAACCCACCGACTACGGTGAGAGGCATGGCAAGCCGTGACCCCGTCGCTGACCTGCAGCGCATAGCGTTCCTGCTGGAGGCCGCGAACGAGGCGACGTACCGGGTGCGGGCGTTCCGTTCGGCCGCCGCGACGCTGACCAAGCTGCCGGCGGAGGAGATCGCGTCCCGGGCCGCGGCGGGCACGCTGACGAAGCTGGCCGGCGTCGGCACCGTGACGGCCCGGTGTGTCGAGGAGTCGCTGGCCGGCGAGGAACCGGTCTACCTGCGCCGGCTGCTGGCCACCGAGGGCTCCGATGTGGACGAGGCGACGACCGCGCTGCGTACGGCGTTGCGCGGCGACTGCCACACGCACTCGGAGTGGTCGGACGGGTCGGCACCGATCGAGGAGATGGCGATGGCCGCCCTCGGCCTCGGGCACCAGTACCTGGTGCTCACCGACCACTCGCCGCGGCTGACCGTGGCGAACGGCCTGACGGCCTCCCGGCTGCGCGAACAGCTCGACGTGGTCGCCGCCCTCAACGAGACGTTCGCGGCGACGGGCACGGCGTTCCGGATCCTCACCGGCATCGAGGTGGACATCCTCGCGGACGGTTCACTGGACCAGAAGGACGACCTGCTCGCGCAGCTGGACGTGGTGGTCGGCTCGGTGCACAGCAACCTGGCCGACGAGCCCGACGTGATGACGCGCCGCATGCTGGCCGCGATCCGCAACCCGCACCTGGACATCCTCGGCCATTGCACGGGCCGGAAGCTGGCGACGTCCGGCGGCGACAAGGGTCACCGGGGCCGGTCCCGGGCGGAGAGCCGGTTCGACGCGGCGAAGGTGTTCGCGGCGTGCGTCGAGCACGACAAGGCCGTCGAGATCAACTGCCGGCCGGACCGGCTCGACCCGCCCAAGCGCCTGCTGCGACTGGCCGTCGAGGCGGGCTGCCGGTTCTCGATCGACACGGACGCGCACGCGCCCGGCCAGCTCGACTGGCAGCGCGCCGGCTGCGCCCGCGCGGTCGCCTGCGGCGTGCCGCCCGAACGCGTGATCAACACCTGGTCGGCCGACGACCTGGTCGCCTGGGCCGCTACGCACGCCTAGCGGGCGCGCGCTGGGACAGGGCGACGCCGGCCAGCACGATGAGGGCACCCACCGGCTCGTACCAGCTGAGGTGTTCGGCCAGCACGACGATGCCGATCACGGTCGCGATCAGCGGCACCACGTAGGTGACTGTGGACGCCGTGGTCGTGCCCGCGAGGCGGATGACCCGGAAGTTGAGCGCGAACGCCACGCCCGTGCCCAGCGCGCCGAGCGCCACGACGCTCGCGATCACCTTGGGCGTCAGCGTCGAGCCGGTGGGCGGGGCGCCGGCGAGCAGCGGCGCGATGACGAGCAGCTGCGCGGTGGCCGCCACCAGCTGTCCCCCGGCGAGCGCCAGGCCGGACTCCGACCGACCGTTCATGATCTTTTTCGTGTACGGGATGGCGAAGCCGTAACAGGCCGCCGCCCCGAAGCACATGAGCTGCCCGGTCAGCTCCCCGCCGCCGACGTCGCGCCACACGCCGAGCACGACGAGGACGCCGACGAACCCGACCACCAGCCCGAGGATGCGCTCGCGGGTCGGCCGCTCGGACGGCATGAACAGCAGCACGACGAGCAGCACCATCAGCGGCGTCGTGCCGTTCCAGATGCCCGCGAGGATGGACGAGACGCGCTGCTCGCCGTACCCGAACAGGGTGAACGGCACCACGTTGCCGATGAACGCGAGCAGCGCGAGGTGGCCCCACAGGCGCGGGTCGCGCGGCAGCCGGTCGCGCGTGACCGCCAGGAGCACGACGAGCACGAGCGCGCCGGCGGCGCACCGGCCGAGCGTCAGGTAGATCGGCGCGACGCCGCCCTCGACGGCGACCTTGATGAACAGAAAGCTCGCACCCCATAACAGGGCGAGCGTCGCATAGGCGGGCAGCCAGGCCCGGGCGTCGCCCGCCCGAGGTTCGGTAAGGACCGGGGTCGTCACGGCCCCTATCCTGCATGCTCGGTGCGACAATGCGCGCGCCCATTTCCCGGTGATGACGGTAGGTTGCGTCAATGGGACGTACTGATGAGATCGCCGACAGCTACGTTGACGACTGGGCCGCGCTGGACCCGGTCGGCGCGACCTCGGTGGGCATCGCCGGATACGACGACAGACTGACCGACCTTTCGCCGGGCGGGTTCGCCGCGCTCGCCGAGCTGGACAGGCGCACGCTGGCGGAGCTTTCCTCGGTGGAGCCGGCCGACGAGCGGGAGCGCGTCGCCAAGGAGGCCATGGAGGAGCGCCTGGGACTGGCCCTGGCCCGGTACGACGCCGGCGAGATCACCAGCGAGATCAACGTCATCTCGAGTGCCCTGCACGGCACGCGGGGCGTGTTCGACCTCATGCCGCTGGCCGGCGACGACGCGGCCGCGAACATCGCGGCGCGGATGGCGGCGTTCCCGGCGGCGGTGGCCCAGTTCACCGAGACCATCCGGGAGGCGGCGGCGGACGGGCACGTCTCCGCGCGGGACCAGATGCTCGAAATGGCCAAGCAGTGCGACAGCTGGAGCGACCCGGCCAAGGACAACTTCTGGCCGGGACTCGTCGAACGGGTCCGCGCGGCGGGCGAGGTCCCCGCGTCGTTGGGCCGCGACCTGGACGCCGCCGCGGCCGCCGCGACCGAGGCCACGGCCGGGTTCGCCGAGTTCCTGCGCGCGGAACTCGCGCCGCTGGGCCGCGAGAAGCAGGGCGTGGGCCGCGACCGTTACCAGCTCGCCTCGCAGTACTTCCTGGGCGCCAAGGTGGACCTCGACGAGACGTACGCGTGGGGTTTTGAGGAGCTGGCCCGCCTGGAGACAGAGATGCGGGCCACGGCCGGCCGGATCGTGCCGGGCGGCACGGTCGACGACGCGGTCGCGGCCCTCGACGCGGACCCGAAGCGCAGCCTGCCCACCAAGGAGGCGTTCCGGGAGTGGATGCAGGAACTGGCCGACCGTGCGATCGCGGACCTGGGCGGCACGCACTTCGACATTCCCGAGCAGGTACGCCGTATCGAATGCATGATCGCGCCGACCAGCGACGGCGGCGTGTACTACACCGGCCCGAGCGAGGACTTCAGCCGACCGGGCCGCATGTGGTGGGCCGTGCCGGAGGGCACGACGGAGTTCTCCACCTGGCGCGAGGTCACCACGGTCTACCACGAGGGCGTGCCCGGCCATCACCTGCAGGTCGCGCAGACGGTCGTCCGCAAGGAGCTGCTCAACCGCTGGCAGCGCCTGCTGTGCTGGTGCTCGGGCCACGGCGAGGGCTGGGCACTGTACGCCGAGCGGCTCATGGACGAACTGGGCTACCTCGCCGACCCGGGCGACAAGCTCGGCATGCTGGACGCGCAGACGTTCCGGGCCGGCCGCGTGATCGTCGACATCGGCATGCACCTGGAGCTGGAGATCCCGCGCGACAACCCGTTCGGCTTCCACCCCGGCGAGCGCTGGACCCCCGAGCTGGGCTGGGAGTTCATGCGCGAGCACTGCCGCATCGACGACGAGCTGCTGCGCTTCGAGCTCAACCGCTACCTGGGCTGGCCGGGCCAGGCGCCCGCCTACAAGGTGGGCGAGCGCATCTGGATGCAGGCCCGCGCCGACGCGGAGGCCCGCAAGGGCGCCGACTTCGACCTCAAGGCCTTCCACCGCGCGGCCCTGGACCTCGGTGCCCTGGGCCTGGACCCCCTCCGCGCCGCCCTCGACCGCATCTGATCCCTCGTGCGGAGGGCCGTCACGAACCGTGACGGCCCTCCGCGCGACCCCGGGTCACACCGCGACGTCGACGGGACGCCCCTTTCGGAGCAAGGACCTCAGCCGTTCAGCCAGGAGTCGTCCGCCCCGATCGTGGTGAGGCGGTGCGTGGCCCGGGTCAGCGCCACGTACAGCACCCGTACGCCGGCCGCGGACTCCGCCGCCAACTCCTCCGGCGCGACCACGAGCACCGCGTCGTACTCCATGCCTTTGGCCTGCATGCCGTCGACGACCTGCAGGCGCGGGTCGGGCCGCAACCACCCCTCGACCTCGCGCCGACGCGCGGCCGTGCTGATGACGCCGACCGTGCCGTCGACGGCCGCGAGCAGCTCGTCGACGGCCGCGCGGGCCGCCGTGGGCAGATCGGTCACGGCGCGGTGCTCGGGCACGGCGCCGGTGCGGCGCACGGCCACCGGCAGGTCCGCGTCGGGCACGGCCCGGCGCACCACCGGGGCGGCGAACTCGAAGATCTCCGCCGGGTTGCGGTAGTTGGTGCCCAGGTGGAAGCGGCGCACCCGCTTGCCGCGCAGCGCCTCGTCGCGGGCCACCCGCGCCTCGTTCAGGTCCGGCCACGCGCTCTGGGCGGCGTCGCCGACGATCGTCCAGCTGGCGTACTGGCCACGGCGGCCCAGCATGCGCCACTGCATCGGGGAGACGTCCTGCGCCTCGTCGAGCAGCACATGGGCGTACCCGTCGTAGTTGTCCGGCCGGGCCGCGCGCTCGCGCTGGGCGAACTCGCGGTCGGCAGCGCTGGTCAGCTCGCGGACGCCGTCGATGAGCAGGTACGGGTCGCGCTTGCGGGGCGGGGCCGGCGGCTCGCCGAGCATGGTGCGCAGCTCGTCGAGGAGTGCGATGTCGGCCACGGACGGGTCCTTGCGCACGTTCGCCCAGGACCGGGCCAGCGGCGAGACCTCGCCGGGGGTCAGGTCGCGGCCGCCGACCCGGGCCAGCCGCTTCGGGTCGGCCAGCGCGGCCAGGACGTCGACCGGCGTACGCACGGGCCACCAGCGGCGCGCGAAGTCCGCGAAGGCGTCGGAGTCGGCGACGTCCTCGTTGAACCGGCCGCGGTCCCACGACACGCCCTCCGGGCGGGCGGCCCACGCGGCGTCGAGCAGGACGCGGCGCACCTCCTGCCGGGCCGCGTTGGCCCGCTGCACCCGGCCGTTGACCTGCCGGCGCGCGGCGCCCAACTCCCGCTCGCGCACGCGCAGCACCTGGCCGCCGAAGACCACGCGCAGCTCGCGCGGCGCGTCCGCCGGCGCCTCGCGCACCGCGCGACGCAGGACGGCCCGCATGCGCAGCGCACCCTTGATCGCGGCGACCGCGGGTGGGTCGAGCCGCTCCGAGCGCACGCCGTCCAGGACGGCGCCGAGCGCGCGCAGCTCGACCGTCTCCTCGCCCAGCGAGGGCAGCACCCGCTCCACATAGGACATGAACACGGACGACGGTCCGACGAGAAGCACGCCGCCGCCCTCGAACCGGCGCCGGTCGCGGTAGAGCAGGTGCGCGGCCCGGTGCAGCGCGACGGCCGTCTTGCCGGTACCCGGGCCGCCCTCGATGATCGTCACGCCGCCGGCCGGCGCCCGGATCGCCTCGTCCTGCTCGCGCTGGATGGTCGCCACGATGTCGCGCATCCGGGTGCCCTTGGCCCGCGCGAGGCTCGCGATCAGCGCACCATCGCCGACCGCGGTGACCGAGACGCCAGCGGCCTCGGCGCCCGCCACGTCCAGCAGGTCGTCCTCCACGTCCAACACGGTCGGCCCGTTGGACCGGATCACGCGCCGGCGCGCGACGCCCAGCGGCTGCTCGGCCGTGGCCTGGTAGAACGGCGCGGCCCCGGGCGCCCGCCAGTCGATGACCAAGGGTTCGTGCTCGTCGTCGCGCACCCCGAGGCGGCCCACGTGGCGCACCTCGCCGTCGACGAGATCCAGCCGCCCGAAGACCAGTCCCTCGTACTCCGCGTCGAGGGCCCGCAGTCGTTGCGCCGCGTGATAGACCATCGCGTCGCGCTCCACGAGGGACCCGGGCGTACGCGCACGCGCCAGGGCGTACCCCTCCGTGCGGGCGCGCTCGGCCTCCGCCCGTACGGTCTCGAGGCGGGCGTACACCTTGTCGACGTGACGCTGCTCACGCGCGATCTCAGCCTGCCGGGTCGACTCGCCGTCCCCGGTGGGGGTCGGCTCAATGGGCTGCACGGCCAAGGACCTCTTCTCAGCTGGGGACGCGACCCTTGATTGTCCGTCATTCGCCCGCGGGCGCGCGCCCGTGACGTCGATCTCTCAGAGGGATAACTCGATAGTTGACTGGTCAACCGACGAGTACGTTCTAGTCTCGTGCAACGCATCCCCCGGTGGCTCCGCCTCCTCATCGCCGTGGCCACCGTGGCCGCGGTGGTGCTGACGCTGCGCGGAAAGCTGCCGGATCCGGGTGACCTGCTCGCCGCGCTGCGCTCGGCCAACCCGTTCTGGCTGGTCGTGGCCGCCGTCGCCGAGGCGTTTTCGCTGCGCTTCTTCGCCCACCAGCAACGACGCCTGCTGCTCGCGTTCGGCGTACCGACCACCATGCACCGTGCCATGGCCCTGACGGTGAGCCGCTCGGCGATCGCCATCGGCCTGCCGGCCGGCTCGGCCGTCTCCTCGGGCTTCGCGTACAAGCAGTTCCGCGTCTGGGGCGCGAGCCGCCAGACGGCAACCACGGTGATGATCCTGTCCGGCTTCATCTCGTTCGCCGGCCTCGCGATGCTCTACCTCACCGGCGCCGCCGCGCACCTGATCGGCGGCCTCGGCGAGGTGATCCGCGACCACCCGGGCATGGCCGGCGCGCTGGGCGTGCTGGCGGCGGTCATCGGCGTGGCCGGCGTCGGCAGCGTGCTCACCCGCGAACCCCGCGCGACGTCCGCGCCGGTCACCGCCGAGTCGGCCGTCGCCCCCGCGGGGTGGCTGGCCAGGAAGATCTGGCCCGTACGGGCGGCACTGCGCGAGGCGGGCGCCGTCCCGTGGCGGCACTGGCAACTCGCGCTGCTGTGGGCCGTACTGTCCTGGGTCGCGGACCTCGCCTGCCTCCTGGCCGCCACGCAGGCGTTCCACCTCCAGCTCGGCTTCTTCGACCTGGCAGCACCCTACCTGGCGATCCAGCTGATCCGGCAGTTCCCGGTGACGCCGGGCGGCATCGGCCTGATCGAGGCCAGCCTGCTCACCGCGCTGGTGTCGGCCGGGGCCGCGCAGGCGCCAGCGGCCGCGGCCGTGCTCGGGTACCGGCTGTTCTCCTGCTGGCTGATCCTGCCGGCCGGGCTGGTGACCTGGCTGAGCATCCGCCGGGGCGAGCGGCGCTGGCGGATCCCGGACACGCCAGCCGCCGTGCCGGAGACCGCGGCCGCCTACCCCTGACGCAGCTTGTGGGTCGGGGAGATCCGCACGATGACGCGCTCCTCGCCCGGCTGCCGGAACGGGTACTGCTCCTTGCCGAGGTACTTCTTGGCGAGCTTGTCGATATGCGCGTCGGCGCCCTCCTCGACCAGCTCGGCCGTACCCTGCACCAGCAGCGTGCGCCAGTCGTCGTTCCGGTCCACGACCGAGACGGCGACGCGCGGATCGCGGCGCAGGTTCTCGTACTTCGCCCGGCCCTTCGCGGTGTTGATCAGGATGTACTCGCCGTCCGTGTCCACCCAGACGGGTGTGACGTGTGGCGCGCCATCGAAATCTATGACTGAGAGGTGGGCGAGCTGAGGCTCGCTGAGCAGGGCGACATCCTCGTCGCTAAGTGTTGCCATGCCTAGGAATCTACGCCGTCGCGCAGGCTCGTCATGCCAGGTTCACGTCCCGACGGATACCTTTTGCGTATGCGCAACCGGGGCTTCGGGTGGACCGCGGCATGGCTGGTGTTGGTGGGGTTTCTGCAGGCCACGGCCCTGATCGCCGTGTGGCGGTTCTCCGTACGCACCGAACATGGGCAGCTCGTCGACACAGCCGCGCTGGCCGGCAACACGATCGGCCGCGACACCGTGGAGCCGTTCGTCGACCGGGTCCTCGACGCCATGTCGGTGGCCTCCGTCGCGGCCGCCACCGCCGTCATCGTGCTCATCGCCCTGGCCCGCGGCCGCGTGCTGCTCGCCCTCGTGGCGGGCGGCCTCATCGCCGGCGCGAACGTGACCACGCAACTGCTCAAGCACGGCCTGTACCGGCCGGAACTCGGCGTCGACCCCGCCCGCGAGGCGGTCGGCAACAGCCTGCCCAGCGGCCACACCACGATCGCCGCCTCGGTGGCCATCGCGCTCGTGCTCGTACTGCCCGTGCGGGCGCGCGGGGTGGCCGGCGTGGCGGGCGCCGGGTACGCCGCGCTGGCCGGGGTCGCCACCATGTCCGCCGGCTGGCACCGGCCCTCCGACGCGATCGCGGCGCTGCTCGTGGTGGGTGGCTGGGCGGCGCTCGGCGGGCTGGTCCTGCTGGTCGCGCAACGGGCCGAGCCGGGGGAGGTCGTCGAGGCGCGGCGCACGAACGCGTTCGTGGCGGCGAGCCTCGCGCTGCTCGGCGGCCTCGCGCTGCTGGTCTCGATCGGGGCGCTGAACTGGGTGGATACGGCGCTGATCAACCCGCCTGAGGACATGCGCCGCCGTGACCTGTTCCTGTTCTACGCGGGCAGCGCCGCCGCGATCACCGGCACGGCCGCCCTCGTCATGGCCAGCGTGCTCGCCACCGTGCACCGCGTCGTGCCGCCCCGGGCGACCCCGACCCCCGCGCTGGTCGCCACGTCGACCGCGCCCTGAGGCCAGCGCGCGTCCGACGCCCTCGGTCAGGCCGCGTGGCGGGTGGCCTCGGCTGTCGCGGGCGGCGGGGTGCGGCGGGTCGGCAGGCGCAGCAGGGCCGCCGGTGGCGTCCCGTCGGACGGTTCGTCGAACTGGACGCGCCAGCGCGGCGTCCCGCCCGCGCGGGCGCCGGGCGGGCGGCCCTCCGCGTCGAGGCGACCCAGCCCGAGCAGGATCAGGTACCCCGCGACGAGGACGCCGTGGCTGGCCAGGCGGGTCCAGGCGACCTTCCCGCCGAGCGCGTCGCCGATGCTGACCAGTGCCAGGACGGCCAGGAAGGCGGTGAGGATGGGCAGGCTGCCGGCCGGCCGGAGGCGACGCAGCGCGATCCATCCGAACGCCGCGCCGATCGCGACGTTCCAGGCGGCCGACTCGTGCCACAGGTGCCCGGCGGTCACGCCGGCCGCGACCCCGCCGCCGATGCTGCCGCCGGCGTGCACATGGCCGGCCGAGGCGCTGCCGATCTGGGCCACGCCGAGCAGGAACTGCGCGGCGCCGAGGCAGCCGAGCAGCCGCCACAGCACGGTCGCCCGCCGCCGCCGGCGTTCGGCATCCGCTGGCCCGAACAGGCGTAACCGTTTCCCGCGGGACGGCGGCGGGACGGCGTCCAGGACCGCCGCCAGGGCGGTGGCGCTCAGCACCGGCTCGGGTTCGGCGACCCGCAGGCGGGCCAGGCGGGTGACGCCGGCCGCCGCGTCGTACCAGGCCGCGCAGTCCGGGCAGCCGGCCAGGTGCGCGTCGGTGACCGCCGCCCCGACGGGCTCGGCCTCGCCGTCGAGCCGGGCGGACAGTGCCTCACGAAAGTCCTCGCACCCCATGTTCCTATAGTCGCCCGCGTGTCCACGCCGGTTCCCACCAGGGCGACTGTCCGATCCGGTGGCGTGTTTCGGGCGCGGGCGGGGCATGCACTACCCTGACCGGATGCCAGGGGCACGCATCGATGACGCTGAGATCACTCAGCTTGCGCTGGCGGCCGGGCGCGGCGATCGCGCGGCCGCGGGCGCCCTGGTGGCCGCGACCCAGTCGGACCTCCTGCGCTTCCTGACGTACCTGGTCGGGGCAGGCATCGCCGAGGACCTGGCCCAGGAGACGTACCTGCGCGCCATGCGCGCCCTGCCCAGCTTCGCGGGCCTGTCCAGCGCCCGGACGTGGCTGATGTCCATCGCCCGCCGGACCGCGGTCGACCACATCCGCACGGCGACCCGCCGGCCACGGCTGGCCAACCTCACCGACTGGCAGTCGGCCGCCGAGGCAGCCCCGGGCCAGCGGCAGGGCGGCTTCGAGGACGGCGTGCTCCTCGCCGACCTGATCCGCGCGCTGCCGGACGAGCGACGGGAGGCGTTCGTCGCCACGCAACTGCTCGGGATGAGCTACGAGGAGGCCGCCGAGGTCTGCGAGTGCCCGATCGGCACCATCCGCTCGCGGGTGGCCCGCGCCCGCGGCGACCTCGCCGCCGCGCTCGGGGACGCCGGCGGCGGGCGCGCGCGCCGGATCGGTTGAGTTTCACCCCTCCGGGACGGCAAACACCGTAATTCCGGCGCAACCACCCGCTCGACTTGACGTCCACTGTGACGGGTTCGTTATCTTCGTCGTCGGCCCTGCCACCCCCGGATAAGGATGGTCACGTGAGCGACCGATACGCCGCCCGCCATGGCGGCCGCATCAAGCCGCGCCCCCGCCGTAACCGGTCACGCAGGCTCGGCCGCCTCGCGGCGACGCTGACCATCGCCGGCGTCCTCGTCGGCGGGGCCGGCGCCGTCCTGAACGCCACCGCGTCGCCGACGGCCACACCCGCCGCTGTCAGCACGTACTCCCTGAATGATCTTCCCAATCTCGGCGAAGACCGGGACGCCGAGCGGGCCGGCCGCGACGCCGACCGCGACGCGCCGGCCACCGACGGCAAGGTCGTCGTCGCCGGCACCTGTAAGGCATCGGCCTACGACGCGGCGGGCACCCTCACGGCGGCGCACCGCACGCTGCCGCTCGACACCCGGGTGCGGGTCACGAACCCGTCGACCGGGGCCTGGGTTGTGGTCCGGATCAGCGACCGCGGCCCGGACACGGACGGGCGCTGCCTCGACCTCTCCCACGACGCCTTCTCCAAGATCGCTAAAGACTCGGCCGAGTCCATTCGCGTCAAGTTCGAGGTGCTCGCGGGGTGAGACTAAGACCCCTCGGCAGGGGTCTTACGCACCAGTGAAGGGTCCGAACTAAGGCGTCCGACCGAACGGATGGAAGCGGGCGCCGCCCGGTCGACTTAGCCTCCAGCCTGTCAGGAAAGCGACCACAGTCCGGCATGCTGGAACTGCAAGCGTCGCCCCGATGGACGAGAGACATGTCGTGGCCAGAGAACCGCTGAATCCCGAGGCGCGCGCCGGCCTCGCCGCAGCCGGCGCTCTGATCGTGTTCGTGTCCGCCGTCGAGGTGTTCGACGGGCCGCGGCTGCACTACGCAGGCTGGTTGTCGGCGGCCCCGTTCCTCGCCGCGGCATTCGTCCGGTGGCGCTACGTCGTCTCGATCGGCGCGGTCTGCACCGCGCTCACTCTCATCTTCAGCCTGGTCGACCCGGACCGCTTCGACCTGAACGCGGTGATCCGGGTGACCGCCATGGTGCTGGCCACGCTGGTGGCCGTCGTGGTGAGCACCGTCCGCCAACGCCAGGAGGAGCGCTACGCCGAGCTGTCCCGGCTCGTCACGATCGCCCAGGAGGCCGTGCTACGCCCGGTCGGCCCGCAGATCGGCCAACTCGCCGTCGCCGGCCGGTACGTCTCCGCGAGCGCCGCCGCCGACATCGGCGGCGACCTGTACGAGGCCGTCGCCACGCGGTACGGCGTACGCATGATCATCGGAGACGTGCGCGGCAAGGGCATCGACGCCATCCGGCTCGCGATCAACGTGCTGGGCTCGTTCCGGCACGCGGCCTTCGAGCGGGCCGAGCTGCGGGCCATCGTCGCGGACCTGGATCACGCGGTGGTCCGCTCCGTCGGCGAGGAGGACTTCGTCACCGCGGCCGTCATCGAGGAGCGCGGCGGGACCCTGTCGGTCTACAACTGCGGCCACCCGGCACCCCTGCTGCTGCGGCGTGGCCAGGTCATCCCTCTCGATCCGCCCGCCCCGGCCCCGCCGCTGGGCTTCGGCCCGGTCCCCCAGGTCCGCACGGAGCGCCTGGAGCCGGGTGACCGGCTGCTGCTCTACACGGACGGCCTCGCCGAGGCGCGCCGGGCCGGCGAGTTCTTCCCCACGACCGACCGGGCCTGGGCGCTGCTCGGCCACGGCACGGTCGAGCACGGCCTCGCGTCCCTGGAGAGCGCCCTTGTCGAGTGGGTGCGCGGCCGCCTCGACGACGACATCGCCCTGCTCCTGCTGGAGTACACGGGCGCCAAGCCGCCCGCCGAGCCGGCCGTGCCGAGCTGGGAGATCGGCGGTACCCCGCCGCCCGCCCCGATCCGCCGGCCCGACTCGACGCCCTCCGTCAGCCCCGGCGCAGCGACACCAGGCTGACCGGCAACGGAATCGCGTACCGGGCCCGGTGGCGCCCGATGTAGTTGCGCGGGTAGTGCGGCGCGAACAGCGCCCGGAAGAACGACATCAGCTTCGTACCGGCGGTCATGCACTGCCAACGAACGCCTTTCACGTCCGGTGTCGTCCCCTTTAGACGGATAGGTCGCTCCGGGCGACTGTCCACAGGCCACCACGTTGTGCACAGGTACGCCCGCAGCGTCGTGATCAACACTGATGATTGCGGGCATGCCCCGTCAACCACATCGGCCGCCGCCGCTGCGCGGCCGTTTGTTCCACGGCCCCACGGCCGTCACCAAAGGCCAGCTGACCAGGGCTCAACTGCGCAGCAGCGCATGGCGCCCCGTGATCCGTGGCGTCTACGTGGACTCCACTATCCCGCCAAGCCACGAGCTGAGCTGCCGTGCGGTCGCGAAATACCTGCTGCCGGACAGCGGCGCCATCGCCGGTCATTCAGCGGCCACACTGCTCGGCCCCGGCCTCAACGACGACAGCGCGCCCGTCGAGGTCCTCGTGCCACGTCCGGTTGGCCGCACCTGGTTCGTACCGAGGACCGCCGGCATCGTCGCCCACACCGCGACGTTCCCGCCCAGCGACGTCCGCACGGTTCGCGGCATGCCGGTCACCACACCGCTGCGAACGTGTTGGGACCTCACCCAATGGAGTACGCCCGAGGATGCCGTCGTCGTACTCGATCGCTTTCTGCGCCTCGGCCTGGTGACGCCGCCGGAGCTGGCCGACCACGGCCGCGCCCGACGCGAAAGAACCGGAACGCGCGGAACCCGCCGGTTCGCCCGCGCCGTGGCGTGGGCGGACGGACGGTCGGAGTCACCTCAGGAGAGCCGCCTGCGGATGGCGATCGTGCTCGGCGGCCTGCCCAAACCTGACCTCCAGGTGCAGGTGCACGACTCGGCCGGCTTCATCGGACGCGTCGACCTCGCGTACGAGGCCCTGCGGATCGCCATCGAGTACGACGGCGCCTGGCACGCCAGCCTCGACCAGCTGCAAAAGGACCGGCGTCGCCTCAACCGCCTGCAAGCGGCAGGCTGGCTGGTCATCCACGTGACGGCGGACCGGCTCCGTCACGACCGCCCCACCCTGTTAGCGGAAATCCGCGCCGCGATAAGGTCCCGCCGCTGACGATCCCGGCCGCCCGGGGAGCCTCACGGCTGGGATCGCAGCACGGCGACCTCGGGGAAGGTGTCCGGCGAGCCGTAGCCGTGCTCGGCCAGCCAACGTACGTTCGTCAGGCAGCGCAACGACCACCACGCGCGGATGAGGTCGTGGTCGACATCGGTGCCGTAGCCCGCGACGACGTCGCCCAGGTGCTCCGGGTGTCCGAGCGTGAGAATGGCGAGGTCGAAGAGCGCGTCGCCCTGGGACGCCTCGGACCAGTCGACGATGCCGGTGACCTCGTCACCGGCGACGAAGACGTGGTCGACCTGCAGGTCGCCGTGGATGAACACGGGTGTCCACGGCCGGAGTGCGGTCTCGGCGAGCCGGCGGTTGCGGGTGACCACCTCGGCGGGAAGAACATCGTTGGCGATGAGCCACGCGCACTCCTCGTCGAGACGCGATGCGAACCAGTCGACGCTGCGACCTGGCCATGGCGGCAACGGCGCGTGGTGCAGCATCCGGACGGCGGAACCCGCCGCGGCCCACGCGGCCGGCGTGGCGGTCGATGGCTCACCGAGGCGTCCGAGCGCCCTACCGGGGAGAGCCGCGAGCGCGAGCACGTGCGGCTTGCGCCACAGAATCTCCGGGGTCGGGACCGGCGCCATCGCCATCGCCTCGACCTCGACGTCGGTGCGGCCCTGATCAGCGTCGATCTTCACAAACATGTCGCCGACGCGCACGGTCGCGCGCTCGCTATGGGCGACGACAACCTCGACTTCGTGCACGCCGGCCATGATGTCGGAACTGCCCACCGATGTCGCCGGGATTACCTCGCACGACCGCCACCAACCCGGGCCTCCTGAGCAAGGTGCGCACAGTGGTGGCTACGGCAGCCGCCGAAGCCGCCAAAGTGCGCACCTTCCCGACGCGCGTGCCCGCACGCCAGGTGCCCAAGCGCCTCGCGAGGACCATGCGCGAGGAGGCCCGAGGCGCGGGCCCCACGGGTCGGGCCAAGCAAGGTGCGCACTCTGGTTGCTTCGGGCGGCGCGGAAGCCGCCAAAGTGCGCACCTTGGCGGGCAGGCGGCGCCAGGCGTCCGGCAGGGCGGCGGGGGTGGGCGGAGTGGGGGCGAGGCAGGGCGGCGATGTGAGGCCGAGTGGGGGTGCGGTGCGAGGGGTGTGAGGTGGATCACAGGTGGGGTTACTGGTGGGTAAGTAAGATGGTTACTCGTTAGTAACTGTTCGAAGCTGGGGGACCACCGGCCATGAGCCACTACCAGAGCAATAGGCGTGACCTGGAGTTCAACCTCTTCGAGGTCTTCGGAGCGGATCAGGTGCTCGGCACGGGCCCGTACTCCGAGATTGATACTGACACGGCGCGCAGCATCCTTGAGGAGATGGAGCGGATCGCGAAGGACGTACTCGCGCCCAGCTACGCGAGCTCCGACCGCAACCCGCCCGTATACGACCCGAAGACGTACACCGCGCCGCTGCCGCAGGCGTTCAAGGACTCGTACCAGACGTTCATGAGCAGCGAGTTCTGGCGCATGGACCTGCCCCAGGAGCTGGGCGGCACGAACGCGCCCCGGATGCTGTGGTGGTCGCTGGCCGAGATGATCCTCGGCGCGAACGCCCCCATCTGGATGTACGCGTCCGGCCCGTCCTTCGCGAACACCCTCCACCGCGAGGGCACGCCCGAGCAGAAGAAGTGGGCGCAGCTCTTCGTCGACAAGCAGTGGGGCTCGACGATGGTCCTCACCGAGCCGGACGCCGGCTCGGACGTGGGCGCCGGTCGCACGAAGGCGATCCCCCAGCCGGACGGTTCCTGGCACATCGAAGGCGTGAAGCGCTTCATCACGTCCGGCGAGCACGACCTGACGGACAACATCATCCACTACGTACTGGCCCGTCCGGTGGACACCGAGGGCGCGGGCGGCCCGGGTACCAAGGGGTTGAGCCTTTTCGTCGTGCCGAAGTTCCATTTCGACCCGGAGACGGGCGAGCTGGGCGAGCGCAACGGCGTGTACGCGACGAACGTCGAGCACAAGATGGGCATCAAGGTGTCCAACACGTGCGAGCTGACCTTCGGCCAGCACGGCGTGCCGGCCAAGGGCTGGCTGATGGGCGACGTGCACGAGGGCATCCGCCAGATGTTCCTCATCATCGAGTACGCCCGGATGATGGTGGGCACGAAGGCGATCGCCACCCTGTCGACGGGTTACCTCAACGCCCTGGAGTACGCGAAGTCGCGCGTGCAGGGCGCCGACCTGATCGAGAACACGAACAAGGCCGCCCCCCGGGTGACGATCACGCACCACCCGGACGTACGCCGCTCGCTCGCGCTGCAGAAGTCGTACGCGGAAGGGCTGCGCGCCCTGGTCTGCTACACCTCGTCGTGGCAGGACAAGGTGCGCATCGCGCTGGACGCCGGGGACGAGAAGACCGCCCGGTACGCCGAGAAGGTCAACGACCTGCTGCTGCCGCTGGTGAAGGGCGTGGGCTCGGAGCGGGCGTACGAGCTGCTGGGTCACGAGTCGCTGCAGACGTTCGGCGGCTCCGGCTTCCTGCAGGACTACCCGCTGGAGCAGTACATCCGCGACGCGAAGATCGACACGCTGTACGAGGGTACGACGGCGATCCAGAGCCTCGACCTGATCTTCCGGAAGATCGTGAAGAACAACGGCAAGGCGCTCATGACGGTCGCCGGCGAGATCCAGGCCTTCCTGGAGGCCGAGTCGGGCAACGGTCAGCTCAAGGAGGAGCGCCAGGCGCTGGCCACGGCGCTGGAGGACGTGCAGGGCATGCTCGGCGTCCTGTTGGGCTGGCTCGGCGCGGTGCAGGGTGGCGAGACCCGCGAGCTGTACAAGGTCGGGTTGTCGTCCCGGCGGGTGCTGCTCGCGCTCGGTGACCTCATCGTGGGCTGGCTGCTGCAGCGGCAGGCCGAGGTCGCCCTGGCGGCCCTGGGCCGCGATGGCCTGTCCGAGGCGGACAAGTACTTCTACGAGGGCAAGGTCGCTTCGGCACGGTTCTTCGCCCGCGAGGTACTGCCGCGCCTGAGCAGCGACAAGGTCATCGTGGAGCGCACGACGCTGGACGTGATGGACCTGCCCGAGGAGGCCTTCTAGGCGGTTCGGGGCGCGGCCTGAACGGGCCGCGCCCCGAACCCCTACGACTAAGGGCGGCACGCGCGCGTGCCGCCCTTAGTGTCTCTCTATCTGCGCGAAGTCTCTGGCGCGGAAGATCAGGCTTCCGCCCGTGCGGTGTGGCTGCTGACCAGCGGCGCTTCCGTGTGTGACCAGGAGGTCCAGGGCGCGTCGAGCCGGTGCACGGCAAGCCCGCAGGTGCGCAGGCCCTCAGAGTCGGCGCGCTTCGGGTCGAGGCGGGCCGACAGTTGGGAGACACCGGGGTTGTGGCCGATCAGCACGACGGTCGGCATCGTGTCGTCGATCTCGGTGACGAGGCTCATCAGGTCGTCGACGTCGCCCGTGTAGACGGCGCGCTCGTAGATGACCACGGGCGCGGCGCCCAGCCCGAGGGCGACGCCGTGCCAGGTCTCGCGGGTGCGCCGCGAGGGGGAGCAGATCACCAGATCGGGCGCGATGGCGTGGTTGTTCAGCCAGGCGCCCGCCACTGTCGCGTCGGCGTGACCGCGTGGCGTGAGGGGACGGTCGATGTCCGCGACGCCGAGCGGGTTGTCCGCCTTGGCGTGTCGCAGGATGGCGAGCGTCCGGATGGTCACCCGATCATCGTGCACTGTCGGGGGACACTGGCAGGGCGCCGCGCCGTCTCGGTCTGGTCACGGTACGGCGAACACGAACCAGCGTTCAGGCGTACAGAGCGAAGTAAATCGCCACGTGATGGCATATCGCGGCGACGAGCGTGCACGCGTGGAAGAACTCATGGTGACCGAAGACGGTCGGCCACGGGTTGGGCCGGCGCAACGCGTAGAACACCGCGCCGACGCTGTAGATCGCCCCGCCGGCGATGAGCAGGACGAACGCCGCCACGCCGCCGCGGTGCAGCAGGTCGGGCAGCACGGCGATGGCGACCCAGCCCAGCGCCAGGTAGAGCGGCGCGGAGACCCAGCGCGGCCCGTGCGGCCAGCACAGCTTCATGGCGACGCCACCGAGCGCGCCGGCCCACACGATGGCGAGCAGCACGGTCGCCTTCGTGGGCGACAGCAACAGGGCGCAGAACGGCGTGTATGTCCCCGCGATGAAGACGAAGATCATGGTGTGGTCGAGCCGCCGCATGATCTGGTAGCCGCGAGGGCTCCACACGCGACGGTGGTAGAGCGCGCTCGTGCCGAACAGCGCGCACACCGTGACGCTGTAGATCAGGCAGCTGATGAACGGCGCCACGCCCGGACGGGTCGCCGCCAGCGAGCACAGCACGATCCCGCACGCGGCGGCGACGAAGAACGCGTACGCGTGCAGCCAGCCGCGCATCCGCGGCTTGCCGAGGTCGACCGGACGAAGTCGGACAGGAGTCAGCGTCGTCACGTCACATATCTTACGGTTACGGTACCGTAAGTTACCAACGAGTAGTGACCGTTTTCACCGCCACACCCCGTCTGGATCTCCCCTTAACGCGCCGCAAGGGGCAGGATGGGCGGGTGCGGATCCTGCGCGTCGGTGACCATGCCGTCCTGCTCGAACTCGCCGACGGCGACGAGGTCGACGCCTGGCGCGCCGAGCTCATGCGCCGCCGCGCCGCCGGTGAACTGCGCGCTATCGAGATCGTCCCGGGCGCCCGCACGGTCCTGCTCGACGGCGTCACCGACGTCGCCGCCACGGCCGCCCTCGTCGGTGGCTGGGGCCCACCGCCGGCCGCCGCGCCCGCGTCGGGCGACCTCATCGACATACCCGTCGAGTACGACGGTGAGGATCTGGCCGACGTCGCGACCGCCTGGGGAACCGACGAGGCCGGCGTCATCGAGCGGCTGTCCGGCACCGAACTGCGCGTGGCGTTCTGCGGCTTCTCCCCCGGCTGGGGCTACCTGACCGGCCTGCCGCCGGAGCTCGCGATGCCGCGCCTGGACACCCCGCGCCAGCGCGTCCCGGCCGGCTCGGTCGCCCTCGGCGGGGAGTACGTCGGGATCTACCCCACCGCCTCGCCGGGCGGTTGGCGGCTGGTCGGCCACACGGACGTCACCCTGTTCGACGTGACCGCCGACCCACCGGCTCTGCTTACTCCCGGTAAGCGGGTGCGCCTGGTCGCCCGCGTGCCCGCGCCCGTCGAGGTCGGGGCATGATCGAGATAACCCAGGCGGGCCTGCTCACCACCGTGCAGGACCTGGGCCGTGCGGGCTACGCGCACCTGGGCGTACCCCGGTCCGGGGCGCTCGACGCGCCCGCGCTGGAGCTGGCCAACCAGCTCGCCGGCAACGCCACGGACGCCGCGGGCCTCGAAACCACCATGCGCGGCTGCTCGTTCCGTACCCACGTGTCGACCGTCGTGGCCGTCACCGGAGCGCCCGCCGAGGTGCGGGTCGACGGGTCGGCCGCTCCCTACTGCGCGCCGCTCGTCCTCGCGCCCGGCTCCACCGTGGAGATCAAGCCGCCGCGCACCGGTGTCCGCAGCTACATCGCCTTCGCCGGGGGCGTAGCCGTCCCGTCCGTGCTGGGCAGCCGCGCCACCGACACGCTCTCCGGGCTCGGGCCCGCGCCGCTGCGCGTCGGCGACCGGCTGCCCCTCGGCGGGCACTGGCACGACCCCACGATCCTCGACACCGTGCGCGGCCGGCGTACCCGATGGGACGAGATCACGCTCACCATCAGCCTCGGACCCCGGGACGACTGGTTCACCGACGAGGCGATCGGCACGCTGCTCGGCAACGCGTACGCCCTGAGCACGAAGAGCAACCGGGTCGGCGCGCGACTCACCGGACCCAGCCTGACCCGCGCGGTAGCCGGTGAACTGCCCAGCGAGGGCATCGTTCTCGGGGCCGTGCAGGTGCCCGCCGACGGGCAGCCGCTCGTGTTTCTCGCCGACCACCCGACCACCGGCGGGTACCCGGTGATCGGCGTCGTCGACGCGGTCGACCTGCCGCTGCTCGCGCAGGCACGGCCCGGCGCGGCCGTGCGGTTCCGGCAGACGGGCGGGCATGGACCTCAACGCTGACCTCGGCGAGGGCTTCGGCGCGTGGCGCCTCAGCGACGACCAGGCCCTGCTTTCCGTCGTGACCTCGGCGAACGTGGCGTGCGGCTTCCACGCCGGCGACGCCGCCACCATGCGCCGGGTATGCGCCCTGGCCGCGTCGTCCGGGGTCGCGGTGGGCGCGCAGGTCGGCTACCGCGACCTGGCCGGGTTCGGGCGCAGGCGCATCGAGTACGCCCTGGACGAACTGCGCGACGAGATCATCTATCAGGTCGGGGCGCTGTCCGCGCTGGCCGCCTCGGAGGGCACCGCCGTGCGGTACGTGAAGCCGCACGGGGCGCTCTACAACGTGGCCGCCGTGGACGACGGCCAGGCGTCCGCAGTGGTCTCCGCGGCGGTCGCGTGCGGGCGGCTGCCGGTGCTGTGCCAGCCCGGATCGCGGCTCGCCGCGCTGGCTTCGGCCGCTGGGCTGCGGGTGGTCGGCGAGGGGTTCGCGGACCGGGGATACCTGGCGTCCGGGCGGCTCGTGGCCCGCACGTCGCCCGGGGCGCTGGTGACATCGGTGGACGAGGTGTGCGCCCGGGTCGTGCGGCTCGCCACGACCGGCACACTCGTCGCGGTGACGGGCGAGACGATCTCCCTACCGGTGGAGTCCATCTGCCTGCACGGCGACACCCCGGGCGCGGTGGAACTGGCCCGCGCGGTGCGCGCGGCCCTGGCGACGGCGTCCGTTCCCGTCGCGCCATTCGCCGCGTAACCCCGCACCGTCCGTCCATGTTGCGCCCTGTAGGCGACAGCTCGCCAAAGTGCGCACCTTGCAGGGGTTCGGGCGCGCGCGAAGCGTGCGAAGTGCGCACCTTGCGGGGTTCGGGCGCGCACCAAGCCGCCACAGTGCACACCTTGCCGGGGTGAGGGCGCGCGTGACACGTGCGAAGCGGGCGGCGCGGGGTGGGTTACGTGTCCAGGCCGCGGAGGATCAAGGCCAGGCGGGGGGTGCCCTCGGGGGTGATCTCCACCGGGACGCCCCAGTCCTGGCGGGTGAGGTGGCAGGCGGCGTGTTCCACGTCCGCGTCGCACGTGGCGGCCTGGGCCGTGACCTGGAGGACACCGCCCGGGACGCCGGCCGCGACGAGCAGGCGGCGGGACAGCTCCGGGCCGGTGCCGGCGCCGTCGACCAGCAGTTCGGGCGGGGAGGCCGACACCTCCAGGCGGGTCGGGGGGCCGAACGAGTCGTCGAGCTTCTGGCCCGGGGCGGGGGTGAAGATGACGTCGAGGGTGACCTCGCCGGGGGCCAGCGGGGTGGGTGGGCGCTCGGTCTGCTGCCGGACGCCGGTGACCGCGCCGGCCTCGGCCAGCGCGCCGGGCGCGAGCCTGGTCAGCCGGTGCGCGGCCGACTCCACGACGATCACGCCACCGTCCGGGACGAGCGCGAGGTCGCTGGGCTCGGCCAGGCCGGTGGCCACAGTGGACAGCGTCTTCGTCGCGGGGTCGTAGCGGCGGACCGCGCCGTTGTACGTGTCGGCCACGAGGACGGAGTCGTCGGGCAGGGCGGCGACGCCGAGCGGGTGCTGGAACAGCGCGTCCGCGGCCGGGCCGTCCACGTGGCCGAAGTCGAACAGGCCCTGGCCGACGGCCGTGTGCATGACGCCGTCGCGGACGTAGCGCAGGGCCGAGGACTCGGAGTCGGCGATCCACAGGGTCCTGCCGTCGTGGCTGACCGACAGGCCCGACGGCTGCGCCATCCAGACCTGGTCCAGCGCGCCGTCACGCAGCGCCTCGACCGTCGTGCCGGCGTACACGCCCGTGGTGCGCTTCATCGGGTCGTACCACCAGAGCTGGTGGATGCCCGCCATGGCGATCACCACCCGGCCGTCGTACCAAGCCAGGTCCCAGGGCGACGACAGGTCGGCGGCGAGGGCGTCGTGCGGGGCGGTGTCGACCGTGGACCGCCACGGGTTGCCGGAGCCGGCGACCGTCGTGACCTCGCCGGTCGTGAGGTTCACGCCGCGCAGCTTGTGGTTGACCGTGTCCGCGACGACGAGGTCGTACCCGGCGATGTCCGCCTCGTGGGCCGGGAGCAGGCACAGGCCGGCCGGCTCGTTGAACCGCGCCTTCTCGGCCGGGCCGTCGGCGTGGCCGCGGTCGCCGGAGCCGATGCGGCGCACGAGCGTCTCGCCGTCCGGGGCAAGCTCAGCGAGGCTGTGGTGCGCGGAGTCGGCGACGAGCAGGTTGCCGCTGGGCAGCGTGATCGCCTTGCCGGGAAACCGCAGCGTGGTGACGGTGTCGGCGGGCGGGACGTACGGGCCGTCGCCGCGGCGGAGCGTGCCCTTCGTCTCGTGGGTCCCGATCAGCTCGTCGATGAGCCGCGCCAGGCCGTCGGCGTGCCCCTCGCCGGCCATGGCGGCCACCACGTACCCCTCGGGGTCGATGACGTTGAGGGTCGGCCAGGCCTTCGCGGCGTACTGGCGCCACATGCCCAGGTCGGGATCGTCGAGTACGGGGTGGGCCACCCCGTACCGCTCGACGGCGGCGGCCAGGGCGTCCGGGTCCTTCTCGTGCTCGAACTTCGGCGAGTGCACCCCGATGATCACGAGCACGTCGCCGTAGCGTTCCTCCAGTGGCCGTAGTTCGTCGAGGACATGCAGGCAGTTGATGCAGCAGAACGTCCAGAAGTCGAGTACGACGATCTTGCCGCGGAGATCGGTGAGCGAGAGTGCTTGCCCGCCCGTGTTCAGCCAGCCTCGTCCGCGCAGCTCCGGCGCCCGTACCCGTGCCATGCGCCCATCATGCCCGACGATCTTCGTGCCGAACCGGCGTGGGTTATGGATTGATTAGCCGGCATAGCAACCACTTCAATCCACAACCCGGGACGGCTGCCAACCTGTCCTGCTGGAGGGCACGGTCGCCGCGAAGCGCCGGGGCAAGGCCCGGTTCCGGACCGCCGCCACCCCGGCCGGGCGGGTGGTCGCCGGATCGCTGCTGTGGGTGGTGCTGTTCGGCAGCAAGTTCCTCGTCCTGGAGTCCGTCGATCTCGTCTTCGGTGACCAGGTCAGCCTGGGTGGCTTCCTCTCGGTGTCCGTTCTGATCATCATGCTGTTGCTGGCTCGGACGGCCGTCCGTCGACTCCTTCGGGCGTGAGTTGCGAACCGGAGCTGAAGCGGCCGTCCTGTTCCGGGGTCAGGCGGCGGCGCAGGCTCAGTGCCAGCACGGCCGCGACCGCGCAGCCAGAGGTGACCATGATGACCCACAGCGTGGAGCGGTGAGCGCCGATCAGCGGGCCGGCCGTCACCGGGCCGATCACGGCGCTCAGGCCCCAGATCATCGAGCCGAGCGCGTTGTACCGGCCGCGTACCTCGTCGGTGGCCAGCGCGTTCGTGATGGCGGGCATGACCGGGGAGAGCAGGGTCTCGCCGAACGCGAAGATGGCCGAGCACGCGATCACGCCCGCGATCGCGGCGATGGCGAAGCCGCGCTGGCCGAGGAACCCGGCCGCGCCGAGGACGAGCCAGGAGAAGCCCATGATGCACGCGGCGACCGCGAGCGCGCGGGTGCGGCTGCGGCCCTCCAGCCAGCGCAGCACGAACAGCTGGGACAGCACGATGACCAGGGTGTTGGCGGCCAGGGCCCAGCCGACGGCGCGCGCGGGTGCCCCGGCGATCACCGTGGTGAAGGCCGCGAAGCCGACCTCGATCTGCGCGTACCCGCAGCTGGTCAGCACGAGACCGAACACGACGTACCGCAGGAACGCCCGATCGCGCAGGACCACCGCGTACCCTACTTTTGATCTTTCCTTGGTCAGGGTGTCGACCAGCCGCCGCCCT
Organism: Luedemannella helvata; assembly: GCF_039528415.1. Taxonomy (NCBI): domain Bacteria; kingdom Bacillati; phylum Actinomycetota; class Actinomycetes; order Micromonosporales; family Micromonosporaceae; genus Luedemannella; species Luedemannella helvata. The sequence goes on from NZ_BAAALS010000007.1 coordinate 208,002, forward strand.
ACGGCGGGCATGCTGAGCAGGATGCCGAGCGGCACCAGGTAGGTGACCGCGTCCAGGGCGTAGAGCAGCTGGAACGTGACCGGGCGGGCGGTGTCGACGATGAGGCCCGACACCATGCCGCCGATGCCGATGCCGAGGTTGAGCAGGGTGAACGACAGGCCGAACGTGCGCTGCTGCTCGTCCGGTTCGGTGAGCGAGGCGAGGATCGTGTTCTGCGCCGACCACAGCGCCGGCCCGCCGAGCGCCGAGACCGTGAGCACCGCGAACGCCGTCGGCACGTTGTGCACAAACGCCAGGGCGCCCACGCCGACGGCGTCGAGAAGGAAGAGCGGGAGTACGACCCGCCGCGCGCCGAAGCGGTCGACCAGGGCACCGCCCAGTGGCGCCACGATGAGCGAGACCAGGCCGAACCAGCCGATCAGCAGGCCGACCGTGTCCGCGCCGATGCCCCGAACCTGGTGCAGGTAGATGAACAGGAACGGCAGGGTCAGCCCGCGGCCGATCGAGGCGATCGCGGTGCCGAGCAGGATGCGGCGGGCTTCGGGGCGGCGGGGCAGGGTGGCGCGGAGCATTCGCCGAGTCTGTTCGGCGGGTACGACAGAACGCGAGTGGTTTTCAGCTACCCGTGGGCGCCAGGCAGGCCACCTCATCGGACTTGGTCGCTGACTTGAGCACGATCGCGGGCTGCGACGGGTCGGGGCACTTGTCGACGGACGCGACGCGGTCCGTGATCCTGTATGCCCCGGTGGTGCCGCAGTCGACCACCGTCGCACCGCTGCCGTCCTGGCGGACGCAGGCACCGACCTTGAAGTCGTCGCCACCGCCGCCGAGCGCGAGGTAGCCGATCGCGGCCGCGCCGGCGAGCACGATCACGGCACCGATCGCGACGAGCGCGATGATCAGCCCTTTACGCGACTTCTGGGCCGGCGGCGGGCCGCCGACGTACGGCCAACCGCCGGTGGGCGCGGCCACGCCGCCAGGCTCGGCGCCCGGGCGGCCGAAGTCGCCTCGGGCGGGCTGTCCCTGGGGGCCGCCCGTGCCGCCGAACACGCCCGGGGCGGGCGAACCGTAGGACTGCGGGCCCGGGGCGGGATTGGCGGGCGGCTGCCAGGACGGCGGGCCCGGCTGGTTGGCCGGCGGGGCGGCCGGCGTCCCGTACGTGCCGGGCTGGCCCGGGGGCGTGCCGTAGGTGCCGGGCTGGCCGGGGGGCGTGCCGTAGGTGCCCGGCGGCGGCGAGCTGGGCTGGCTCGCGGGGGTGCCGTACGTGCCGGGCGGCGGCGAGCTGGGCTGGTTGCCGCCCTGAGGGCCCTGGGCGGACGCCGCGAACGGCTGCTGGGCCGGCTGACCGTACGGCTGGTAGGACTGCTGCTGCGGGCCTGCGCCGCCGTAGACGTTGGCGCCCGCGCCGTACGTGGCGGGCTGCCCGTACGTGGTGGGCTGGCCGTAGGGCTGCGGCGGGGAGCCGGCGCCCACGGGCGGCGGGGAGCCGACCGAGGACGACGCCGAGTAACGCCCCTGCGTGCCCTCCGCCGGCTGGTCAGCCGCCGGGTAGGTCTCGTCGGACGTCATGCTGGGCCCTCCTACCGTGGTGGGTCGGGTCGCGCCGACCGAGCAACACCGTACAGCGCGCGGCCACGATCGGGTGACCCACGGTCGGCTGAATGTCGCTGTCGGGTGGGAGGAGCGGCCCGCCCACCCGACAGCGCACCTATCCGCCTCAGACCGATCCCAGCACCGCCGTCAGCGGATCGTGCAGGAATCGACCGACGTCGCGCAGGAACTTGGAGCCCAGCTCGCCATCCACGATCCGGTGGTCGAACGACAGGCTCAACGTCGTCACCTGCCGAATCTTGATCTTGCCCTTGTGTACCCAGGGCGTCTCGCGGACCACCCCGAACGCCAGGATCGCGGCCTCGCCCGGCGGCAGGATCGGCGTGCCTCCGTCGACCCCGAACACGCCCACGTTCGTGATGCTGAACGTGCCGCCGGTCAGCTCGGCCGGGGCTGTGCGGCCCTCGCGCGCGACCCCGACCAGGGCGTTCATCGCCTCGGCCAGCTCGCGCAGGCTCAGCCGTCCGGCGTCCTTGATGTTGGGGACGATCAGGCCGCGCTCGGTGGCGGCCGCGATGCCGAGGTTCACGTACTCCTTGACGATGATCTCGCCGGTCTCCCCCGACCAGGTCGAGTTGATCATCGGGTGCTTCGCGATGCCGACCAGCGCGGCCTTCGCCACCAGCAGGAGCGGTGAGACCCGCACGTCGCGCCACTCGGGCAGGGTCTTGAGCCGCTCGACGGCCCGCATGGCGCGGGTGACGTCCACCGTCAGGAACACTGTCGCGTGCGGCGCGGTGAACGCCGACGCCACCATGTTCGCGGCCGTGTGCTTGCGCACACCCTTGATCGGGATCCGCCGCTCGCGACCGGCCGCGGGCGTCGCCGGCGCCGCGACGGCCGCCTGCACGTCGTCGCGGGTGATCGAGCCCTGCGGCCCGCTGCCCACGAGCTGGTGCAGGTCGACACCGAGATCCTTGGCGAGCTTGCGCACGGGCGGCTTGGCCAGCGCGACAGTGCCGGCCGACGGCACGGGCACCGCGGGGCGCGCCTGGCCGGACCCGCCGCCCGCCGGCACCGCGGCCGGCTGAGTCGGGGCCGGCTGGGTCGGGGCCGTTGGAGTCGGGGCAGGCTGGGTCGGGGCCGCCGGGGAGGCCGGCGCGGCGAGCGCGGCCGCCACCGCCGCCTGCGGCGGTTCGGTCGGCTCCGGGC